>NZ_JAQQDU010000105.1:0-28467 GCF_046027825.1 Paraburkholderia sediminicola
CATTCCGATGCTTTCCTTGCGAGTCGGCCACGAAGTGTCGACGGCTGTGCTCATCGGTACCTCATTGCAGATCGGCGGCACGGCGGGTGCACTGCTGCTGGGCCCGTTGATGGACCGCTTCGGTTTCTATCGTGTGCTCGCGTTCAGCTTTCTGGTGGCGACAATTTCGGTCTCATGCGTCGGTCTCCCTGATCTATCGACAGGATTGCGCTTTGCGGTCGTGCTGATAAGCGGGATCTGCATTGTAGGCGGGCAGCCGGCGGTCAACGCGTTGACCGCGACGCTCTATCCCACCTCGCTGCGGGCCACCGGGGTTGGCTGGAGTCTGGGAATCGGCCGGGCGGGTTCGATTATCGGTCCTGTGGTGGCGGGACAACTTATCGAACTGCAGTGGTCGAACACGGCATTGTTTGTCGCGGCCGCGGTGCCCGCGCTGGCATCGTGTCTGATGATTGTTCTCCTCAGCCGTGTTTCGAGGAAGAATCGGATCGACTGCGTCGAGTGCTAGCGGGTCACGACAATCTGCAACGAATATTTAGATCATTAAATTAGCATTGCTAATGTAAAAACCGCGATGGCGATTTCTGCGTCGGGGGCTGATCCAGAATAAGTGGCATCAGAGATAGGCATTCAAGGAAGGTGACATGGGTATTTCGATTACGGTGAATGGCAAGCGGCACCTTCTGGCCGTAGCTTCTGACACGCCGCTGCTCTACGTGCTGCGCAACGATCTCCAGTTAAATGGTCCAAAGTTCGGCTGTGGCGAGGCGCAGTGTGGCGCATGCACGGTGATGGTCGGCAAAGATGCGACGCCCTCATGTGTCTTTCCGGTTGGTGCGGTAGGTTCGGCTCAGGTGACCACCATTGAAGGCCTGGGTCATGGCGAACACCTTCATGCGTTGCAGAAGGCCTTCCTCGCTGAGCAGGCCGCACAGTGCGGCTATTGCTCGAGCGGGATGTTGATGGCCGCGAAAGCACTGCTAGCGCGAATTCCCGATCCGGACCCGGCGACCATACGGCGCGAGTTGGCCGGCCAGAAATGCCGGTGCGGCACGCACAACCGGATCGTCCGTGCGATTCAGCGCGCAGCGCAGGAGTTGCGTGGATGAATACCGTCAAACTTTCTCGACGCGCGTTCGGCAAGCTGGCTGGGGCTGTAGTCGCGACGTTCTCGCTTGCGCCATTCTCCGAGTTTGCGTGGGACGAACCCGACCTCCCGGTTGACCTTCGTGCCAATCGTAGGCTTGACGGCTGGATTCGCGTGGACGAGGCGGGCACGATCACGATCTTCACCGGAAAGGCTGAGCTGGGGCAGGGCATTCTCACCGCGCTCCTGCAGATCGCTGCGGACGAACTCGATGTGGATCTGGATCGCGTGCACATGATTTCTGCGGATACGGCCCGCAGCCCGAACGAGACCTACACCTTCGGCAGCCAATCGGTCGAGCAAGGCGGCGCGGTGTTACGCGCTGCCGCAGCTCAGGCGAGGGCGGTCCTGCTTGGTGTGGCGTGCCGGCGATTTAACGTGTCGGCGGCGGATCTGCGCGTCGAGGACGGTGTCGTGCTGACTGCCGACGGCCGCCGCATGAGCTACGCGGAGATCGTAAGGGACGAACGGGAGCTTCTCGCACGCGAGGTGACGGCGGACGCCACGCCGAAGCGGCCGTCGGAATACAAGCTGGTCGGCAAGTCGGTGCCGCGCATTGATTTTCCGGCGAAGTTCACCGGTGGCGCGGCATTCGTTCAGGATATGCGTCTGCCGGGCATGCTTTTCGGCCGTATCGTGCGGCCTCCGAGGTATGGCTCGCAACTGGTTTCGCTCGACGACGCGTCGGTCAGGGCGCTCGCGGGTGTCATCGCCGTGGTTCGCAATGGCAACTTCCTCGGTGTCGTCGCCGAGCGTGAAGAGCAGGCGATAGCAGCGCGTCGCGCGTTGCAGAAGGCGACGCAGTGGAGCGCGGATTATGTTGCGTTGCCGGACGTCGACCATCTCGAGCCGGCGTTGCAAAGCTGGCGAAGCGCAGATGCCGTGATTGGCGCATCGGGACAGGATACGCCTGTGCCTGATAGCGCGACGCAACTGGAGCTGACGTACTCTCGCCCCTATCTTTCACACGCGTCAATTGGGCCTTCGTGTTCCGTTGCGCAGCTCAAGGACGGGCACATGACCGTCTGGTCCCACACTCAGGGGGCGTTTCCGCTGCGCGGCAATCTCGCCACGGTGCTTGAAATGCCCCCGAACGCGGTCGACGTGGTGCACGTGCCGGGTTCGGGTTGCTACGGCCACAATGGTGCTGACGATGTGGCGCTGGATGCGGCGCTGCTTGCTCGTGAGGTGGCGGGACGGCCGGTGAAGGTTCAATGGATGCGCGATGACGAATTCGCATGGGCGCCGATCAGTCCGGCCATGGTGATGCGGGTGAAGGCGGCCCTCTCCAGGGAAGGCCGCATTGTCGACTGGAACTATGACGTTTGGAGCAATTCGCACGCGATGCGGCCGGGCCAACCCGGTGGTGTGAATCTGCTGGCCGCCTGGCACCTCGCCAGGCCCTTTCAGCCGTCGGCACCGGTGCCGATTCCACAGCCATACGGCAATGGCGACCGCAATGCGGTGCCACTCTACGATCTGGCGCGCAAGAAGGTGACGAACCATCTGCTGCTGGACGCCCCCATTCGCACGAGTTCGCTGCGCACGTTGGGCGCTTACGGAAATGTCTTTGCGATCGAGTCGTTCATGGACGAGCTTGCGTTCGCGGCAAATACCGATCCGGTCGCGTTTCGGCTGGCGCATCTCAGTGATCCGCGTGCGATTGCCGTGGTACGGGAAGCGGTAGGCCAGTCCGGATGGCGGGTCGGGTCGAAGGGCGACGGGCAGCGCGGACGTGGCTTCGCGTACGCACGTTATAAAAACATTGGGGCATACGCGGCGATCGTCGTCGACGTGCAGGTTGACCGCTCCACGGGCGTGATCAGTGTGACGAAAGTGACCGCCGCCATTGACGTGGGCCGCGTGATCAATCCTGACGGCGTGAAGAATCAGATCGAGGGTGGCATCGTTCAGGCGCTGAGTTGGGCGCTCAAGGAGCGTGTCATGTTCAGTCACACCGAAATCACCACGCGCAGTTGGCAAGACTATCCGATCCTGAGCTTTGCCGAGGTGCCGCCGATTGACGTCGTGCTGCTGGACCCTCCCGATACGGCTTCCCTTGGCGCAGGCGAATGTTCCCTGGGCCCGACGGCAGCCGCACTAGCGAACGCGGTGGCGCATGCAAGCGGCGCCCGTTTGCGCGATTTGCCCATGATGCCGGCCAAGGTTCTCGCGCATCTTGTCTGACGTTTGCTCACCGAGATCCGGCGGCCAGGTGAACATTTTTGAGCCAGTTCAGTTCAGTTCAGTTTGCCGCGCCGATAGGTTGAGGGTTTACATGAGTAGGTATATTTGAAAAATCAACTACAATCCATTTCAAATATGATTGAAAAATCAAATAAATACGATCCAGCCGAACTCGAATAAGCCGTCCTTTGAGACGCGGTCTGCACCAGGATCGCATCTGATGCGTGTTTTAACTGACCATGCGCCGGGACGGAATCGGATCGATCGAGCCTGGGCCTAGCTGACCATGATCAATTCGAGTCTTATCTTTCGATAGTTTTATTAGTATCGCTAATTAAAAAATAATCGAGATGATGGTTTATACGCACGTCCGGTAGACAGGGTTGGAAAACGGAGATCAGTTTTGGAAACTCAAGTCATCATTGTCGGCGCTGGCCCGGTAGGACTGACACTTGCGATCGACCTTGGCAGGCGCGGCATCGCGTGTGTGCTTGTCGAGCAAAAGGCGGAGCCCCAGTTTCTGCCGAAAATGGAGCGTTGCAACGCGCGGACCATGGAGATGTTTCGGCGGCTCGGCCTCGCGGACCGTATCCGTGCCGCCGGCATGCCCGAGGACGTTCCCATGGACGTCCAGATCATCCGCTCCATGGTGGAACCGCCGATCCTGCGCTTGCCCTATCCATCGGTGAAGGAGGCTCTTGCGCTGACGCGCGAGAGCCATGACGGCAGCCTGCCGCTCGAACCCTATCAGCTCATTTCGCAGTACACCCTGGAGCCGCTTCTCCTGGAAGTGGCCGAGCAATTGCCAGCGGTCACGGTGATGCGGAGTACGACGTTTCTGGAATTTACCGAGCAGGACGACGGCGTTCTGGTAGCAGTCAATGACGCCGACGGTGCGAGAAGAACATTGAAGGCCGCCTACCTCGTAGGCTGCGACGGTGGCGCGAGCCGCGTGCGTAAGCAACTGGGTATCCGTCTGGAAGGCGAGGGCGACATTGCGCGGCTGCGGCAGGGCCTGTTCTACTGCGAGCAACTAGTCGAACGACTGCCGATAGGCAACGGACCGAGCCGGGGGCGGCACTATCTGGTCGCCGGCGGACCGCCTACCTTCATGATCATGCAGGATTCGACGCGTCACTGGACGGTCCATTCCGCCGTCGAGAGCGATGACGAGATGCGACGGATGTTCGAGCGGATCATCGGCGTGCCGCTACCCTACGAGATGCTCTATTGCGCGGAGTGGCGGCAGAACCTGCTGCTGGCCGAACGTTATGCAGAGGGAAGGGTGTTTCTCGCCGGCGATGCCGTGCACCTCGTGATCCCTACGGGCGGTCTCGGTATGAACACCGGCGTTGGCGACGCCACCGATCTTGCCTGGAAGTTGGCCGCCACGCTGCAAGGGTGGGGCGGGCCGGGATTGCTGGCCTCCTACGAAGCGGAACGGCGCCAGATTGGCGAACGGGTCGTCGGCGCATCGCGCTACGCGTCGCTAGGTTACCGCGCCTGGTTGGCCGAGGTGCGCCCGGGCATCGGAGACGATACGCCGGAAGGGGTGGCGGCTCGCGCTCACCTTGTCGACGTGGCGAACGTGCAGCAGCGCAAGTCGAACGAAATGATCGGCGCGGAGCTGGGCTATCGCTATGTGGATTCACCCATTATCGACAATGTGCCGGGCGGCCCGAAGCACGATCTGCGTGCCTATTTCCCCACGACCTGGCCGGGCGCGCGGCTTCCCCACATGTGGCTCACAGACGGAAGCGCCATCCAGGACCGGCTACGGTCGGACCGCTACACGCTGATCGACGTCGCGGGTGGGCACGATGCCGATCCGCTTCTCGCCGCGTTCGAAGCGCTCGGTGCGCCACTCGATGTGCTTGTGCTCCCGGATCCCGCGCTTCGCGCCGTCTACGAGCGCGACCTCGTCCTCGTCCGGCCTGACATGCATGTCGCGTGGCGCGGCGATCGGCTCCCACAGGCCGCCGATGATCTCGCCGCGAGGGTGATCGCACATAGCACCATGAACCACGCGTCCGGCTCGATCAGTCGCCGCTGACCGAGCCGGGCTGAACTGCGTGGATATGAGATCTCAACAACATTGGAGACGGACAAATGAGCTCACGGTTGAATCGGGCCAGAGGTGGCCATGCATGGCGCCACGTGGCTGGGGGGGCGTTCTCGTTTCTGGCGGCATTTGCGCCGAGCGCGTCACATGCGCAGAGTCCTGTCACCCTGTATGGGATCATCGATACCGGCATTGAATATGTGACGAACATCGGTCCTCAGAAGTCCAGCTCAGTGCACATGCCGTCTCTCACAGCCTCGCTGCCATCATTGTGGGGTCTTCGTGGCAAAGAGGATCTGGGTGCTGGGCTGAGTGCGGTCTTTGTATTGGAGTCGGGTTTTTCTCCAGCACAGGGTTCGCTGAATCAAGGGGGGCGTCTGTTTGGCAGGCAGGCCTATGTCGGGCTTGCGGGGCGGTGGGGCACGTTGACCCTCGGGCGGCAATATTCGCAAATCTTCTGGACGGCACTAACGGGCGACACGCTGGCGCCGAATATCTATGGCGCTGGCGATCTAGACCCCTACCTGACCCAGCCGCGAGTTGACAATTCGATTGCCTATAGCTTCACGTCGTCGGGACTGACCGTGGGTGTGACGTATTCGCTCGGACGTGACGCGGTGGATAGTGCGCCGGCCGGAGGGTGTGCCGGTCAATCGCCGACTGACTGGCGGGCCTGCAAGGCAATGTCAGCCATGGTGAAATACGATGCGGGGAAATGGGGCGTGGCGGCAGCCATCGACCGCAACTATGGTGGGGGTGGCACCGGTTCGCCCCTGCCACTTAGCTCGCAAACCGATACACGTGCCCTCATCGATGGCTATGTGAAGTTTGGCAACTCGACTATCGGCGCGGGATTCCAGCATCGAATCAATCACGGAGAGCAGACGCCGACCATTTTCGACGCGACCAGTAACTACTGGTGGATCGGTGGCTCCTATTTTCCCCGTCCGGATATTGCGCTTGACGCACAATTCGGCCGTATCACCGTGAGCGACCACGCCGCCGGGGGCTCCGTGATCGCCGCACGCGCGATGTATTTATTGTCCAAACGCACCTCCGTGTACGTCACTGCAGGGCGTGTGTTCAACCAG
Organism: Paraburkholderia sediminicola; assembly: GCF_046027825.1. GTDB lineage: Bacteria > Pseudomonadota > Gammaproteobacteria > Burkholderiales > Burkholderiaceae > Paraburkholderia > Paraburkholderia sediminicola_D. The sequence goes on from NZ_JAQQDU010000105.1 coordinate 6,488, forward strand.
CGCAACGGAGCGTTCTCGATTGACGGCGGCGTGGTCCCGCCCGCTTCGACGCCATTGCCGGGCGTGGATCAAACCGGTGCGATGGTGGGTATTCGCCACATGTTCTAAATGACCCGTGGCCGCTCAATGTGTTGCATCGGCCGCTTGAACCCGCCTCGGTCACGGGGTATTCAAGCGCCAGTACTATCCCACTGCGGCGCAAGACCGGGCGGATTGACAATCCGGCTGCCTGCCGTCGCCAATGCGTGTATGGCTGTCATGTCCGCACTATCTAACTCAAAGTTGAATACCGCGATGTTTTCGGCCAGTCGATCGATCCGCGTGGTTCTCGAAAGTGCCACAATGCCGCGCTGTTGAATAAGCCACCGTAAAACGATCTGGGCGATGGTTTTGTCATGACGGGCAGCGATCTCCTTGAGCGTTGGGTCCGAGAGCACGCGGCCAACCGCCATGCCGCAATATCCTGTCACGGCAAGCCCAGCCTGGCGCGTGCTTTCGATGAGCAAGGCCTGGCTCAGATACGGGTGGTATTCGAACTGATTTGTTACCAGCGGCGTTGCCGAGAGCTGGATAGCTTCCGTCATCAGTGCACGGTTGAAATTGCTGACACCTATGTGCCGGACTTTGCCGGCACGCACGACGGCATTGAGCTCGCCGATCTGTTCGGCGAGAGGCACATCCGATCCGCCCGGCCAGTGCAGCAGGAGTAGATCGATGTAGTCCGTCTTGAGCTTGCGCAGGCTCTCGTTGACGGATGCATCGAAATGTCTTGCGGAGTAGTTGCTGACCCAGACCTTGGTCGTCAGAAATATTTCGGTTCTTGGGATACTGGATGCGACGACACAGTCGCCGACCTCGGCCTCGTTACCGTAGATTTGCGCGGTGTCGATATGACGGAAGCCAGCACGAAGGGCCGCGGGGACCGTTCGATAGATATCGTCGCCGCTCATCCCGTAGGTGCCAAAGCCTATGGCTGGGATGGCCGCGTTACCGGCATGGACGGTTTGCATGAACTATTCCTTATTGACTAGCCGATACACCTCTAAAGCGATGCGGACAGCCGAACTACGTAATGCTCTCAATGGTGGCGACTGGCGAAAGAAATCGATCCCTCGGCGGCCCCTTGACGTGTGATCTCGTGGAAGCGTAAGCGATGGCACGTCCCGAAAGAAGCCTATATGTTTCGATTCAATCCATCGTCCTGGACGATAGATCCAGGCAGGATTTCTTTAGATCAATTGCATACGATTGCCATGCATTGTCTCCGAACCGGTTGTTACGCTTCCGAAGAAGTAATTTGAATAAAAGGAAAGCTAGCAAATGTGTACTACTGATGAAATGAGGCGCTAAAAATTAAAGCGGTTGTTCCTGCCGATCGCTTGCCCCGAATCGTGTCAGCCTGCCGGTGTTGCATTCAACAATAATGAATGAGACAATTTATGTTGAACACTATGCGGCTACCTTGGACGTGTCAACACGACGACCGTCCGTGGAAAGCCGGCGCGGTGATTTTTTGTGACTTCCATAAGGCCGAAGAATGACCAATGTGACCGCGAGGCGCGGCATTCAGTCTGTCGAGATTGCGTTCCGAATTCTTTCGGCGTTGCAGACCAATGAGCGTGCACTCCCTCTCAAGGAGATTGCTGCGCTGTCCGAACTGTCGCCGAGCGCGACGAGCAACTACATGATTAGTCTGGTGCGCACCGGGCTTGCGTCGCCGGACGAAAAACCGGGGTGCTACAAGCTCGGACCGGCGTCGCTTGCTTTGGGTATGAGCGCGATCAACCAGCTGGACGGATTCGATATCGTTCGTCGGGAAGTGATCGCCTTGCGTGAAGCTACCCTGAGTGGTGCGGCCGTGACCGCGTGGACCGAAGATGGACCGGTTAGTCTCTTTAAGCAGGAGGGGCAGACGCGCAGTATTCTCGAGCTGAGAACCGGCCTGATTCCGCTGGTCACGACCGCTGCGGGCAAGCTGTTCATTGCCTGCCTTCAGCCGGCCCGCACCGACGATCTCATCAGCCGCGAACTGTCTGCGGGACAGGAATGGAGTCCGGCTTCCTTGCGGGAAGAAGCGATCGCTGAATTGCGCAATTGTGGCTTCACAATGGTTCATCGCGGGGACATGGGTTACGTGTCTGTCGCGGCCCCTGTCTGGGACAGGGACGGAGACCTCCGATTTGCCATCAGTCTCATCGGATCGCCCGCAACACTGAACACGGAAACTGAAGGTAAAGCGATAAAGGCGCTACTCGATAGCGCCGTTCGAGCGATGGTTGCACTGGGCGGAAAGGCCCCCAGCAAAATTGGGTAGAAGCCGGACGCATCCATACTGATGCGCGCTGTCTGTCTCGGCGGGCGATGCGCAACGGACATGTCAGGGCCTGTTAATAGCGTCAACAGGCCCTGCATTGAGAGCCGCGGGTTGCGCCTCGGCCTCCTCCTGGTATTCATCCTTCCGTTAGTCTGTCCCGGCTGTGGCAACTGCCAACACGATGGAATTGAATGCTTCCGGTGCTTCAAGCTTCGGCATGTGACCGATTCCATCGAGTACGTGCAGTGTCGAATCGTGAGCAGCCTCGTGAATCGGCCTGGCATGGTCGTCAATTGGGGCGACGCGGTCCAGGTTGCCGATAATGACGGAGATGGGCACCTGGATCGAAGGAACGACGGATGGCGTATACGTGGAGAAGAGCATGTCCACGGCGTGTTCCCAGCCTATAGGAGTCACCGCGTCTCTCAGTCGGGATACGACCGCGCGAACCTGTGGGCCGGCGTTCGGAGCAACCAGGGCGTTGACTACAGCAGCGCGCGCCTCGGGCGATTGTGCTGCTGCGCTTCGCATCAAGGCTTCTCGCCCCAGGTCGCGCTCCGTACCGGATAAATGTCCTCTTGCAACATTGGGCGCGCTCAATACGAGGGCGTGCGTAGCCGACGGGTACCGCGCCGCGAACGTTGCAGCGATGACACTCCCCCATGAACTGCCTACCACGGTTGCACGCGATATGCCGAGCACAGACAGCAGGGCCATGAGCGCATCCGCGTAGTCCGTGGCGGCCGGCGTGCCGATCGCAAAGGGGCTGCTTTGTCCATAACCGGGGGCGTCCCAGGCAATCACCCGATGGCTCTTGCTCAGTGCGGCGAACTGCGCGCGGTATCCCGCCGAACTCGAACCAATGCCATGCAGCAGCACGATGGCGGGCGCGCGCTCGTCGCCGGCAGCCCGATACGAGATGACCCGTTTATCGCCGAGCGTGGGGAGATTCAATGGCGCCTGTTCGACGGCGGGCAACGAGAATTCAAGTAGATGGCTATCAGTTTCAGTCATGATTGGAGTTGGGTCGGTATATCAATCGCTTTAACTTGGGCAAATAAATGCCCACTCACGCTGCTCTCAATGTAACGGAGATCTCATGCGCGACGGCCTTGAGGGCTTCTGCACAAGGGCCGTCAGCCGCGGCGTCGTCATGCTCTGCGGGGCCCATTGCGGCCAGTGCCAGCTGCGATTTCATCGCACCTCCGTTCCGACCGGCGCGCGGCCGAGGTCGTGCGGGGCGGCGACCAGATACTGCCCGCCACCGAATGCCAGCGGGCGCCGGGTGCCCAGGCGAATGGATTCCACTGACCCGACAAAAATCACATGGTCTCCGCCTGGATAGCGGGAGACCACCTTGCATTCCAGCCATGCGCTGCAGTCGCGCAGTAGCGGCAGCGCGCCGACCCCAAGGTCATAGTCGATGCCGGAGAATTTGTCCGGCGAGCGGGCCGCAAAGTGATTGGCGAGGTCGTATTGGTGCTCAGCCAGGATGTTGATGGTGAATCGCTCGACATCCCTGAACGCCGAATGGCTTCCCGCGGATGTCGCCTGACTCCATAAAACGAGAGGCGGGTCCAGAGAGACCGAGGAGAACGAATTGGCGGTGAGGCCATGCATTCCTCCCTCGGCGTCGCGGGTGGTGACCACGGTGACGCCGGTTACAAAGGACCCTAATACGTCTCTCAACTGGCGTTTGCCGAACGTCCTCATTGGAGGGCGTTCGTGGTCTAACCGAATGCTTCCATTCATGACAGAACCTTTTGCGCCTCGCTGAACGCCGGTATGATCGACTCGTGAAACAGGCCAATAGACGTCTTTGCTTCGGAAACGGACATGTCCCCAAACATGAACGTTCCAATGAGGTAGTTGAAGCCGCCGTCGTGCGCCTGCTCCAGCAGCTTTTCACGAACGGTTTCCGGGCGGCCCACTACGGCGAGGCCCGATTCCAGGAGCGGCTCGATCGTCGGCGGAAGCTTCTGGTTGACCGGTTCCGTCCCGTGCTTCTTCCAGAGTTTCGAAAAGTTCGGGTAGAAGACCGACCATGCCCGCGAGGCAATTTTCATGGCCTCCTGGTCCGTTTCCGCGACAACAATATAGCGATTCACGCCGATGAGCGGCTCCGGGATGGACGGATGGCGTTTGGCGAATTCTTCGCGATATCGCTCGGTGATGGCTCGGACGCGCTGGACTGGACCAGCGCACACGATGTTCATCTTCTCCTGAGCCGGCCATACCGTCGACTCCGGCGACGCCAGTGCGTACCAGGTCGGAGGCGGCGTTTGCAGCGGCTTGAGTTCGATCGGCATGTCGTTGAACTGCCAGAACGTCCCCTGATAGTCGAGGGTGTCCGAACTGAGATACCGCTTGATGATTTCATACGACTCGATGTATCGGGCCTGAGCCGTGGCCGGATCGATACCGAGCGCCTCGATTTCGTGGGGCGACGCGCCGCGGCCCACACCATACTCCAGGCGGCCGCCGCTCAGATTGTCGAGCATGCAGATTTCTTCGGCAAGACGCACGGGGTGGTGGATCGGGAGAATGTAGACTAACGGAGAAAGGCGCAGTTTTTTGGTGCGCTGCGCGGCTGCAGCAAGAAACACGCTTTGTGACGGGCAAGCGCTCAGCGTGGTCGCATGGTGTTCCGACATGTGATAGCAATGGAAGCCGAGCTTGTCGTAAAGCTCGATAATCTGCATTCTATCTTCGTACTGCTTATGAATAGGCAGGCCATTGCGATCGTTTTGGTCAAATATACCGAATTTCATCGTTTTTCCAGTAAGGTGCGAGTTGAGTGATCTTCCGACCTGGCGCGACTTAGTGCGCCGGAGACTTGCTGAATACCTGAAAGATGTTCTCTTCAGGATCCTTATAGGTGGCAACGACGCCGTGCGTGCCCATGTCGCGCTCCGCGAGTAGCTGGCCGCCCGCGGACAGGATTTTCTGCCGAACCTCGTTCTGGTCTTCCCCGGCGACCCGGAAGACGGGGACGGCCCCGACGGCTCCTTGTGCCGCTTCCGCTGCCGAACTCAGTGCAAATACGCTGCGCTGCAGGCGAAATTGAGTCCATTTTTTCTCGTCGCGAAACTGGACGGGCATTCCCAGCGCCGATGCATAGAAATCTTCCAGTCGGCCGATATCCTTCGCGACTAAATAGACGGCTTGTAGGTCAACTTCTGCCATGGCGGCACTCCGGTGAATGGTGATAACGGCTCCCTTCATGCCGGCTGACTACCGCAACGTGTTTGCCCATCTTGCTGGCGATCTCGTCGAATGAATCGCCAATTGTTTTATCGATCAGCGCTGGGAAACGTGTTCCGCGCTCATAAGAAAGTGTGCTCATCGGTATGTTCCGCGCAGTGGGCCTGTCTGACGGCTCATTTGCCGAGAAAAACGACCGGCGCCGGTTCTTCGCCACGAGTAACGGCTTCTGCACGTGCAGTTCGCCCTTTCCTGGCGTCTTCCGTTGTGTGCAGCCCCATGGTGAGGTCGAGGATCAGCGAGTCGGCACCGGGCACACCTCCCGCCCGACCATGCCTTGAGGAGGGCGCGAATGGCGCCATACGAGCGCGTGGGGCCGTTGGCAAGCTTGACGGCGAGATCCTCGGCGACATTCTCGACCTGATCTTCGCCGGCGACGAAGGCGGCAACGCCGAGCTGACCGGCGGTCGCGCCGGACATGGGTTCGCTTAGCATCGCGTAGCGCGCCGCATGCGCACGCCCCACTCTTTCCGCGAGACGTTGCACGCCGCCCGCGACAGGCGCCGAGCCAACCGACGCTTCAATGCATCGGAAGGTGGCGTTTTCCGCTGCGACGATGAAGTCACAAGCGAGAGCCAGCTCGAATGCGCCGCCGAATGCTGCGCCGCGCACTGCGGCAATCGTCGGAATCTGGAGGGCTTCGATTGACCGGTAGGTATGGTGAATCTGCGATATGAAGGTCCGCCAATCGTCGAAACCTTTGTCGATGAAATCGAGGACGTCGCCGCCCTTGCTGAAATCGGAGCCTTGCGCACGGATCAGGAGCGACCGGATATCAGCTTTGCTGGCTTCCCGCACGGAGGTCTCGAGGCTGTCAGCGAAATCAGCCGCAATGAGATTCGAGGGAGGATTGGCCAACACGATATGGCCTACGTTCTGACGACGTTCAAAAAAGATGCTTTTCATTGAAAGGAATCCTTAATAAATGATGGCGATTCTGAAACCTCGGTGTCTCCCGCCTGGCGCCGCGCCGCGTGTATTCAACAATAGTGAATGCGTGCAGCATTGTTGTATATTAGGACGTGGGTAGCGGCGTGTCAACCCATTCGCCGATGACGGCATGTTTGGGGTTGAGGTCAGTGATTGGGTTCATTGATGGCGCCACGCTGGGCCTTCAACGTTCTAGCACGCGCAATGGTGCGTTGCGATTGAGGACATGTGCGAACTATCGTTATGGATATAGGATCCCTGACGGGTTCGATTTGCCTCGCTATGACGAAGACCATCGTCGGCCTGCAGGCAGAAGCCGAACCGATGCAACACAGGAGTTTCCTTATGACGAAAACGAACACGCCCGGGTCGCCCAACATCCTGCTGATTCCCGCTACGTCGTCGCTCGAACATCTGCGCCAAAACCTGGCGGCTGGCTCGCTTGCCCTCCCGGCAGACGTGCTCAAAAAGCTGGACGGCGCGATCTGAACTCGCGCAGGTGGCTCTGCGCTTCGCATGGCCTGGCCTGGCCAGAAACGTTCGGCATAGGCGCCATTGGAGAACGTAATGAAGGCGATTGGTTATGCAGCAAAAGGGGGCGTCGAGGTCTTGACAGACCTTGAACTCCCGATGCCTGAACCTGGCCCGCACGATTTGCGAGTCGCCGTGAGGGCGGTGTCGGTGAATCCTGTCGATGTGAAGCGCCGTCGCTGGGAAGATCCTTCAGATAGCAAGCTTCCACGCGTGTTGGGTTACGACGCCGCGGGTGTGGTTGAAGCGGTTGGAAGCGAGGTCACGCTCTTCAAACCGGGTGATGAGGTCTTCTATGCGGGCGCGATGGACCGGCCCGGGACAAACTCGGAGTTTCACCTCGTCGACGAGCGGATCGTCGGGCCCAAGCCCACCTCATTGTCGTTCGCCGAGGCGGCGGCCTTGCCGCTCACTTCGATAACCGCTTGGGAAATGCTCTTCGACCGTATGAAGGTACCGCGCGGCGTGCGCACACCTTGCGGCACGCTGCTCGTTCTGAACGGAGCCGGCGGCGTCGGCTCCATGCTGATCCAGTTGGCGAACCGCCTCACGGGCCTCAACGTCATTGCAACGGCATCCCGGCCCGAAAGCGTCGAGTGGGTACGCAAGCTCGGCGCGAAGCACGTTGCCGACCACAGCAAGCCCATCGACGAAGCGCTGCACGCAATCGGCTTCAGTGGCGTGGACTATATCGGGGCGATCACGTCGACGCCCGGCAGTGCCCCGAGTCTCGCACGCGCAATGAATCCCCAGGGGCATATCACGTTGATCGACAATTTTGACGACAGCATTGCGCCGTTCAAGCCGAAGAGCATCACTGTTTCGTGGGAGATGATGTTTACCCGGTCGCTGTTCCAGACAGCGGACATGGACGCCCAGCACCACCTGCTGAAAGAAGTGTCCGCGCTGGTCGATGCCGGCGTCCTGCGGACGACGCTCACGCACGTGGGCGGCCCGTTGACGGCGGCGAATCTTCGCCTGGCCCATGAGCGGATCGAAACGGGCAGGACGATTGGAAAAACTGTTCTGGAAGGCTTCCAACGGTGATTGTCGCCTCTGCGTGGCGTGATCGGCGTCGCGCCGTGAGCGGCTGCTAACACAAAGGATGACTGAGCGATGTGGAAGGCACTCGTGGATGAGCATTCGCAGAAAAATGAACCAGAACCGGAATCTTCCCGGGGCGCACGGTCCGCGATCCGTCGAAAGAAGGGGAGGCAACCACAGGCTTCGATGGACAACCTGCCGAACATCATTCTTGACGCCGCGGTAGCGCTTTTCTATCGCGAGCCTTTCGAGTCGTTGAGTCTCGAGCGGCTCGCCAATCAAACGGGGCTCAGTAAGAGGCGCATCTATCGGGTCTTCGGGTCGCGTAAGGCGTTTTTTCAAGCTTACGCTGACCGGCTTTGTGATCGTGAGCGTGCGCAATGGCGGGAGGCTGGACATCGATCTGGCGAGGAGCCTGTCCAACACATGCTCGAGCTCTTTATCGATGTCGCGGTCGAGCTGGCGGCTTCAGATGAATATCAGCGCGGTCAACCTCAGATGTCGACGGTACAGCTCACCGAAGAGGAGCAATCTGTCAGGCTATCGCGTACCAACCTTGGCCGGGAGTTTCGCGCACTATTGATACGACTGGCAGTTGCCGCAAATGCAGTGGATCCTGAAGCGTTGGTGGATACGTTGATGATGCTTTGGGAAGGTGCGACATCCAATTTCAAATCAAGCGGCGATTCCCGGCGGGTCGCTCAGCGTTTGCCGACACTGATTGAGCACATAATCAGGAGCTACGTGACGCTGTAAGCAAGTTCACTTCAACCATAGTCCCGGCGATGGCCATCGCCATCGCGCACTGGAACGGCTCGTTGAAGAGATGGTACTTTGAGGTTACGTCCGGCTGCTTTCTAATTCTGACACCGCTGCAGCATCGGCATCATGTTCCAGTATCCAGCGAACTTCTTTCATCCACGTGCCCATCGTTGCATCGCGTTCCCGTGGATCGGGGAACTCGGTGCGGTAGAACTGCCCGGCTTGTTGGGCGACCGTCTGAACACGAGCGGTGTGGTCGCGCCGCAGGTGTTCATAGCGGGTGAGGCGTCCGGCAAGCGTATCCTTCGACGCGCCTTTGAGTAGGACGCCAAGCGTGTAGGCGTCTTCGATAGCCTGACCGGCGCCTTGGCCGAGATGAGGGACCATTGGATGGGCGGCATCTCCAATCAAAGTCGTGTGCCCGATCGTCCAGCGCTGCAGCGCCGGACGATCGTAGATGCCCCATACATAGGTTTCACTGAGTGCGGCGATCGTTTGTCCAACGCGCTCGTCCCAACCTCGATATTCGGCTGCAAGCGCCGAAAGGTCACCCAAAGCGGACCATGATTCAGCAGAGTCCCGATCGGTCGGTACAAAGGCCACAATGTTGATTATCGTTCCTGCGGAGACGGGGTAGCACAGGAAGCTGCGACCGGCACCCATCCAGAGGTACAGGCCTTGTGCGTCTTTGGCCCACGGTAGCTTTTCAACGGGCACCATACCGCGGTAGGCCATGACACCCTCGCTCGTGGCTGGCGCATCCAGGCCGAGCTTTTGACGTACCACAGAGCGGATACCGTCGGCTCCGATAACCAGGTCGCTCGTCGCACTTGCGCCATTTTCGAAGGTGAGGGTGACACGGTCATTGTCAGCGACGAGATCAGCGCAACGATGACCCAGCCTGAAGCCGGACAGGGGCAGAGCGTTGACCAGAATGTCGAGGAATTCCGCCCGGTGGACGTTGTAACCCTGGCCAGCGTCTGAGAGCGGGGCGCCGCCGCGCGGCGCTCCGGTTTCGATCGGATCCCCAGCGGAGGTCATCAGCCTGACTCCCGTGGTCGGTGAGCCGATTTTCCGTAAAGCGTGACCGAAGCCAAGCTTCTCAAGAAGTCGCGTCGCATTCGGGTGAAGCGTGACGCCCGCGCCGATTTCCCGGAACTGGTCAGCTTGTTCATAAACACAGATTTCGTGCCCGGAATCCCGTAAGGCCGCGGCCGTCACCAGGCCGCCGATTCCACCACCTATGATTGCAATTTTTAGCTTGTCTGCCATGTCATATCCAATTTTTCGTTGCCGGCGACACCTCGTAGGCTGGTGCCGTCCGGGAATGAAGCGTGTGGTCAGGTCACAAAGCGGAGGGCGGCGGCACGAACAACCCGATGGGGCCTTCCTGAAAATTGACAACAACGCTCTTTAGTTGCGTGTAATGTGACAACGCCTCGTGCGTGTTTTCCCGTCCGAATCCGCTTTGTTTGTTGCCACCAAGCGCCATGCCTGGCCGGGTGTTGTAGTAGCGATTGACCCACACCGTGCCGGTATCGAGCGCGCGAGCGATCTGATGGGCCTTAGTGAGGTTGCGCGTCCATACGCCTCCGGCGAGGCCATAGATGCTGTCGTTGGCCGCCGCGATCATGTCGGCTTCATCATCCCAATCGATCACCGAAGTAACCGGTCCAAAGATCTCTTCGCGGAAGATGGTCATATCTCGTTGTACGCCGGTGAACAGAGTCGGCTGGATAAACAGACCCTCGGCGAGATCCGGAACGACTGCTCGACCTCCACCGAAGGCAACCCGTGCGCCTTCGCGTTTGCCACTCTCGATGTAGTTAATCACGCGGTCAAACTGAACTTCCGACGACACGGCGCCGATTTGCGTAGCAGGGTCCAGCGGATTGCCGTAGCGAATTCGCCCAAGAAGTTGGGTCACTTTTTCCAGGAATGGATCACGGACATTGCGATGCACGAAAACGCGACTGCCGGCGAGGCAGACTTGACCCTTATTGATGACCGTTGACATCACTACGGACTCTGCGGCTGCGTCCAGATCGGCATCTTCGCAGATGACATTCGCGGATTTGCCTCCCAGTTCCATGGTCTGCGGGATGATCGAGCGGCTCGCATGGGAGATTATTTTCTGAGCGGTAGCGCGGGAACCCGTGAACGAGACCTTGCGCACGTCTGGATGCGTGACCAGCCGTTCACCTACGTCGTTTCCATAACCGGTTACCACGTTGACAACGCCTGCTGGCAAAATGTCCGCCAGTTCCCCGGCAAGTGCCAACACTGACAGACAGACGGCCTCAGCGGGCTTCAGTACGACCGTGCAACCTGCCGCCAATGCAGGCCCCAGTTTGATCGCAGCCATCAGGAGTGGAACATTCCACGGAATGATTTGCGCCACGACACCAATCGGCTCGCGATGGGTAATCGCCATGGTATTGGGAAAGTCGAGAACCTCACCCTTGAGATGGGTGTGGCCGGCATAGTATTCAAATTGCTCGATGGCGTTCTGGACATCGAGAAAACCTTCGACGAATGTTTTCCCGTTGTTGAGCGATTCCATGACTGCGAATTCCGCATGCCGTTTTCGCAGTCTGGCCGCTATTTCCAGCAATATCCGTTGCCGTTCTAATGGGTCTTTACGCGACCAGGCTGGAAAGGCATCGCGCGCGGCACGAACCGCTCGATCGACGTCGAGAGCGTTACCCGCTTGAATTTTTCCGATGATTCCCCGTGTTGCAGGATTTCTCAGGTCGATCAGAACCCCGCGGTCACCGTCAACCCACTCGTTGCCAATCAGATGGCCGTAGATGCGGTTGCAGTCGATTTGCGCAGCAATTTGCTTGATGTTCTCAAAAGACGGTGGGGTGAACAATTTCCTATCCTCCAATGAATTGTTGGCTTATCGCGAACCGTAAACGCTTGACGATGCGCGGTAGCCGAAACCAGGTTGGAACTCGTGCCAAAGCGAAATTCGATAGTTAATCTCGCTTCAGGTTATTTAGTCATACTGATTGTGTCAAATATACGGCGTGTCTATGCAGTCCAATGCTTCAGTGATTGAACCGAATGACTGGCTTGATGGTCTCCCCGCGTGCAGCGTCAGAGAACGCCTTGTCGATTTCTCCTGGTTCGTAGAAGCGAACCAGCTTGTCAAACGGAAAGCGTCCCTCGCGATAGAACTCGATCAACTGGGGGATGAAGCTTTGAGGCGTGGCATCTCCTTGGATAATGCCCTGCAAGCTCTGCCCAGCACTCAGCCGAGAGGCATCGAGAACTGCGCCCGCTGCTGGACTGAAAGCCACGAAGCCAAATTTCCCCAAGTGCGCCAGTGCCGCGAGGCCAGCTTCCAGGCTCTCTTTTCGGCCGCTGGTGTCGAGAACAAAATCTACACCACGAGGCAAAATCTCCCGGATCCTCGCGGGGGCATCCGACCTGCTCACGTTGATTGTGTGATGAGCGCCTAATTCCTGGGCGAGACTCAACCTTTCGTCGTTGACGTCAATCGCTAGAATCGTTTCAGCGCGCGCGATCTTACTTGCCATGATTGCTGCGAGGCCAACGGCGCCGACACCGAAAATTGCAATGGATGCCTTGGGCGGCACCTTGAGTGCATTAAGCACCGCTGCCGCACCGGTCTGGAAGCCGCATCCCAGAGGGGCGAGCATGGCGAGGGGCAAGTCGCCAGGGACCTTCACCACGTTGCGTTCGTTAGCCAGGCTGAAAGTTGCAAGCGATGATTGACCAAAGAAGCGCCCGCGAACAGGCGCTCCATTCGTGTCCGCCAGACCCGATGTTCCGTCGGCGCGCACGCCTGCAAAGTTCAACTGGATCAGGTCGTCGCAGTATGCGGGGTGGCCGTTGCCGCAGGCGGCGCAGTGACCACATGAATTGAACGAAAGCACGACATGATCACCGGGTTTCACGGACGTCACCGCGCTGCCGATGCGCTCAACCACACCTGCGCCTTCATGGCCGAGTACGGCCGGTAATGCGATGGGCATGTGCTGGTCGCGGAAATGCGCGTCGGTTTGGCAAATGCCGCAAGCGACAATCTTCACGAGAACTTCATCAGGACGCGGATCGTCAAGGATCAGATCTTCAAGGGTGAACGATCCATGCGTTTCTCTCAGGACAGCGGCGGACGTCAAGGTAACCATATCGATATCCAGTCAGGTTGTAGCGAGCACAATACAAATGCGAAGCGCTTCCGAAGATGCGCGACGGTCCAGTTGCGCCGGCTGGCGGGCAGCCCCGCTTGTTCCTGCGATAGAGCAGGGCGACGTTCCAGACCTTTACTCCGTTACCCAGCAGAGCGTGGGTTGCGGCACACCTCGTCACCCGCATCGCAGTGCAGCAAGGGGTTCCGATGCATGCGAGATCGGCCGGTCGTTGTCCTTAGTCACGATATAGCGTACATATGTACGGTTTAGTAAATTAGTGGGATAAACCCCAGGAAGGGTGTTTAGGTTCATCGATGCGATATGATGCACGGTCGTACGGTATAGCGAGCGTCGCAAGCAATGATGCGGCGTGCAACTTGTGACAGGGGACAGCTGAATGAAAGAGTCGACTCACCCGGTAAATAAAGAGGAGAGTGATGCGCCGTTGAGGCGTGAGTCGTCCCCATTGGGACGTCCCGGTAGCGAGTCCCCGCAAAGAGGAAGGCTGCGAAGGGAGCAGCAGCGCTCGATTGATACCAGAAGGGCGATCATGGATGCCGCGCTTGCCGAATTCGCGGAAAAGGGTTTCGCTGCAGCAAGCATCAGGGACATTGCCGCAAGAGTGGATCTTCCCCACACGACGGTTACGCACCACTACAAGACGAAGGATTTACTTTGGCAGGCCGTTGCCGACGATCTCTTTTCGACTATTCGAAGCCTGTGGGAAAAAGAGAGTGATGGTTCGAAATCGGGAAAAGTATTTGACCGATTAATGAGCGAGTACGTGAGTTTCCTCGAATTTACCCTCGAGCACCCGCTTTTTCATCAATTTCTTGCGCGGGAAAAGTGGCCGGGAAATCCACGTTTGCCGTGGCTTGCCGAGAATATATTGGCGCCGCTACTGGAACATTTGCTCCCAGAGATTCGTGCTGCGCAAAACGAAGGGGCGCTACCGCGAGGAAATCCGATACTGTTTCACTATGTGTTCCTCGCGCTTATGTCGGTCCCATCGATATTTGGAGCGGAGATGGAGTTTACCGCCGGGATGAAGAGCAGTAACCCATTGCTTGTTTCGGAGTACGTCTCGTTGGTTAAATCGATATTCTCTGCGAAAAACTCTTCTGAAGAATAATGCTTAGAATTTACGCCCTGTTTTCGCCAATGAGGTTGTGCCGTTTACTTTGCGCGTAATGAGTCGACCCTGAATAGCCCGCTGGGCCTCATGAGGCTGCACGAAGATTTGAGTCACTAACGACTGTTACTGGATGCTCGTCGCGTAGTTTTGGTTCGAGACTTCGGCGCGATGTTTTCGGTGTCTTCGACTTCCGGGACGTTCAATTCTTCCATCAGGGCCAACGTGCGCAAACAGAACTCTGCACCACTAGCCCGCTCGGCCTCCGTAAAGTGCGCCATCGCAGGTGCGATCGAAGATTCTTCCGCAAGCTTCACAATAGCCTTTTCGACAACGTCGAGTCCCTTCCTGGTCAGAAGAACGATCGAACCGCCGCCGTGACAGGGATCGGGCTGGCGTTCGACCATGCCAAGGCTTGCGAGCCGATCAATCTTTTTGGTTATGGCGCCCGAAGTAACCAGTAGCGAGCGATACAGATCGGTCGGTCGCTTTGAATACGGGTGGCCGCTACGGCGCAGTGCCAGCAGGACACGCATGTCTGACCCGCTGATCCCCCAGCGTTCCTGGCACATCTTGTCAAACGCAAGTTCAACGAGCGTACCGAGGCGCATAAAATAAATCGCCTGCAAGAAGTTCGAAAGATCCAGATTGCCGTATTCGCGTTGCCACTGCAGGTTGATGAAGTCGACGAGGCTGCCACCCGGAGAATGTGACTTTGCGGCGGGTTCGGTGCGGCCAGCTTCGGCATGGCCAGTTTCGGCGCGGCCGGCTGCGGCCCGGGTCGAGACGGTCTTCTTGCGGGTTCGAGCGGACGTGGCTTGCTTGGGGGCGGTTAGGCTCATCTTTGCGGCTTCCTGGGAAGATCGTACGATCGCGACCGATTGTAACGCAGCGACAGCAATTGTCCGCAGTGACGGGTGGGTCCGTTCTTGAGATGAAGACATGCCTGCACTCACGGGGGCGGGGTTGCCGAGGGGGCGAAGGTGACGTGAGGAATGGCGCCAATGCCGTGGCCCGCACCCAGCACCACAAAACCTCGACCATCGAGGCGCAGGAGCGACAGGTAGTCTGGAACGGTGTTGCTGACGTTATCGGCGGGCATCGGCACTCTCCTAGGCTTCGACAGCTTGGCGATGGGACGGCAACAGGTCTTGCCATGCAACTCCGTCTTCGAGTTGCGCGTCACAGGCGCTTACACCGCGCAGATCGAGCCCGAGTGCGGCAGGCTGCTTGTCTTCCATCACGCGCTTGACCGACTCCATTAGCACACGGCGAACGCGCACGACGGCCTGGTCGGCAGGGACAAGATGCTCGCGGGAGCGGTCATAAAGCGGTCCCTGGGAAAGCCCGATCGTTGCATCCTCCACCTCGACGCCGCGTAACCCGGTCCAATTCTCTTTCATCAGTTCACGGTTCTGACCGAATACGTCCGCCCAGCTAGCCGTGAAGGTGCAGTCCTTGCGGTTGTAGTACCGCGGATCATTCAATCCCAGAAGCTCAATGATTTTCTCTTCTGTTATCGGTGTCTCTCCGTGGACGACAATGTAGGTACTCGTGTGCGTGTCATCCTGCGGCACCTCGAGGACCGTGAACAGGAATGCCGGCGCTGGGATGATACGGCCATACGGTACGATGAACGGTACGACACGTGCATTGCGCACGCCCGGGTTACGGGTCTTGCGCAGCGCCACGTACTGGAATCCGAACGCGGTCTCTTCGATTTTGAGTGCCGGCTCCAGGTCGTTGGAGGCAAGTGCCGCCGGGTTGACTACGTCGGGATTGGGCGTGAAATCGTTGTCCTTCCACCCAGGACGCGCCATGTTGGTATGCAGTACGCCTACGTGCGAGCTGTCCTCTCCGCCCTCCACCAACTGCAGGTAGTTGCAGGAAACATTGATGCGCAGGACGACGCGGTGTGCCGGTTCTGCATCCATGAAGGCGTAGCGCGAAAATGCCGGAAGGAGTTCGATCGGGCCTACATACGTCCAAACGATGCCGCCTTCTTCCCGCACGGGAAACGCCGGCGCCTTCAGACGTGCGGCGTACTTGGGGTCTGCATGGTTGGGTGTCTCAAGTACGGCACCTGACGCACTAAATTTCCACCCGTGATAGAGGCATCGGATTCCGCCTTCTTCGACTCTGCCGAGCGCAAGGGATGCGCCCCGGTGCATACAAAGTTCTTCTAAGAATCCTACCTGACCTGCCGTGTCGCGAAACGCAACGTAATCTTCGCCGAGCAGGCGCACGCGCAGGGGCGCGCAGTCGGGATGGGGCAGTTGGGCGGACGTACAAACGGGGTGCCAGAAACGTCGCATCAGCGTGCCGCCCGGCGTGCCGGGACCGACGCGGCAAAGGACATCGTTATCTTCACGGCTCAACATAGTCGAACTCCTATCGTAGCTCTTGTTATTCACCGCGCTCAGCGCGCGCTGCTGCAGATGAAAGGATGCGGTGGTGGGGTACTAACACGCGCCAGTCGTCTTCAAGGCCGATTTCACCGGACACACCGATGGCACTCCCGGCGTTCGCGCGTAGTGCGGCAATCTCCTTCTGGTCGCGCGCCGCACGGGCGTAGGTGAGCAGGCAGCGCTGAAGACGGCTAATGGCGATGTCCGCTGCGGAGAGCAACTCCTGCGAGCGGTCGCGGATCGCGCCGCTCGACACGCTGCAAGCTGCATCCTCTTGCGTGATGCTGTCGAAGCCAGTGAAGTGACCGCCTCGCTGTTGAACCCGGTCCTGGCGATAGCCATTCGCGACGGACATCGCTGACGAAGAGTCGCAGGTGTCGGCTGTCATTCCGTATTTGCGCAGCGTCGGGTCATCCAATCCGACAAATTTGAGCTGCTCGCTGCGCAAAGGCTCCTCGCCAATGCGCTTCTCGCCATCCCACCAGACGTGGTAAAGATTGCAGCGCTCGTCGTTGACCGGCACGATCGCCAGCCAGATATCCCCGTTCGCGTTGGCGATGAAGCAGGGGGCGATGAACGCCGTTACCCGCGCGATACGTTTTCCGTCGGTCTGACGAATTGCCACGTAATGGAAGCCAAAGTCTGTCTCGTCGGCCTCGATCTCGGGTGCGGCGTCGAATTGCATGTGAGACGTTTTTTTCGCATAGTCGAGATCCGAGTCGTTCGTCCTCGCCAGCGCGGAACTGTGGAGCACCGTCAGGTGTGATGAGTCGACGAGGCCTTCCATAACCTGAGCGTAGTTGGCGTTAACAACCGCACAGGCATTGATCCGGTGGGAGTCCGGTTGGTCCATGAAAGCCCAGTGTGGGAGAGGCGGCTTTTCACCTTGCGGCCCCAGGTAAGCCCAGAGGATGCCGCCTACCTCGCGCACGGGGTAGGTTCGTCCCCTGATGCGTTGTTTGAATCTCGGATCCTCGACGTTTGGCGTCTCCAGGACGGCTCCGTCGACCGCAAACTTCCAGCCGTGGTAAATGCAGCGCAAGCCGTCGCCCTCGGTGCGTGCCAATTGCATTGACGCGCCCCGATGCAGGCAACCTTCCGCATAGAGACCCGGACGCCCTTGCTGATCACGCCACACCACATAGCGTTCCCCCAACAGCTCAATCGTCTTCGGCTCCCCATTCGGCTCGGGCATGTCCGATGATTGAATCACCGGGAGCCAGAAGCGACGCATCGCGTTGCCCATCGCGGTGCCAGCGTCGGTGCGGCACATCAATTCGTTATCCTGCTTGCTCAACATGTCGATTCCCTCGATTCAATTCTGAGTGAAGGGTGAGTTAGTGGTGAGTGCGGGCCTCAAAGATCGAGGACCAGCCTTGAGGTCTTTGCGCGCGAACAGCACGGCATGAAGCAATCGTTGCCGGCCCGCTCGTCTTCGGTTAGATAAAGATCCCGATGATCTGGCTGGCCAGCCAGCACTTTCGTCATGCAGGTGCCACACACTCCCTGCTCGCAGGACAGCGGAAGACTGAACCCTGCATCGAGCAATGCGTGCGCCGCGCTTTGATCCGCGGCGACCACAATGACCTCGCCACTACGATGGATTTCAATTTCAAATGGTGCGTCCCCTGAGGTTTCGATCGGCTCTGCGGCGAAATACTCGCGATGCAGGTGTCCTTCGTCCCAACCGAGTTCCCGCGCAGTCTGCAGGATGTGATTCATGAAGCCGTTGGGGCCGCAAACATAGAGATGTTTGTCGGAGGACGGCGCGCCTATCGCCGAACGTGCATCGAGTTGCTGCTCAGAGGCACCGTGGTCGACATGCACGTGTACTTGCGACTCTTCTCCGAAGTGGGAGGGCTGCAGGCGATCGACGAAGGCCATGCGTGATAACGAGCGGCCGCAATAGTGCAACGCGAAAGCTCGGCCCGCCTGTGCCAACTGTTGCGCCATGCAAAGGATTGGGGTGATGCCAATGCCGCCCGCGAACAGGATCGACTGGTCTTGTTGACTGTCGTGCAGCGCAAAGTGGTTGCGAGGGGCGCTTACCGTGAGTACGTCGCCCGCCTGCACGCTATCAACGAGCTTTACCGATCCGCCACGTGACTGGGGATCACGCAACACGCCAATCCTGTACGAGGATTGCGGACCGGATGGATCGTACAGCGAGTACTGGCGCACCATATCTCCGGGTACGTGCACGTCGATGTGCGCACCCGCTTCGAACGCCGGCAGCTCGCCACCCGACAACGGTACAAGCTCGAAGCCGGCAATGTCGTCGGCTAACCATGTCTTGGCCGATACTCGGACGTGCAGCAATGCCTGCGCTGGTATCGATTTGTTTTCCATGAGAGTAGGAATCCTGAGAGATGGCTTAAGTGGCAGGTTGACGACGCCAGATGGCCACGGGGGCGGCGCCAAGCCGCCGTTGAATTAGCCATCGCGCGAGTCCTTGATCCATCACGCGTACATGCTCGGGAAACCAGTCCGCCAGGGCTCGCGCAAAAGAGCGAACGACTTCCGTGTGTCCCTGAGCCAGCATGGCGCGTACCTCGTCGAGTGACCGGAGCACGGTCGCATGCTCGTCGACATGGCAGCCCACAGACCCGTATCCCGTTTCGCGCATTGCGGTGTCCTCGTCGCTGAAGTGGCGATGCGCATGGTCAGAAAAGGCTTCGAGCGCGTTCACTAGCTTGTCGTCTTCCGTAGTCAGCAGCGTGTGCACGCATTCGACAAACTCATGGTGTGTCTCATCCATAGTCTGATGACCCAACGCATAGTCGTCGCGCCAGGCGAAGCTATGCGAAAGACAAACTTTGTGTTTTGACTCATCCATTGTTCACCCCAAACGTGGACTTGGCGACGGCGCCGTACCCAAAAAGGGACATACCCTACGGCCATGTAGTGCTGTCATTTGTCAACGTACTCCCATCTAGTCGTGCATGTGAATAAAAACATCTTCCAAGGAAGATAGTGTTCGGCGCGATGGTTGTCGAGGTAGGGAAAACGCGAATAGATGCCAGAAATCTTCCTGGTCTGGAACGTGATATCGCGGTTCTTAACGATGGATTGACGCGTTATTAATGCCTGAAAAATCCCCAGGACACTGCCGAATAGGGGGCCCGCAATCGATGACGTGCTGTTCCAGGGTATCTCCCTGGCGGGAATCCGATTGACGTTTGCGGCAACTGAAATGTATCTTCCGTGGAAGATGATTGTGAGTGCGGTGCGCGGTAGCTGCTGAAAGAAACTCAACGGCCTATCCCGTGGAGCACAGCAGATCATCCGATGTGTGGCACGTTTTTAAGTGAATGATAAATAATTTGGAATGCTAAGTGTAAATGGTTGTCGTCCAGGAATATGTCAAAGCCGAGCTATCGGAGGAGATTGCAGATGGTTGAGAAAATGCGCTTCGCCCCGCGGAAAATTGTCTCCGGGGCCGTCATGATGCTATTCGTAAGCTCGGCACACTCGCAAAGTAGTGTCACGTTGTACGGCATAGTCGACGCGGGTTTGCTATACACCAGCAAAACCCTGAATAGTCAGAATGGGCAGAATGCTGGAAAGCAATTCTCTCTGATCGATGCGGGGTCTACGCCGTCGAATTTCGGCCTGAAGGGAGTCGAGGACCTCGGCGGCGGTGTTAAGGCGGAATTCAGGCTCGAGAGCGGTATTAGCGTCGCAAACGGAGGCTACGGCATTTCAAACGGGAATCTGTTTGGCCGCCAGGCATGGGTTGGCTTGCAAACCGATTACGGTGAAGTTAAGGCGGGCCTGCAGTATTCACCTTTTTTTCTCGCGTTGTTCAGACTTGATCCGCGTGGCACTTCAACCTTCGCGAGCGGTGCCATTATTTATGTTGATAGTGTGGCAGCGACAGGCGTATTCACGTCGAACGCGGTGTCGTACACAAGTCCTGTCATGGGCGGATTTCAGGGCAGCGTACTTTATGCGCTCGGTGGCCAGGCCGGCGATTTTGCAGCCGGACGGCAATATTCTGCGGACCTGAAGTACGAAAACGGAAGCCTGCTGGTTGACGCGGCTTTCTTTAACGGCAACGCAGGTGGATCCGCACAGACACCCATACCTACAACGGTCGAGTTCTTTGGCCGCACGCTGGGCGCGTCCTACAAGTTCTCCTCATTGACCGTCAAGGCCTCCTTCTCCAGCTACAAGGTAGCAGGGTCGTTCAGCAACGATGTGTATGGCGGAGGATTTGACTATTATGTATTGCCGTCGCTGAATCTTAACGGCGGAGTGTGGTTCACAACGGATCGAAACGACACGTCAAATCACTCAATTCTGGGTGCAATCGGGACACAATATTTCCTGTCGAAGTCTACGTCGCTGTATGCGGAGGTAGGCGTAGTGAATAACCACGGGAAAATGAATACCGGTTTGTCAATTGATGGTGCGTTGTACGGGGTCGCTGGAACAACAGTAGGCACGGTGGTGGGAATCAGGCACCTGTTTTAGCCGGAGACGAGGCCAAAGCGGCCTCCGTTCGTTCACTCACGCGCGGTCCATGGGATCGCGCCGACTAACCTCATCGTTCTGCCCAAAGCAACGGTCCGTTGCAACCGAGGAGGTATGCGCTGAATCGTTTCAGGCGTAGCCTTCAGGTCTCGTTGTCACTTCATTTCAGGTTCGACCCTCGCCGCAACACTGTGCGTCTTGTCGGGTGCACATCATTTCCCATAGCATCATCCCTGCAGATATAGGAAGGAAATCGAAATGTCGAAAGTTCTGGTTCTATATTATTCCTCGTATGGGCATGTCGAAGCGCTGGCGGATGCCGTCGCCGAAGGTGCGCGCTCGGCGGGCGCCACGGTCGACGTCAAGCGGGTGCCGGAGACCGCGCCGGCGGAAGCGGCCAAGGCCGCCTACTTCAAGCTCGACCAGCAAGCGCCGGTTGCCACCGTCGCCGAGCTCGCCAACTACGACGCTATTGTCGTCGGCACGCCGACCCGGTTCGGGCGCATGTCGTCGCAGATGGCGACATTCCTGGATCAAGCCGGCGGCTTGTGGATGAGCGGCGCGCTGAACGGCAAGGTGGGCGGTGCCTTCACTTCGACCGCCAGCCAGCACGGCGGCCAGGAAACGACCTTGTTTTCGGTTATCACCAACCTGCTGCACTTCGGCATGACCATCGTCGGCCTGCCGTACAGCCACCAGGGGCAGATGACGCTGGACGAGATCGTCGGCGGTGCGCCCTATGGCGCCACGACCATCGCCGGTGGACAAGGTCAGCGCCAGCCGAGTGCTATCGAACTCGCCGGCGCTCGCCACCAGGGCGAACTGATCGCCCGGACGGCGAACAAGCTGTTTGGCTGAACGTCACGCCTTGTCGCACCGTCGACGCGCGAAAGTGTCGGGCCCGCGGACACCCGCCGGGGCGCCCCACGGGGGGGTGTGGGGGGGGGCCCAAAAAA
>NZ_JAQQDU010000106.1:0-28087 GCF_046027825.1 Paraburkholderia sediminicola
TGAATTAAATTCTCGTCAACCATCGTTGTCCTCAGTCGTGCTGCCTTGATAATGACTTTGCAATGCTTCTGGCGAAGCCTTCGCCAAGGTCCTCCCTGACCAGGGCCAAGGCCATCTGGATACCGTCACTTACACCGCGCGACGAGTACAGGTTCCCGTCCTTCAAGCAGCGTTGGTTGCTCATGACGCGTACAAGGGGATACTCGGTGGAAAGACGTTGTGCGTCGCGCCAGTGTGTGGTCAACGAGCGATGGTCGGCGAGGCCGGCGCGCGCGACCATAAAGGCGCCGTTGGACACCGACGCGAGCCTCCGCACGCTACGTCCGGCAGCGCTGAGCCAGTCCACCAGTTCGCGATTTTCACGCCTCGGGCTGATGAACGGCGAACCTGGCACTACGACTATGTCGAATGAAGTATGAGCATCCGACAAACATTCCGTCGTGCCCACCGCTACGCCATTCGAGCACACGACGGCCCCCGGGAACGGCCCCACGAGATGCTGTTCGTACAGCGTTCCACCGCACAAACGGTTCGCTTCGTGGAAAACATCCATCGGGCCCGTCACTTCGAGCAACCGAAATCCTGCGTAGAGCATCATCGCAACATGCATGTGCCATCACTCCGAGAATGCACTGCACACGAGTGGCCGTACCTGCTGCGCCCGCACCCGGCGACCGTTCGGTGAGAGGCATGGCGTTCTTTCAACATGATGAATCTGTCCTTGGTTACTGTCCCACAGCAACGCAGACCGCGAAGCTTGAAGAGCCGGCGGTAGCCGAATCCGTGAGTCAAAGTCTAATTAGCCGGCATGGAAGATGAAACACGTGGTTGTCACCCTGCCAGGCCAATCAAGGTGACATTTGGGCCAACCGCGGGACCAACGGCGCTGCTGCGCTAATGTCCTACGCGTTGAATGGGTCTGAAGGGTTAATGTCAGTTACGCGCTCCCCGAATCCGGCCCTTTCATTACACGGACGCAAAAGTCAATTACCGGCTAGCGTGTCCCTGTTTCTGGGCTATTGCGGTAAGCTGCGATACCGCTTGTGAATACAGGTTACCAGGCTTGGTCCAGTGGTTCGGGGGAAGCCAATCGAATCGCCAGTATCGGAAGCGGGCCTATTAATCCCACGAAGGTCACGGCATGAAAGTCGCCATTGTTATATTCGATGGTGTGCAGGCGCTCGATGTTGCAGGCCCCCTCGATGTGTTCGCGGAAGCAAACACGATCCTTTCCGAACAGCAGAAATATGAGGTCTCCCTTGTCGGACCTCGGGCCGGCACGGTGACCTGCTCGAACGGCATGGGGCTTTCCGTGCCGTTTGGCTATGCGGATCTCGACACGCAATGGGATCTGCTGCTGGTCGCAGGCGGACCGCAGTTGCCCGACGCTCAACCATCAAGTGACTTTCTGACGTGGCTGCAAAATCAGGCACGAGACGCGAAACGGTTTGGTTCCGTTTGCAATGGGGCATTTGTGCTTGCCCATGCGGGACTGCTTGACGGCAAGGAAGTGACGACTCATTGGGGAGACGCGGGGCGCCTCGCCCACGAATTTCCCCAGGCGCGTGTGCAGCCCGACAAGATCTTCGTTCGTGACGGGCGCCTCTTTACCTCGGCAGGCGTGACGGCTGGTATCGATCTGTGCCTGTCGCTTGTCGCCGAAGATTGGGGACACGAGTTGGCGGTGAGCGTCGCAAAACGTCTGGTCGTCTATATCCAGCGGGAAGGCGGCCAGTCTCAGTACAGTCCGTATATCGGAGCAGGGAAGGAAGACGATCCGATCGTCGGCAAAGTTCACCGCTATGTGACTGAGCATATAACCGATGCGCTATCGATCGAGCAACTCGCGAGCGCGGTCTCAGTGAGCCGTCGGACCTTCTCGAGAGTATTTGCGAAGTATGCAAAGGTGACACCGTCCGTGTTTGTCGAGCAGGTTCGCGTCGACACCGCAAGGAAGTTGCTCGAAGACTCGGACGCGCCGCTGAAGACCGTAGCTTTCAAATGCGGCTTTCGCAGCGCCACGCATATGCGCACGACTTTCTCCCGGCGGCTAGAGGTAACACCGAAGCAATATCGGCAACGATTCCGCGGCGAGGCAGGCATGGCCGGATAACGGCGCCCGCGCATGGGTCGTACCCAATCCGAGCGGACTCGACCGGGCATTCGGCCTCGATGCGCTGGTGGCCGCCTACCGGGAAGTTCGCGTTGGCGTAGCGTCCACACCCTGAAGGTGCGCGTTCTGGCGCAGTGCCTCGGTAACGAATTCCATGAAAGCGCGAATCTTACCGCTGCTGCTTCGTCGCTCAACATGAAGCAGGCTCACAGGGATCGACTCGGGCTCGAATGACGTCAGGACAGGTTGAAGCTTGCCCTCGGCTACCTCAGGAGCCGCCTGATACGACAGCAACTGGATTATCCCCACACCGTCGACTGCGGCGAGAACCGCAGCGGGACCGAGGTCGACAACCATCCGCGGCTGAAGTCGGACGGGCAACCTCGAACCGTTCTCGTTGAACACCCATTCAAGCGGAAGCGACACGCCAGTGAAGGACACACAGTGGTGATTGGCCAGATCCCTGGGGTGAAGGGGTTCCCCGTGCGCAGCGAGATAAGAGGGCGCCGCGTACGTCCGACGCTGCACGAATCCTAACGGAATGGCGAATGTCGAGGAGTCTCCGAGGTGGCCGACGCGGATAGCAATATCCACACCTTCCTCCAGAAGCCGCGTAGTTCGATCCGCATAGACGGCATTGACGTTGACG
The DNA here is from genome assembly GCF_046027825.1 of Paraburkholderia sediminicola. Classification (GTDB taxonomy): domain Bacteria; phylum Pseudomonadota; class Gammaproteobacteria; order Burkholderiales; family Burkholderiaceae; genus Paraburkholderia; species Paraburkholderia sediminicola_D. Next base: position 2,763 of record NZ_JAQQDU010000106.1, read on the forward strand.
TCCGGATAACGCAGTACGAAGGCGTTCACCAGGGGAGCGACATATCGCTGGCCAAACAGGACCGGTGCAGAAATGGTCAACGTACCTACGGGATTGAGTTGATCAGACGCAATGTCTGCTTCCGCGTTCGTAATGGTATCCAACACCTTCCTGCAGGCTTCGAGGTAGGCCATCCCTGCATCCGTTGGACGAACCGTTCGAGTCGTCCGGGCAAGCAGTTGTGTGCCGAGACGGGCTTCTAGCGAGGTGACCGCCCGCGAGATCGCGGCGGCCGACATTCCGACCTTCTCGGCCGCGCCATTGAAACTGCCTCGGTCGACGATGGCTACGAAAACCTCCATCTCACGCAATTTGTCCATTCTGTTTTCCACCCTGATCAATGCATCTACACGCCGTCATTCTATGCGTTGCGATCCGCGTGGTCGAAAAAGACTCTTTCAGATAGTGATGGTTATCAGGATGTCTATGGACCGGTTGGCAAGATTCGCTAATTCATTGGCCCAATACTAACTAGCTTGGTCTCCAAAGCATTCGGCCAATCCTGGACAATTACTCCAGTCGCCACATATCGGTCATGCGGCGACGAATCGACCCACGGCGCTAGCGTCGCGCGTTCACCACTTCACGTCGTATAGCCAGCCAAACGTAAGAGGTACTCATGTTCTTCGCGATGCTTGAAGTTCACCTCATATCGAACATGAGTAACAACGGGACTCCTATGACTGCAGCCAACCTTTTAACCACTGGAACGGAAATTCCGACCATCGCACAGCCGCGGGCACCCGCGCCTATGCCGGGGACAGTGGCTCCTGTTCAGCCAGCGCCCACACAATCCGTGCTTTCGCTTCGTCTCGCGGTTGGCCTCGTTGGGATGCTGCTTGCGTCTCTATTGGCCATTCTCAACGAGCAGGTCACTGCGCTGTCGATGGCGGACATCCAGGGCGCGCTCTCGATTGGCCATGACGATGGAACCTGGCTGACCGCGCTGTTCGAGGCGGCTAATGTCGCGACGATGGTGTTTGCGCCGTGGTTTGGTATCACGTTCACACTCAAGCGATTTACGATCGGCGCCGTGATCGCGACGATGCTCTTCGGGATCCTGTGCCCCTTCGCACCGAACCTGCTGACGCTCTATGTGTTGCGTGTTCTGCAGGGGATTGCTGGCGGATGCCTTCCGCCGATGTTAATCATCGTGGCCCTGCGCTATCTTCCGCCCAAAGTGAAGCTGTACGGGCTCGCCGGGTATGCGCTTACGGCGACCTTTGGACCGGCGCTCGGTACGCCGCTCGCAGCTTTGTGGACCGAGTATGCCGGTTGGCAAATGGCGTTCTGGCAAATCGTGCCACTTGGCATCGTTTGCTGCGTAGCGATCCAGCAGGGGCTTCCGCCCGATCCGCTCAAACTCGAACGACTCGGGACATTCAACTGGACCGGATTTTTGACGGGATTTCCGGCCGTCGCGATGCTCGTGACCGGCCTTCTGCAAGGTGATCGTCTTGACTGGCTCGATTCCGAATTCATTCGCGTGATGTTCGTGGGTGGTGGGTTGCTGTTGGTGACCTTCCTCGTCAATGAGTGGTTTCACCCGCTGCCTTTTTTCAAGCTGCAGATGCTGTCGCGAAGAAACTTTGCGCACGGACTGACGACACTCGCGGGCGCCGTTGTGCTGCTGGTTGGCGTCGCCGCTATACCCGGCCAATATCTTGCGCATGTCCACGGTTACAGGCCGTTGCAAGCCGCGCCCTTGTCGTTGCTGGTTGCGATCCCGCTACTCGTCGTGCTTCCTTTGACGGCTGCCGTCCTGAACTTGCCGCGGGTCGATCACCGGTGGGTCATGGCGATTGGGTTGTGCCTGATGGCTGGCACGTGCCTGATGGGGAGTTTCATCACGTCCGAGTGGATTCGTGACAATTTCTACTGGCTTCAATCGATTCAAATCGTCGCGCAACCGATGGTGATCCTGGCGATCCTGATGGGCGTGACGACAGGCTTGCCCCCAACGGACGGTCCGTTTGCTTCGGCGATGTTCAATTCGCTCAAAACGTTTTCCGCAGCGGTGGCAACGGGTCTTATCGAAGGGTTGGGTACCCGTCGCGAACGTCTTCACTCGAACATGCTCGTGGACCACTTGGGCAATCACGCGCTTGTGACGAGTCAAAGCATCGACGCGGCGCATGGTCTCGGCGAACTTGCACACCGGATCCATGTGCAGGCAGTGGTACTGACCTCGGCGGATCTCTATCGCGTCATGGCAGGTGTTGCCATCGCCCTTCTTTTCCTCGTGCCAGTGTTGCCCGTGCGTATCTACCCGCCGTGGTGCACTACGCCTCCTCTTCCCACTAAGGGACGGTAATCATGTCAACCGTTGCTCGATCTCCCCTCAGAATTATTTCTGCCGCCGCTCTGGTTGTCGCGGTCGGTGTCGGCGCATGGGCTTGCTCCGGTCTGTCAGGCGGCTCGAATACTGAATCGACAAACGATGCCTATGTCGAGGCCGATTTCACGCTCGTGGCGCCGCGTGTCGCCGGTCAAATATCCGACGTATTCGTCGAAGACAACCAGTCAGTCAAAGCCGGGCAATTACTGGTGCGTATTGATGACCGTGACTTCAGGGCCGCATTGATGAGCGCGGAAGCGGACGTGGCTGCGGCAAAGGCGTCGGTCGCGAATTACGATGCCGAGATTGCACGGCAGCCTTCTCTCGTCGAGCAGGCACGCGCGACGCTTAGAGCCGACGACGCGTCGATCGCGTTTGCGCGAGCCAACGCCGCGCGGTACCAGACGCTCTCGGAGGCGGGCGCAGGAACGGCTCAGGAGCAACAGCATGCTTCGAGCGCGCTCGCCGAGCAACTCGCGCAGGAGGCCCACGACGGGGCCGTGCTGAGCTCGACCGAGCAGAACCTGAACGTATTGAGTACCCAGCGCGACAAGGCGGCCGGCGCGCTCGCACGCGCCGAAGCGGCGCTCGAGCAGGCAAAGCTCAATCTGTCCTATACGGAGATTCGCGCGTCGGTTGACGGCAAGGTTGGGCGCCGTTCTGCGCGGGTTGGCGCATTCGTGACGCCCGGTGCACCGGTTCTCGCGATCGTGCCGCTTTCCGATGCCTATGTCGTCGCCAACTTCCAGGAGAACCAGATCACCCACATGCGGCCCGGCGAAAGCGTGCGGATCAAGGTCGACAGCTTTCCTGGCGTGGTGATTCACGGCCGTGTCGATAGTCTCGCTCCCGCAACTGGTGTGAGCTTTGCGCCTATCGCACCGGACAACGCGACGGGAAACTTCACGAAAGTCGTCCAACGCGTACCTGTCAAGATCGCCATTGACCGAGGTCAGAAGGACGTGTCTGAGTTGAGCGTGGGGCTTTCTGTCGAAGCGGAAGTCACCATCGGTCAGCATGCCGATGCGCCAGCCGAAACGGGAGAGGGGAAATGAATGCGAACGACTTTTCCTTGCGCGCGCTAGTGCTGGAGATATTGGCGTGCCTCATGATAGCGGGCTGTACCGTCGGACCGGATTTCCAGCGTCCAACGCCATCTACGCCCGCGGAAGTCTTTGATCGTACGCAAGCGGCGCAAGCATCGAGTAAGGCCGTCGAATCCGGATTCAATTCGGATTGGTGGACACTGTTTAACGATCCCACTTTGAACGCGCTCGAACAGCAACTGGTTGATGCGAACCTCGATGTCGCTGCGGCCTCGGCGCGCCTTCGCCAAAGCCGGGCCGGGCAGCGCGTGGCGGGTGCGGCGGAGTATCCCACGCTAGACGGTGCTGCGTCATACGACCGCGAGCGCGGCAGCCCGAACGGCATTCTCGGGCTGCTCGGGGTCAGCCCAACGGGAACCCAATCACAATCCGCTTCGGGTAATACGCCGCTCGGCGTGGCGCCGTTGCCGGGTTCCAAGGGGTCGCCGGCCTACAACCTCTATCAATTCGGCTTCGATTCATCCTGGGAAATCGATATCTGGGGCCGGAATCGACGCGGTGTCGAAGCCGCGTCTGCCCTGGCGGACGCTTCTTACGAAGACCGAAACGCAGTGTTGTTGTCCGCCCGCGCCGAACTCGCGCGAGACTATATCGAGTTGCGCGACACACAATCGCTGCTGAGGGTCGCGAAGCAAAACCTTGAGATTGCTCGCGATACCACCAGGCTCACACAGATACGGGTGCGTGAAGGTGTGACAACAGATCTGGATGTGGCCAACGCGTCCGCGCAAGTGGCGTCAATCGAAAGTCTGATTCCAACACTTGAATCGCGGTGCGAGACCACGATCAATGCGATTGGTGTATTACTCGCCGAGGAACCGGGCGCGCTTGCGCAAACGCTCGGTGAGCCGCATGACGTGCCCGAGCTGCCTACACAGGTGCCCATCGGTTTTCCATCGGAGCTTGTGCAGCGCAGGCCCGATATCAGGAAGGCGGAAGCGCAACTGCATGCCGCCACGGCGTCGATCGGCATGGCTAAAGCCGACTTCTATCCGCGCATATCGCTGAATGGCAGCGCGGGTTTCCAGAGTCTTCAGCTCTCGAACCTCGCCAACTGGGCTTCGGGACAGTTTGTGGTCGGGCCTTCCATCACGATGCCGATCTTCGAGGGAGGGCGTCTCAAGGGGACATTGCACCTGCGCGAGGCGCAACAGCAGGAGGCCGCGATTGTCTACCAACACACCGTGCTTGAGGCTTGGCGCGAGGTGGACGATGCACTTGTCGTCTACGACGCCGAGCAGTTGCGTCGCGATAAGCTGACGGCGGTGGTTACCCTGAACCAGCGCGCGCTCTCGATAGCGCAGCAGCGCTACAAGGGTGGGGCGGTTGACTATCTCGACGTGCTGAATGTGCAGAAGCAATTACTCGACGCCCAGAGCAACCTCGAACAAAGCAAGGCGACTGCTGCCGCGAATCTCATTACCCTCTGTAAAGCGCTCGGCGGCGGCTGGGAGTCGACTTACGCCAATCCATCCGTCTCGCGGTGACTGAGTTCAGGTAGCTAACGTAAGCAGTTCATGAATTATTAGTGTGGAGGTGTCACCATGATTGAGTCTTCTGATTTCCGGAGCAAAGAGTTGGTGCTTAACCACGGAGGCGGCCGTCTGCCCGCGCTCGGATTTGGCACGCTGATTCCCGATGCAGCTACGACCATCAGCGCCACGCGAGACGCGCTGGAAGCCGGCTATCGACACTTCGATGGCGCCGAGCGATATCGAAACGAACGTGAGGTGGGCGAGGCGCTGCGCGTAGGACTTGCTGCCGGAGGGATCGCGCGCGAAGACATCTTCGTGACCACAAAATTGTGGAACACCAATCATCGGCCCGAGCGTGTCGAACCGGCTTTCGAGGCAAGTCTTGGAAGGCTTGGGCTCGACTATCTTGATCTGTATTTGATGCACACTCCGTTTGCATTTCAACCGGGGGGTGAGCAGGACCCGCGTGATGAAAACGGCAATGTCATCTATGACAAAGGCGTGACGTTGCTGGACACGTGGCGGGCGATGGAAGATCTCGTCGACCACGGAAGATGCCGGGCGATCGGACTGTCTGACATCGGCTTGAACGAATTGCGGCCTCTCTATGAATCGGCGCGAATCAAACCGGCGGTGGTGCAGGTGGAAGCCCATCCGTATCTTCCAGAAACGGAACTTCTGGAATTCTGCAAAGAGAAAGGGATCGTGTTTTTGGCCTTTGCACCATTGGGTCACGGAATCAGGCCCGGGCCGCTCGAGGATCCAGTCATCTTGCAGATTGCCGAGCGAATTGGAAAGACGCCCGCACAGGTATTGCTTGCCTGGGCGATCCAGCGTGGCGGAGCTTTGCTGACCACGCCCAAAACTGCCGCCCGCGCGCGCGAGAATTTCGATATCTCCGCGCTTCCGGCAGACGCGTTCGATGCGATTAACGGGATTGAGACGAGGCAGAGGTTCAACGAAGTCGTCAAGACGGGCAGCCCGGGGTTTATTCCACGACGTGCGCAATAGACAGGGTATGCACAATCGGTGGGCGGACGGTTCGACGTCCGCTGCCATGCTCATGCGTTGAGCAAACACCTCTCCATTACGCTTTCTCCAAGCGTTGAGAGTTTGAACGATGCAGCGTACTGCTCGCTCCCGCGCGATATTCCCGGAGCCATTGTTCGCGTTTCGTCGCCGCGGCGCTGACATTACGCTCCTTGACGTGACCAAAACCGCGGATTTCATCGGGCAGGTTGGCGAGCTTCATCGCAACATCGAATCGCTCGCTGTCCAGCGTTGTGCAGAACTCATCCATCAATGCGACATACTGCTCGATCAGTTCACGTTCGTTTCGCCGCTCGGCCGTTTTACCGAACACGTCGAATGCTGTCCCGCGCAGGAATTTGAGTTTCGCTAACGCGCGGAACATGGTGAGCGTCCATTGGCCAAAACGCTGCTTTTTCAGATGTCCGTGCTCATCGCGTTTTGCCAGCAAGGGTGGCGCAAGATGGAACACGAGCTTGTAGTCGCGACCCGGTTCGCCATCGAATTGCGCGCGCAGCTTGCCCAGGTAAGCCGGATCCGCATAGAGACGCGCAACTTCATACTCGTCCTTATAGGTCATCAGCTTGGCGAGATTGCGCGCAACCACCGGCGTGAGGCGCAGCTTCGCCCCTGCTGCAAGCTTCGTTTCGGCGGCGCGGACTCGTTCGACTACGTCAACGTAACGAGCCGCATAACGCTCGTTCTGGTAAAGACCAAGCCGCTCGACGTTGCGTTCGATGAGACGGTCAAGCGATTCAGGCATCTGCACGACGATCGCCTGCTGCTTATTTGCAAGCGGCGCAAAAGCGTCAGCGGCGGTTTCGCCGTGCTGGGCGATATAACGACCCCACTCGAACGCGAGACGGTTCTTCTCGACCGCCACACCATTCAACTCGATCGCCCGATCGAGGCTCTCATAGCTGACGGGCAGCCAGCCGCGTTGCCATGCAAAGCCGAGCAGCAATGGATTGGCATAGAGCGTGTCGCCGAGAAGGGCGAGGGCAAGACGATTCGCATCGATGAAATCGCAGTCGTCGCCGATACTCTGAACCAGGTCGCGCCGCGTTTCATTGGCGGGGAAGCTCCATTGCGGATCGCGGACGAATTGAGCGGTCGGCGTCGCGCTACTGTTGATTACCGCCTTCGTCACCCCGTGTTGCGTGCGGGCGAGCACTTCAGCGGACGCGGACACAATCGCATCGCAGCCGAGAATCAGGCGCGCTTCACCAGTCGCAATGCGCGTCGCGTGCAATTGATTGGGCGTCGCGGCGATCTGCACATGACTGAGCACTGCGCCGCCTTTCTGCGCGAGGCCCGCCATATCGAGCACGGTGACGCCTTTGTTTTCGAGGTGAGCGGCCATTCCCAGCAAGCCGCCGATCGTCACGACACCGGTGCCGCCGACGCCGGTCACCAGCACGCCATAAGGCTTCGCTAGAGACGCAACCGCAGGCCGGGGCAGCGCCGTAAAGTCCGGCAGCGCGGCGCCTGAGCTTGCCTTACCTGGTTTCTTCACCTGTGCGCCTTCCGCCGTCACGAAGCTCGGGCAAAAGCCGTTCACGCATGAAAAATCCTTATTGCACGACGACTGGTTGATCTTGCGCTTGGTGCCGAGCGGTGTTTGCAGCGGTTCGACCGAGAGGCAATTCGATTGCACTGAGCAATCGCCGCAACCTTCGCACACGGCATCGTTAATGAAGGCGCGTTTCGCAGGATCGGGATATGTGCCGCGTTTGCGGCGCCGGCGTTTTTCGGTTGCGCAGGTCTGGTCGTAGATCAGGATTGTCGTACCCGCTACGTCGCGCAACTCGCGCTGCAAGCGATCGAGTTCATCGCGGTGGTAGACCTTCACGTCGTCCGGAAGACGTACGTTTGCATCGTATTTGTCGGGCTCGTCGGTGACGATCAATACCCGCTTCGCGCCCTCGGCGGTGACCTGAAACGCGATCTGAGGAACCGTGAGCACGCCGTCCACCGGTTGGCCCCCCGTCATCGCGACTGCGTCGTTGTAGAGGACCTTGTAAGTGACGTTCGCGCCCGCGGCAATCGATGCGCGAATCGCGAGCAGGCCTGAGTGAAAGTAGGTGCCGTCGCCGAGATTGGCGAACACGTGCCGTTCATTCGTGAAATGCATCTGCCCGGTCCATGCGACGCCTTCGCCGCCCATCTGGCTGAACGTCTCCGTATTGCGATCCATCCACATGGACATGTAGTGGCAGCCGATACCGGCCAGTGCACGCGAGCCTTCGGGCACACGGGTCGACGTGTTGTGCGGGCAGCCGGAGCAAAACCACGGTTGACGCTCGGTGACCGAACGCGGCGTGGCGGCTTCGCGTTCTTTCGCCTCGATGACGGCAACGCGCGCTTCGATCCGCGCCCGCACATCGTCTGGCAAATCGGCCTTCGCCAGACGCCGCGCGATCGCCTTCGCAATCAGGGCAGGCGAGAGTTCGTAATGCGCGGGCAGCAGCGTCTGCCCGCGCGGTACGGACCATTCCCCGCCCGCGTCGTCGCGCTCATCGAACTTGCCGAATACCTTCGGACGAACATCGTCGCGCCAGTTATACAGTTCTTCCTTCAGCGCATATTCGAGGATCTGGCGTTTCTCTTCGACGACCAGAATTTCGTCGAGACCGGTTGCGAAGTCACGCGCGTTCTGCGCATCGAGTGGCCACACACAACCGACTTTCAATACGCGAATGCCGATGCGTGCGCAGGTCTCGTCATCGAGCGACAGATCGGCTAGCGCCTGCCGCACATCGAGATAGGCTTTGCCCGCGGTCATAATGCCCAGGCGCGGCGTGGGGCTGTCGATCACCACGCGGTTGAGTTTGTTAGCGCGGACGTAGGCGAGGGCGGCGTACCACTTGTGGTTGAGCAGACGTGCTTCCTGCGCGAGCGGCGGATCGGGCCAGCGGATATTGAGTCCGCCGTCGGGCATGTCGAAGTCGTCCGGCAATACGATCTCCAAACGGTCCGGATCGATATCAATCGACGCGCTCGATTCGACCACGTCAGTCACACATTTCATCGCGACCCACAGGCCGGAATAGCGGCTCATGGCCCAGCCGTGCAGGCCATAGTCGAGATATTCCTGCACGCTCGCGGGATACAGCACCGGAATACCGCTCGCGACGAACATATGCTCGGACTGGTGCGCGACCGACGACGACTTCGCCGCATGATCGTCGCCTGCCAACACGAGCACGCCACCGTGTGGATCGGTGCCGGCTGAATTGGCGTGCTTGAAGACGTCGCCGGTACGGTCGACGCCCGGCCCCTTGCCGTACCACATGCCGAATACGCCATCGACCTTGGCGCCGGGCCACAGGTTGAGTTGCTGCGTCCCCCATACGGCGGTAGCCGCGAGATCCTCGTTAACCCCTGGTTGGAATACGACATCGTGTTCCTTGAGGTGCTGTTTTGCCTTCCACAACCCCTGGTCCAGTGCGCCGAGCGGTGAGCCGCGATAGCCGGAGACGTACCCTGCGGTGTTGAGCCCGGCTCGCCGGTCGCGTGCCTTCTGCAACATCGGCAGCCGCACCAGCGCCTGTGTGCCGCTCATATACACGCGGCCTTTTTCGAGCGTGTACTTGTCGTCGAGCGAAACGGTGGCGAGTGCGTCACGTAGCTGGGGCGATAGCGGGGCATTCATGGGTTACGTCTCCGATGGCTTTATTTGTGTCCGAGTATAGAAAGCGGAATTTCCATCGTAAAATCACGAATACCGAACCCTGCTATGTGAAAAACACATGTCTAAAGACATCACCTTGCGGCAGATGCGTTATTTCGTGGCAGCCGCGCAAAGCGGGCAGTTTTCGATGGCGGCGACGGTCGAACATGTGTCGCAATCCGCGATTACGAACGCGGTACTCGCACTAGAGGAAACCCTGGGTGCGCGGCTCTTCGAACGCTTGCCACAGGGCGTTGCGCTGACACCTGATGGGCAGGATTTCCTGAATCACGCGCGGCACATACTCGACTCAGTGCGCGATGCGGTCTACAAGGCACCCTTCCGTTCGCATGACCTGAAGGGGACCGTGCGCATCGCCGCGTCGTACACGGTGCTGGGTTATTTTCTTCCCGAACTGATGGCGCGTTTTCGCGCGACGTACCCTGATGTCGAGATCGATCTGCACGATACGGATCGAATGGCGATTGAGCAGGCGGTGCTCGACGGAACCGTGGACCTCGGCGTAGTGCTTCTCTCGAACGTCGAGAATGTCAGGCGTTTTAATCATCATGTCCTGATCCGCTCGCGCCGGCAGCTGTGGACGTCGCCCACGCATCCGCTCGCGCAACTCAACGCGCCGTCGCTCGCGGATGTCGCGGAGTATCCGTATATCCTGATCACGGTCGACGAAGGTGAGCAGTCGACGCTGCGCTACTGGAAGCAGAACGGCGTCACGCCGAATATCGCGTTTCGCACGGGTTCGATGGAAGCGTTGCGCGGTCTGGTCGCGCATGGCTTCGGCGTGACCATTCTCTCTGACATGGTGTTTCGTCCCTGGTCGCTGGAAGGCAAGCGGATCGACGCGCGGCCCATACTCAATGCGATTCCGCAGATGGACGCGGGTATGGTGTGGCGCAAAGGCGTGACGCTCGATACGCCCGCTTTGGCGTTTCAGCAGTTCCTGATTCATGCATGTGGGAGTTGAGGTCAGGAAGGGCATGCACCTGTACCAGGCGGCATGGGAGGGGCGGGCTCGTTATGTGTATCCGTTTATCGAATACCAATCGCGCCAGAGTCGGTGCTGGTACGTGCCACAGTCGCTGATGTGTGCGCCGCGCTTGCCAGCGAGATCCATGCCGGTCATGGTTTGCATGCTACGATTCCTCGACAATCACACTGGAGACAGCCATGTGGGACAAGATCGAACACGACGGATATGAAGTCTGGGTGCTGCCGATCCTTGCATACGGTCCCCCGGCCCCAACCACCTTGTGGCATTACTCCGGGTACATCTGTCGCCACGGTTCCGATGCTCACCTTGCTGGGCAGAGCATTCGCTTCCAGGAACTCGTGAGTACTTTCCGCAGCGAAGACGCAGCCCGCGAGGCTGGGTATGTCGAAGGCAAGCGCCGCGTCGACATGATTGTCAAAGGCGGCTCGGGTGCCAGCAACGGCTGATCACCGCTTTAGTAGGTCAAAATGGAACTCTGGATACAACCCTGCGCACGATGCGCTGATCTGTACGGGCAGGCGGCGACTGCGGCGGCGCACGACGACCTGACGCTTAACGGCGTCGGCGCCGTGAAGGATGCGCGAGCAGAAGAGCACTACACCTGCAAGCGGTGCGGCGGCGTGTTCGCGCGCATACTCGCCGGTCCGCCCACGCAGCAGACCTGGGTGCTGCTGAACGCCGGGCAGCACTGATTCTCTTGCGCCGGAGAGCCGGCTTACGGATCGTTCCGTTATGCCGGGATTCATCGGAGATACCGACGGAGGCCGCTATGTGGACCTGTCGTAACTGCAATGTGTCGTTCGACTTTGATCGCGTCGAGCCGGAAATCGATGAACAAGGATTCTTTTTCCTCTGTCCTGCCTGTGACTACCGGAACAAGCTGGTGGATTCAGGTCCAGACGCGGTAGGGCGCCCGAAGCTTGTCCAGAGCGACGACTAGCAGCGCAATCTGTTGGAGACGGCCATGCAGTTCGACGAGTTCGACGATCGGGCGCTCCCCATCGGCGCGTCGCCCTCGCAGATGATCCGGCAGGGAAGTTAGCCGGTGAAGCGGAAAAAGAAGCAGCGCATAATGTTGAGATCCCCTTGTCAGGATGATCGAGGCAGATATGACTACGTTCGCTATTGACGCCATTCGCATCAACCCGACGAACGACAGGATTACCCACGTGCGCTGGGCTCCCGTCGACCCGGCGACGCGTGACTGGTTGTCCCCCACGTCGATTGTCGAGGTGGCCGAAGTTGTGGCCGCGATCCGTCGGGGAAATGCTGTTTGGTCCCTCTTTACACTCGGCGGCACACGGTTTCTGGGGCCAAAAATCGTGCCTGTCGCCCACACCGACGGCCACGACGGGATCGACACGGATGTTCCTGGTGAGCATGTCGAAAAATGTATCGACGACCTGCCGCATGTTTGACCGCGCGCACCTGGTCAGCGGCCCTGATAATGGCGCCGTTGCAAAGAGCGTCGCCATGTTTAATGTAAATTGATTGTTCCTGAGAGCGCCTTTCAGCAGTGAGACCCATGAAAAACGGAAAACCAAAGATGACGCGTCGGGATGCCGACGGTCTTTTCCCCGATCTGCAGCAAAGCGGCACCCGTCTCGCTAGCCGGCCTGATAACCCGTTCGGAGAAAACGTATCCAGAACGACCGAGCGACGTGATCGTGACGAGGCATCGCTTTGGAAAGATAACCTCGTTACCTTGCCCAAAGCGATCGAGTTGCCGGCGGGATATGCGTCGGTATCGCAGATGCGCGAGGCAATGGTGAGGGCCTGGCGCATGAAATGGGTCCGGGAAAGCGGCAATGAGGTCGTCGCGGAGTTTCCCGAGGGTTGGGCGGCCATTCGACCGGCCAGCGGTGCGGTGGAGTTGCGCGACGCGACCGGCGTGGTCCGGGCCGTGTACGGCTGGGCAGGGGATGCTGAAGTGAGAATCCTGCCGCGGTATCGGGTCGAATCGCAGGAGAACAGTTCGAGTGGTCTCGGTAGTCTGGTTGTCCGTGATCGTCAGAGCGGACAGATTCTTGAGAGGTCGTCGACATGGTCTGCCCAGACCGGGACCAACCACCCTGATTGGGCCCGATTGTCGGCGTGGCTCGACAAGCAGTATCCGCTGCACCGGGATCCCCTGCGACTGTGGGGGGATTGCGAAGACAATCTCGGTTAGATTCTGCTCATCGAGAATCCGCGTACCACTGTCTCCGCCACGCGGCATGCAAGCTGTGCCGCCGCCAATCGTAAAGAACACCACGATGCAACACCTGAAATACCTGACCGGCTACCCAGCGGGGCTGCAGGAAAAAGTCAAAAAACTGATCGCCGACGAGGAACTCGGCCCTTACCTCGCAAAGCGGTACCCCAACACGCACGACGTGCAAACAGACCGGACCCTGTATGAGTACTGCGCGGATCTGAAGCGCGAACACCTTCGCAACGGCGCGCAAATCGACAAGGTTACCTACGACAGCAAACTCGACGTCGTGCGCCACGCACTCGGCCTTCACACGAGTATCTCGCGGGTGCAAGGCGGCAAGCTGAAGGCAAAGAAAGAGATCCGCATCGCCTCGCTATTCAAGGACGCTGCGCCGGAATTCCTGAAGATGATCGTCGTGCATGAACTCGCGCATCTGAAAGAAAGCGACCATAACAAGGCGTTCTACCGCCTCTGCGAGTTCATGCAACCGGGCTACCATCAGATCGAATTTGATCTGCGCTTACATCTGACGTATCGCGATCTGAAGAAAAACCAGACGTGAGCGCCAGGCTTCATGCCTGCGTGCTTGCGAGCGGCGCCGTACTGGCGGCATGGGCAAGCTCTGCTGCACCCTGATGCGCCGCCGCATCTGTTGACTCCGGGTAAGCCTGTTCGCGTGCCAGGCTCAGGCGGAACTGCCTGCAGCCGAACCACAACAGCACGATGGCGAACAGGGTGGCGACCAGGTTGACGATGGACATTGAACTGCCGACGGCTTTGGGTGAGCCAAACACCTTGTCGGTCAACAACGCAACGAGCGTGGTGCCGATACCGAGTGCGATCAGGTTCGAGACCAGTAGGAACACCGCTGAAATCTGCGCACGCATCTGGTTGGGTGCGAGCGTCTGCATCGCGGCGGTCGAGGTCGGCATCGGGAACGACGCAAAGAACATCGCGATCACCAGTAACCCGAGCGAAACGGTCAGACTGCCGACCTGCGTGAAGGCGACCGCCGGCACCAGCATCCCGACTGCGCCGATGAAACCAGCGAGCATCGGGCCGTCTGTGCGGCCTTTCTTCATCAGCCAGTCGTTGAGCCACCCGCCGCAGAACACGCCTACGGTGTTCGCGATCAGCAGGATGGTGCCAAGCGTGTAGCCGGCTTCGACCGGCGTGAGCCCGAAGCGGCGGATATAGAACGCGGGTGTCCAACTCATCAGGCAGAAGAGCGTCATCGCGTAGAAGGAAAAGCCGAGGTAATGGCAAGAGAACGTCTTGCCATGCGAGCGGATAAAACGCAGCGAATCGCCCATCGACACACGCTTGGCCTTTCCGGCGCTGTCCTGTCTGAGGCCCTTACGCTGGGGATCGCGCACGGTCAGGATAAACAGCAGCGCTATGATCAGGCCCGGCAGCCCGACAATGAAAAAGGTCAACTGCCACGAGCGCACGTCGCCGACGAACGGTAGTGAGACGGTAGTCATCTGTTTCAGCAGGTTGATCACGTACCCGCCAATCAGGAACGCGATCCCGCCGCCAATGAACGAGCCGAGGGAATAGATGCCGACTGCTCGCCCCAGTTTTTCTTTGGGAAAGTAGTCGCTCAACATCGAATACGTTCCCGGCGAGAGCGCGGCTTCGCCCACACCGACGCTCATCCGCGCCAGAAACATGTGAAGGAAGTTCTGGCTGACGCCGCAGGCGGTGGTGGCGAGACTCCATAGCGCGATGCCTGTCGCGATGATGCGCGGCCGCGCAAAGCGGTCGGCGAGATAGGCGAGCGGCATCCCCATCACTGCGTAGAAGAGCGAAAACGCGAAGCCCTGCAACAGGCTGAACTGCGTATCGGTCAGATGCAGATCCTTTTTGATCGGCTCGATCATCAGCGCGAGCACCTGCCGGTCGATAAAGGAAAACACGTAAGCAAGCATGCAGATCACCACCACATACCATTCGTAGGTATAGCGCCTGCCGGCAGGCTTGCTGCTAGTTGATAAGGTCATCTATGTTCTCCGGGAATCGATGTTCGACGGCGCATGGCAGCGCGCGTAGGCGCACGGCCTGCCTGCATGCATGAGAAGAGGTCGCCATGGCGGCGTTCCGGAGATGCAGCGTACGTAAACAAAATTCCGAAACATATGCGCAGTGCCTGCATGCACACTGCGGCATTCCCCTGGGCAGCTAAAGATTTTCCCAGTACGAGTCGCCAGAAGGCCCGCCACATAAGGGGCCGAAGATCGCCCTGCGGCGCGCGAAACACATCATTCGCGCGGTCTATAAGTGTTATATGCGTGAGTTGATCGACGCTCAAAATTGGCCTTCCTAGACTCGCTTCGTTTTCTGCCCGATCAAACGAAGTCCTCAGGAAAAGGCGGGAAACACAAACGCCGCAGCGTTCAAACCGCGCGGCAGATAAAACACCACTCTCGCCGGGACTAGAGGAATGACCAACTGGAAATGGAGCGCGTCGCTGCTATGCGTTGCAGCGGCACCCGCTATGGCGCAATCGAGCGTGACCTTGTACGGACGTATCGATACATCGATCGAGTATACGAATTTTGGCCCCAACCACGTGGTGCGGATGGGCAGCGGCGATATCTTTGCAACGCAATTTGGCTTGAAGGGCAGTGAAGATCTCGGCGGCGGCTATCGCGCGATCTTCAAGCTCGAAAATGGCTTCAACTCCGCCAACGGCACACTCGGCAACAACGGGGCGCTGTTCGGACGCGAAGCGTGGGTCGGACTGTCCGGGCCGTTTGGTGCCATGCAGGCCGGGGTTAACTATACGGTCCTGCATACCTCGTTCGTGACGTACAGTCTGCCGGCAGACGGCGCCGGGCTGGCGTGGGGCAACGCGGCGAACAACTTCGTCGGACCTGCGTTTCTGCGCGTGAACAACTCCGTGAGGTACACGTCGCCGCGTGTCGGTGGTTTCCTGCTCCGGGCGATTGCCGCGCGCGGCGCGAATGGTGCGCAGAATGTGCCGTCGACGCTCGGGGACACCTATGGCTCGTCGCTCAACTACGTGAACGGTAATCTGTCGATCGACGCCGACTACATGCAGCAGACGTTCAGCCCGGCTAGCGCGGCAGCACTGAACGCGAACAGCCCGACCGCTGCCGGCAATTATGCGCTCGGCGGCATTTCGTACGACTTCGGCTTCGTCAAGCCGGCGTTCATCTACATGCGCCATCGCGGTGGCCCGGATGTCGCAGCCGGCGTGAATGCCACCAGTTCGAACCCGCACAGCGATCTGTTCGAACTTGATGCAACTGTGCCAGTGGGGCGGTCGCTAGTTTTGTTGAGTTACGGCCATTACCGGAAGGTCGCCGACATTGAAGGCAATGCGGACTCGTTTGGCGTGCGCTGCGACTATCCTTTGTCGAAGCGCACCGTGCTCTACACGGGTGCGGCCATGGTCCGCAATGGCGCGCATGCAACGTTCACCGTCAACGGTGCGGCGGGCGGCGGGGTGGCGGTGGCCAAGCCGGGCGCGACCGCGAGTTCGGTCGTCGTCGGCATGATGACGGCGTTCTAGGCGACGCATCCGCTGCAAAAACCGCGCATGCCCTGCATGCCGCGGCTAGTCGCTGCGCGAGCTTTCGGGGTTGAGATCGAGCGGCGCGCCGAGCCAACTGTCGAAGGGCTCGGCGGCGCCGATCCGGAACAGTTCCATCAATAACCCGCGCAGCCAACGGTGGCCGGGGTCGGCATCGAAACGGCGGTGCCAGTAGGCGTTGACGGGCCACGTGCCGGCATCGTCGATTTCGAAGACGGCGGACTCGCCGAGCGCGGAGAAGGCGCGCGCTACGGTGCGCGGCAGTATCAGCGCGTAATCGCAGCGGCTCAGGATCGCCGGCACGACCATGAAGTTCGGTACGGCGATCCGCACGCGCCCTGTCAGGTGATAGCGTTCGAGCAGTTCGGTCGCCTGCGGGTGCGACGTAACCGCGATGAAATGCAGCCCCGCGGGTACATTCGCGCCCAATGTGTAGTGGGCATCCAGTTCGAGTCTCTGCGCCGCGCGCCGCGCCATCAGCAGTACGTAACGCTCCTGGAGGAGTTCGCTATGGTAAAAGTGGCTCGACGCGTGCGGAAAATGCCCGAGAGCAAAGTCAATGCGGCCGGATTCGAGCGCGACGTTGAACTGGCTGTCCTCGATGTGATGGGTTTCGACCATCACGTCCGGCGCGCGGGCGCTGAGTTCGCGCATCAGCGTCGGTAGAAACGCGCTTTCCGCAAAGTCGCTCATATGCAGGTGGAACACGCGTCGCGAGGTGGCGGCGCAGAATTGCGCGCCTTCATCGAGCATGTCCTGGAGGATGTGCAGGACGCGGTCGATCGAGCCCGCGAGGCGTTGCGCGCGTGGCGTGGCTTCGACGCCGCCTGGCGTGCGCACGAACAGGGCGTCACGAAACACGAGGCGCAGGCGGCTCAACGCATGGCTCACGGACGGTTGCGTCACCCCCAGGCGTAACGCCGCGCGGCCGACGTTCTTCTCTACGTGGACGGCGTGAAAGGCCTTCAGCAGGTTGAGGTCGAGGTCCTGCACGCGTGGCGCATCGCCGGCATCCATGAAGGGCCGTATGTCGTGCGCATGCGGCGTGGCGTCAGCGGGATTGGTTTGCATGAGCGTGATAGGCGTTCTGCGGATACGGGATCAGTTGCACATCCGGCGCCTCGCCGTCGCCGATGGCAAACAGCCGAAGCGTCGCGCATAAGCCTTTGCGAAATGCCCAAAGCTGTTCACGCCGTGTTCGATAAGGATGTCGGTCACCGATCGTTCCGGCTCGGTCTGGAGTGCGCGATGGACTGCCTCGAGCCGCCGTTCGCGGATATAGCCGCCCGGCGACGTATTGAGAAACTGACTGAAGCCGTTCTGCAGCGTGCGCGTCGATACGCCGGCCGCACGCGCCAGCGCGTCCATGCGGAGCGGTTCGTCGAGGTGCGCGTCGATATAGTCGCGCGCGCGGCGCACATGGGCCGGCAGCGGCGCGGAGGACGCTTTCGCAAGCGTCTCGCTGTAAGTGTGAGGCAGTTGGCTGAGCAGCACCGTCATCAGCCACTGCGTGAGATCGCGGCCGAAAATCCGTTCATGCGCCGGCGTGTCGAACTGGTCGCAGAGATCGCACAGGTAACGCAGCGTCGAAAAAAAGACTGTCGTGCCGGTATGTGCGCCGTCTACCGCGAGGTCGAACACCAGCGGCTGTCTGAGGCTGTCGTTGAGCATTTCGGCGAGTTTGACTTCGAGTGCCTGCCGGTCGATACGCAGCAACAGGTTGCGGCATTCGCGATCCGTGACGATGCGGCTCATCCGTGCAGGCGACGACACGCTCAGGCCACCCGCGCGCAATGAGACGCGCTCGCTGCCGGATTCCAGCGCGCATTGACCGCTTAGCGTGGTGCGAAACAGATAGTGGTCGCCGATATCGCCCGCGTCAATGTGCGTTTCGCTGCCGTAATGGAGTTCCAGAAGCGTCGCCTGATGGAGGGCGACACGGTACAGCTCCGCGTTGAGCGGTCCGCGATCCGTGACTTCCATTCTGTGCGGGCATAGTACCTGCGACACTTCCCGTTCGATCTCCTCCCGCGCGTGCGATGCGATCAGGCGGTTACGGGTCTTGTGTGAGATCGCGATGTCCATTCGTTGGCCTCGAGGCGTGCAGTGGGTAGCGCGCTCATGATGCGACGGCCATATTGTTCGCGCAAGAACGGGGCGACCCGGATGGTGAATTGTTCACCGCGCGTCATGGTGTGCTGCATCGAGTTGCCGGATTTGAATGAGGTTTGCGCGGCGTGAAGCGTTTTTGTGCGGGCGGGCACGTAATCTGGCAGTCATCGAACAAGGAGAACTGTGATGAATGTCAGCGTACTGGGCGGCGGCCACGGCTGCTATGCGGCCGTGATCGACCTGTTGGAAAAGGGTCAACGGGTGACGTGGTGGCGGCGCGATACGAACGCTGCAGCGCGGCTGCGCGAAATTGGCTCGCTGAATGTCAAGGATTTCCGGGGCGAGCGGCGCGTGCCGCTTGGCGAGGCGCCGGGCGCCGTGCGTCTCGTCGACGACCTCGCAGAAGCGGTACAGGGCGCGCGGCTAATCGTTATCCCGCTGCCGTCCACGACGCACGAAGCGCTGGCGGTGCAACTCGCGCCATGCCTCGCGAACGATCAGGTCGTCTTCCTGCCGCCGGGCACGTTCGGCAGCTATGTGTTCGCGAAGGCGATGCACGAGGCCGGCAACACCAGCAAGGTGGCATTCGCCGAAACGGGCACGTTGCCGTATCTGGCTCGCAAGCATGGTGAAGACAATGTGGTGGTGAGCGCCTATGCCACCCGCTTGCCGACCGGCGTGTTTCCCGCGCGGTTTTCCGCCTGGGCGTTGCCGGTACTGCAAGACGGCTATCCTTCAGTCGAACCCATCGAGGATGCGCTGAGCGGCGCGTTGATGAACGCAGGGCCGGTGATTCACCCGCCGCTGATCATGATGAATGCGGGGCCGCTCGAACATTTCGACGCCTGGGACATTCACAACGAAGGCACGCAGCCTTCGATACGCCGCGTGACGAGTGCGCTCGATGCCGAACGTATGGCGGTGCGCGAAGCGCTCGGCTACGGCGCGCCGCACTTTCCGCTCTCGGACCACTACGCCAGCGAGGGCGACGAGTGGATGTACGGCCGCGGCGCGCACGACAAGCTGACCGACAGTGGCGACTGGCGCGAGGACATCGATCTGAAGACGCATCGCTACATGCTGGAGGACACGCGGCTGGGCCTGTCGTTTCTCGTCTCGGCCGGACGGTGGGCCGGCGTGCCGACGCCTATCGCCGAAGGCTTGCTGAATGTGGCGAGTGCCGTGTCGGAGCGCGATCTGTATGGCGAAGGGCGCACGCTGGAGCAATTGGGCATCGCTTCGCTCTCGCGCGAAGCGATGACGGCCCTGCTTGAACGCGGTTTTGCCCAATGAACGCTATCCAGCACGTCCATATCCTGGGTGCAGGACGCATGGGGCAAGGCATAGCGCTTGCGTTCGCGTACGCGGGGCTGCACGTCACCCTGATCGACTTCAAGGACCGTGACGCAGCAGCCCGTGCTGCGTTCGCTGAGACCGCGCGCGGCGACATTGCGCGGCAGTTGCAAACCCAGGTGGCCTTCGGCCGTATCACGGATTCACAGGCGGCTGAGGCGATGGCGCGTATCGTCATCGTGGATCGTGAGCGCGCGCGGGCCGGGCTCGCTGCGGGCGAGATCGTCTTCGAAGCCGTGCCAGAAGTCATGGAGGCCAAGCAGACCGCGTTCGCATGGCTGTGTGAACATGCCGGCGCTGAGGTGTTGATTGCGTCGACCACGTCCACTTTTCTCGTGACCGAACTGCAGCAGATCGTCGCTCATCCGCAACGCTTGCTCAACGCGCACTGGCTCAACCCCGCCCATCTGATGCCGCTCGTCGAAGTGAGCCGCAGCGACGTGACGAGTGAGGCGACCGTGCAGCGCGTGGTGACGCTGCTGCGCCGGGTTGGCAAGGTACCTGTGGTGTGTGCGCCGTCCGCGGGTTACATCGTGCCGCGCATTCAGGCGCTCGCGATGAACGAAGCCGCGCGCATGGTCGAGGAGGGGGTTGCCAGCGCCGAAGATATCGACATCGCGATCCGTACGGGCTTCGGCCTGCGCTTCTCGGTTCTGGGGCTGCTCGAATTCATCGACTGGGGCGGTTGCGACATCCTGAACTATGCGTCGCACTATCTCGCACGCGCCATCGATCCGCGTTTTTTGCCGGCGAAAATCGTCAGCGACAACACGCGTGAAGGCCGTGACGGACTGCGCGATGGGCGCGGTTTCTACGACTATGCGGACGTTGATGTGCCCGCATATCGGGAAAAGCGGCTTGCTGAATTCGGGCACGCGCTGGATCGAATGGGCCTTTTGCCGGTATTCAACGCCGCCACTTGAAGCTGAGGAGTTTGGCGTGCGCAGCCCCCCTCACGCAGCCACCGCCTCAACCACCGCCGACGCCGTCAACAACACCGGAATCGACTTCGAAGTCGGCGTCCCCGCGCCGTCGGCGACCGAAGAGAGCGGCACGAGCGGATTGGTTTCCGGATAGTAAGCGCCGAGGCACCCACGCGGAATGTCGTACTCCACCAGCAGGAACCCGGCCGCGTGGCGCTCGATCCCATCGGCCCACACGCTCGTGATATCCACACGCTGGCCCGCGACGAAACCCAGCATCGCCAGATCGTCCTTGTTCGCGAACAGCACGCGCCGCTGTCCATACACGCCGCGATAACGATCGTCGAGGCCGTAGATCGTCGTGTTGTACTGATCGTGTGAACGGGTCGTCATCAAGGTCATCAGGCGCTCGCCGTGCTCTGCGCGCGCTTGATGAATCGGCGTGTCGACGTCAATCGCATGCACCAGGAATTGCGCCTTGCCGCTCGGCGTTTTCCAGATCCGCTCGCGCGAGGCCACGCCCAGATGAAAGCCGCCGGGGTGCTTCAGGCGCTCGTTGTAGTCCTGGAAGCCTTCGATCACCTGCGCGATGCCATCGCGAATCAATGCGTAGTCGGCCGCGTGGGCGAGCCAGTCCACCTTGCCGCTGCCGAGCGTGGCGTGCGCCATGCGCGCGACGATCGCAATTTCCGACAGCAGATTTTCCGAGGCCGGCTTGTTCATGCCGTACGAGATGTGCACCATGCTCATCGAATCCTCGACGCTCACGCCTTGCGCCACCCCATTTTGCAGATCGATCTCGGTGCGCCCGAGCGTCGGCAGAATCAGCGCGTCGCGTCCGTGGATGAGGTGGCTGCGGTTCAGCTTGGTCGTGATGTGCACGGTGAGATCGCACGAACGCATGGCGTCCCACGTGCGCGGCGTGTCCGGCGTCGCGATCGAGAAGTTGCCGCCGAGGCCGATGAACACCTTCACGTTGCCGTCGAGCATGGCTTGAATCGTGTTGACGACATCGAGGCCATGCTCGCGCGGCGGCTCGAAATCGTAGACTTCGCCTAGCCGATCCAGGAACGCCTGAGTCGGCCGTTCTTCGATGCCGACCGTGCGATCGCCCTGCACATTCGAGTGCCCACGCACCGGGCACAAGCCCGCGCCGCGGCGGCCGATATTGCCGCGCATCATCATCAGATTCGACAGGATTTGCACCGTCGGCACGGAGTTCTTGTGTTGCGTAAGGCCCATGCCCCACGTCGAAATCACCGCGCGGCCCTTCACGTAGATGTCGGCGAGCTTCAGCACGTCTTCAAACGGCACGCCCGATTCGGCGACGATGGTGTCCCAGCTTTCGGCACGCAAATCGTCGGCGAACGCATCGAAGCCGACCGTGTGTTCGGCGATAAACGCGACGTCGAGCACGCGTTCCAGAGCCGAGGCCAGCGCTTCGTCGTCGAGTTCGATCACGCGTTTCGCGACGCCCTTGATCAAGGCGAAATCGCCGCCGACCTTCGGCCGGATGAACACGGAGCTGATCTTCGTGCTGCCCATCGTGATCATTTCCACCGGATGTTGCGGGCTGGCAAAGCGCTCGAGGCCACGTTCCTTCAGCGGATTGATCGACACAATGGTCGCGCCGCGCGTCGCGCACTCGCGCAGCTCGCCGAGCATACGCGGATGGTTGGTCGCCGGATTCTGGCCGAAGATCAGGAGCGTATCGGCGTGTTCGAAGTCGTCGAGCGTGACCGTGCCCTTGCCGATGCCGACCGTGTGCGGCAAACCGCGGCTGGTCGCTTCGTGGCACATGTTCGAACAGTCAGGGAAGTTGTTGGTGCCGTACATGCGCACGAACAACTGGTACAGGAACGCGGCTTCGTTGCTGGCGCGCCCCGAGGTGTAAAAGGCGGCGCTGTCCGGATTGTCGAGGCGTTTCAGGTGATCGGCGATCAGATCGAAGGCTTCGTCCCAACCGATCGGCACGTAACGGTCACGTACGGCGTCGTAGACGAGCGGGTCGGTCAGGCGGCCGTGTTGTTCGAGTTCGTAATCCGACTGCGCCATCAGTTCTTCAACCGTGTGCGCCTCGAAAAACGCCGGCGTCACGCGCTTGCTGGTCGCCTCGGCCGCCACGGCCTTGACGCCGTTTTCGCAGAACTCGAAGGTCGACGCATGCTCGCGGTCCGGCCACGCGCAACCTGGGCAGTCGAAGCCGTCCGGCTGGTTCTGTTTGAACAGCATGCGGTAGTCGCCGCCCGTCACCTTTTCCTTGATGAGGTTGAGGGCAACGTATTTGAGCGCGCCCCAGCCAGCGGCGGGGTGGGTGTACGGTTCGATGCGAGCTTCGGGTTTCTTCATGATCTTGCCGCCGGATGTGGCTTGGACGAGGCTTTTATGCCGATGCATAGAAGCCTACTGTGTTCCAAAAACGGCGCAGCATACAGAAAATCGGAAAGAGAAGGGATACAGTTGCGGGATATTTGTCATAGACTGGCGTTCCCGCCCCCGCGTTCGTTTGAGCCAGGTCCTTGAAACTGTACGAAAAACTCGCCGATGAAATGACCGAAGCCGTGCGCCGCGGCGTTTTCGCCGCGGGCGAGCGGATTCCGTCGGTGCGGCAGGCGAGCCAGCAGCACGGCGTCAGCATCAAGACCGTGCTGCACGCGTACGCGTTGCTGGAAAGCCGGGGGATTGTCGAGACGCGTCCGCAGTCGGGCTATTTCGTGCGCGACGCGGTGGCGACGGCCGCCGCGCTCGACGATTCGCGTCTGAGCCGCAAGCCGGCTGCCCACACGCAGCCGGTGGCCGCTGCGGTCGACGTGAGCCGGCTCGTCCTGTCGACCCTGCGCAGCATCCGTGCGCACGACGCCGTGCCGCTCGGCTCACCGTATCCCGATCCATCGCTGTTCCCGTGGCGGCGCATCAACCAGTATGCGAATGCGATTGCCCGGCGCCAGGCAAGCTGGAACCTGATGGACGACTTGCCGCCCGGCAATCCGGAGCTGATCCGGCAGATCGCGCGCCGCTATGCCGAGAACGGCGTGCCGGTCGACCCGGACGAGATCATCATCACGCTTGGCGCGACGGAGGCGATCAACCTCAGCTTGCAGGCGGTCGCCAAGCCGGGCGATACGGTCGCCGTCGAGTCGCCGACTTACTACGCGATGCTGCACGCCATCGAGCGGCTCGGCATGCGCGCAATCGAAGTGGCGACGCATCCGGTCCACGGCATCGACATTGAGGCGTTAGCCCAGGTCATCGCCCGGCAGAAGATCGCCGCGTGCATGGTGATGCCGAACTTCCAGAATCCGCTTGGTTTCCAGATGCCGGACGCGCGTAAGCAGCAACTGGTCGAACTGCTCGCCGCCCACGAGATTCCCGCCATTGAGAACGATGTCTACCAGGAGCTGTACTTCGGCGAGGCGCGGCCGTCGACCTTGAAGAACTTCGACACCAAGGGGCTGGTGCTACATTGCGCGTCGTTTTCGAAGAGTCTGACTGCGTCATACCGGATCGGTTGGGCGATGCCGGGGCGCTACCGCGCGCAGGTCGAGAAGCTGAAGTTTCTCAACACGCTGACAACGCCTTCGGTACCGCAAGTCGCCGTCGCCGATTACCTCCGTCAGGACGGCTACGACCGGCATCTGCGGCACGTGCGCAAGGTTTACCGGCAGCAGGCGAGCATCATGACGGCGATGGTGCAGCGGTTTTTTCCGGCGGGCACGCGCATGTCGACGCCGCAAGGCGGGTACGTGTTGTGGGTGGAATTGCCTGAGCGCGTCGATTCGATGCGGCTCTATCAGGCGGCGCTCGCGCGCAGCATCACAATCGGGCCGGGCATGATGTTTTCGATGCGCAACGATTTTCGCCACTTCATCCGGCTCAATTACAGCTATCCGTGGACGGCGCAGACCGAGGCGGCGTTGAAGACGCTGGGTGAACTGGTGGCGCAGATGGCGTGATAGGGCCGCGTAGGGCTTGGTACGGCTTGGCAGAGTCTGAGAGGGTTTAGGAGAGCGAGGAGACATTCACGATGGAAGAAGACGAACTCGATCCGGTGCTGGTGGCCATACTGGCGAAGTTGTGGCGCGCGTATCAGGAGACGCCCGGCGGCGCGTGGTCGCTCGCCAAGCTTTCCAAGCAGGCGGATGTGCCGATGAGCGGCTTGCGGCGACAGTTGACGGCGCTGGTCGACGGCGGTCTGGTGGACACCACGTTCAATGAGGAAGGCACGGGGACGGCACGTTTGAGCGAGATTGGCCAGGGCTTGTGCGCGGAGTTGTTCGGCGCGGGCGGGGCGCCTGACGATGAGCCGGCGGACCCGCCGCCACAGGTTCATTGAGTTGCCGCTGAGTTCGGCGCGAGGGCGATGGCTGTGCCCTCGGCGTCTGACTATGACCGCTTTGTGCGCCTGCTTGATCAAGTGCGCGTCAAACCTCGCCCTTCAGAGGCTGTCGCAAAAGCCCTCGGGTCCATACAATACTGCCTGGAACGAAACGGCAGGAAACCACGATGAGC
>NZ_JAQQDU010000107.1:0-27767 GCF_046027825.1 Paraburkholderia sediminicola
CGCCCCGGGGGGGGGGGGGGGGGGTGCTTGCGCGGGGCCCCCCCCCCCACGACGCGACTTGCTGCTGCCTCGGTGTTTTGCTTCGATACTGCTGCCAGTTATGCGTCGGCCTGTGTGCCGGCGCATTTTCACTTCTTCGGTGCTTCAACCACCGGGTCGCTTTCTGTCGGCGGCGCTTCCTTCTCGATTTCGTCCCGCGCCTGCTCCCAGTACTCGTCAGGCGTGCCTTTCGGATCGTCCGCCTGCTCCCAAAGGTAGTAAGCGCGTGTACGAATCTGTTCTTCTCGAGACGTTTGTTCCTGTTCCATTTGATCACCCTTGGTTGGCGCTGACGAAGTCCGACACCCGTGCCGCGCGCCTGTCGAAAAAAGTGACGGGCGCGCAGCTATCGGGAATCGAGCAAGCGCTATACCCGACCGCTGGCGCTCGCGCCCCGCCCTAACCTCGTCACGTTGCCGCGGGGTGTTCACTTTCGTCGCTGGTAAGTTGTTCTTCCAGACGATCAAACACGCGTTGCGTCGCGCGGCTTGGCGCGTCAAGTGCGAACAGCAGCAACGAACGGCCTGTCACCTGATAGGCGTCGCCGGCACTGAATTGAGGCAACCCGGCGCGCACCGGCATGTTCGTATCCAGCAGACAAGTCCACTGATCGCCTTCGGGAATGTCAGGCAGCGTGAAATTGACCACGTCGTGATGTGCGTTCAGCACCAGCAGCAAGGTCGCATCGGACGCGGGGCGCCGAATACCGCTCGCCTGAGCGCGTCCGTCGATCACGAGGCCGAAGCAGCGCATCGACGGATCGTCCCACTGTTCCTGCGAAAGATCGGTACCGTCTGGCGAGAGCCAACGCGCGTCGGTCACCTCAAGCGCCTCGTTGTATTCCCCACTGAGAAAGCGCCCACGCCGCAGCACCGGCAGACGATGGCGCAGCGTGGTCAGATTCTTGACGAACTCGGTCAGCGCGCGTCCGTCGTCGTCGACGCCCTCCCAATCGACCCAGCTGATCTCGTTGTCCTGGCAATATGCATTGTTATTGCCCTTCTGCGTGCGGCCGAATTCGTCGCCCGCGAGAATCATCGGCGTGCCTTGCGAGAGCAGCAGCGTGGCGAGCAGATTGCGTTTCTGGCGCTCGCGCTGTTGACGGATGTCCGAATCGTCAGTCGGACCTTCGACGCCCATGTTCCATGACTTGTTGTCTGAATGGCCGTCCTTGTTGTCTTCGCCGTTGGCTTCGTTGTGCTTGTCGTTGTAAGAAACCAGATCGTTAAGCGTGAAGCCGTCGTGCGCGGCGACGAAGTTGACGCTCGCCCATGGGCGGCGCCCGCGATGATTAAACTTGTCGCCCGAGCCGGTCAGGCGTTTGGCGAGATCAGGGACCTCGCCTTCGTCGCCCTTCCAGTACCCGCGAACGGTGTCGCGAAAGCGATCGTTCCATTCTGCCCAGCCGGGCGGAAAGCCACCCACCTGGTAGCCACCGGGACCGCAGTCCCATGGCTCGGCGACCAGCCGCACGGCGGAGAGCACCGGGTCCTGCCGGCAACTGTCGAGGAACCCGCCGCCTTCGTCGAACCCATGCGTTTCGCGGCCGAGAATTGTGGCGAGGTCGAAACGGAAACCGTCCACTTTCATCTCGGTCACCCAGTAGCGCAGGCTGTCGGTGACCATCTGCAAGACGCGTGGATGGGACAGATTGAGCGTATTGCCGGTGCCGGTATCGTTGATGTAATAGCGGGGTTCATCGGGCATCAACCGGTAGTAGGACGCGTTGTCGATGCCTTTGAAGGAAATCGTCGGACCGCGCTCGTTGCCTTCGGCAGTGTGGTTGTAGACCACGTCGAGAATGACTTCGAGGTTGGCGTTATGGAAACGGTCCACCATTTCCTTGAATTCGCCCACCGAATCAATCGACGATGCAAAGAAGCGCGGATCGGCCGCGAAGAAGCCGATCGTGTTGTAGCCCCAGTAATTGGTGAGACCTTTGTCGAGCAGATAGCTGTCGTTGACGAACGTTTGAATCGGCATCAGTTCGACCGACGTAACGCCCAGGCCTTTGATGTAGTCGAGCACGACCTGCTGCCCGAGTCCGGCAAAAGTGCCACGCAAATTCTCCGGCACGTCGGGATGCCGTTTTGTAAAACCGCGCACATGGGTTTCATAAAAGATCGCGCGATCCCACGGCAGCGCATTACGTTCCGGATGACTCCACGAAAAGTTGGCGTCGACCACTTTGCACTTCGGCACGAAGGGTGCGCTGTCCCGCTCGTCGAATGACAGGTCGCCGTCTTCCGAATCGAGCGTATAGCCGAAGATTTCCGGCGCCCACTTAAGCTCGCCGATATGCGCTTTGGCGTAGGGATCGAGCAGGAGTTTGTTCGGATTGAAGCGATGTCCTTTTTCCGGTTCATAGGGGCCGTGCACCCGATAGCCGTACACCGCACCAGGTTTGAGATTCGGCACGAACACGTGCCAGACCTCGTCCGTGTACTCCGGGAGCTCGATGCGTTCGATCTCCGTTTCACCGGATTCATCGAATAGACACAGTTCGACCCTGGTTGCATGCGCTGAAAACAGCGCGAAGTTGACACCGCTTCCGTTCCACGTCGCACCAAGCGGGAAAGGCGTGCCTTCTGCGATGCGCGTCGAGTAGCTGGTCTGGGATGACATAGGGATACCTGTGGAAGCTGAGGACGCCGGCGCGCGTGTTTCAAGTGCGCAAGCTTGCCGGTTGAGCAAATTCCAGACCCGAGCGTTGCGCTCGCAGCGCGCTCGGGTCTGCAGCACACCCTACGCCCTGGCGCCGTTCAGGCGATCATGGAGCAACGCACGAATGCCGCGTGCAAGCACTGCGCGCGACGCGTTCGCCGTCGAAATGAATGAAGCCATGAATGACGCGGGCTTAGGGAGCGCCTGCAGAACCGGCTCACCGGAGAGGACATCACAGCGGATTGATGAATTGCGTACTGCGCGTGTTGTGGCGACACGACGCGGATGATGCGTTTTGCGCTTAGGGTTTTTGCCTAAGAACTCGCCGTTGCGAGTCGTGGGAATCCGATCGCTTGCCTTGACGGGCTGCAACTACGGGAAAACGTCACTAAACATCTTTTCAAATTGTCTCGAGCTTTTCAACCAATACGCCGTTTTTACGGCGGCCCGATCGCGTGCAGCGCGGCGGCCGACTCGAGCACCCGTAAGATGCGTTCTGGCGTCAGGGGTTTGGCGCAATGCGCGTCGAAACCAGCGGCTTTGGCTCGCGCCCGGTCTTCGCGCGAAGCAAAAGCCGTACAGGCCACGAGCAGCATGTCCGAAGTCAACGGGTCGGCCCGCAGGCGGCGGGCCAACTCAAGCCCGTCGAGGCCCGGCATCTTGATGTCGAGCACAACGGCGAACGGCTGCCATTCACAGGCCATGCCGCACACGGCGAACGGATCTTCCAGCGCGCGGCACTCGAAGCCATCTGCATTCAGGAGCATCTGCAAAGCTTCGGCCGCTTCCAGGTAGTCGTCGACCACGAGCACGCGACGGTTTGATGCCATCGCATACTGAATAGGCCGCCAGACCACGACGTCGTCGTTCTCGTCCATTCTATCGTCGAACGTCACCGTATTCTCCCTGGTCTCTTCCTGGTGCCGTCTTTGGGCACTGGTGAATATGCTTGCAAGATTCGCTCCCGCCGCGTAGCACGTGCTTATCGCTCGCGAGGCGTTCGCTTCGGTTTTCGCCACGCTTCGCCCGATGCGCCGCCACACATGCGTTACCCATCACCATAGCGTACTGGGCGGAGCGCCGCTTCCTGATTTATGCTCTCTTGACTCCTCCCGATACATCGTGCGCAAACACGAAACATTGCGTCGAAATATGGATGAAACGCACTTCCCTCGTGCACGCCGCCCTTGCCGCGTGCATTGCGCATAGCCTCGTGTTCACCTCGACATTATCAGCCCGTTATATACGGGCGAACATAGTCGCAGCGACTTGGGGAAAACACTCAAACTTCAGTTGAAGACAAACGCGAAATTTGTCGGCAAGGCGGCATTGCGTTAAGGAATCCTGCCCGCGGGTTATCCCGCATGAATGCGCTGGAAGCCGTCCCGTTGTACGGTCTGTTCGCTCGATTGCCATCACGGGATGGCTGCGTTCTTGCTTGAAGTGCACGGTAAGCGCTAAAACTGGCTGCCTTTCCGGTAGCCCGCCAACGCGCGGCGTGAGGAACCATGCACACTTTCATCGACGAACACGCACTTTATGTCGCGAAACATCCCGGCAAATTTGTCATGCAGACGTTGAAAGCCTTTCGCGCGAACCAGGGTTTGCTGCTCGCGGGGGCGGTAGCGTATTACGCGCTATTGTCGATTGTGCCGCTAATGATTCTGATTGTGATCGCGTTGTCACGCCTCGTGCCGCAGCACGTTCTGCTGGCTGCACTGGGGCATTTATTGCAATGGCTGGTGCCAGGACAATCGACTGCGCTAGTACACGAGCTCGCCAATTTCCTGGCGCATCGCGCGGTGATCGGCTGGGTTCTGTTGCTGACGATGATCTTTTTCAGCTCGCTCGCGTTCACGGTGCTTGAGAATGCGATGTCGTTGATTTTCGTACATCGGGTGGTGGTGCGGCGGCGGCACTTTTTGCTCTCCGCGCTGCTGCCCTATTGCTACATCCTTTTTCTCGGCGTCGGATTGTTGATCGTAACGTTCGTATCAAGCGGGCTCGAAGCCGTCGGGGCCGAGGGTATCGATCTGTTCGGCCTTCATGTTTCATTGCAAGGACTGTCGCGCGTCGTGTTGTATCTGCTCGGCCTCGCCGGCGAGGTTTTTGTGTTGACCTCGATATACATGGTCATGCCGGTTGGGCGGCCGTCCCTCAAACATGCGCTGTTCGGCGGGATTGTTGCCGCCGTGTTGTGGGAGATTACACGGCACGTGCTGGTGTGGTATTTTGCAACGCTATCGCAGGTTAGCGTGGTGTACGGATCGCTCACGATGGCGATTGTGATCCTGTTCAGCCTCGAGTGGCTCGCTACCTTGCTTCTGTTTGGCGCGCAGGTGATTTCGCAATACGAACGATTTGGACTCGAGGCGGCTGGGGCGTCGCCGCAGGAAATCAAAACGGCCTGAGCCCTTCGCCACCCTTGTTACTCTGTCAGCGCGCAGGCATCTCGGTCGTGCCCCGTTGTTACTTCTCGGCTACTCCACGTTTAACCGTTAAAATCACGGCATAACCGCTTGCCTCGCCAATATGCTCACCGACCCGACTTCAGCCCTCGCCGCCGTCCTGCACGAAACATGCTCGCCGTGGACGGAGACTTCAGCCCATGCTCGATGAAGTTCAGGTCGTCAACGCCCTCGCCGCGCGTGACATCGTTCCCGATGCAACTCAGCGCGACGCCATCGCATCGCTGGTCACGCTGCTCGGCGCTAACAGGCGACGCCCGCATTCGGGCTCCGCGCTTCTCCACCAGGGCGTCTATTGCCACGGCCTACCCGGCCGCGGCAAAAGTCTGGTGGTCGATACGGTGTTCGAGCTGGCAAGCTGCCGCAAGCGCCGCCTGCACTTCCACGAATTTCTGCGCGAGATGAACCGGCGCCTGGTCAGCGAGCCACGCGGCGACGATCGGCTGGGGTCGGTCTCGCGACAATGGCTCGATGGCGTGGAGCTGCTGTGCTTCGACGAATTTCATGTGCACGATATCGCCGATGCGTTCCTCATGGGCCGTTTTCTCGATACCGCGATTGGTCTCGGCACGCGCATCGTGCTGACCTCGAACTACGCACCGGACGCCCTGCTGTCCGACCCGGAGTTTCACGAACGTTTCCTGCCGACGATCGAACAGATCAAACGTTGCTTCACCGTGATTCACTTCGACGGCGCACGCGATTACCGCTTCGGCGCCGAAGAAGCGGCACAGCGGCATTTTTTTGCGCCGCTCGACGCGGCAACCCATGACGCACTCCTGCAAATTTTCGTGCGCTACGAAGGCAGTGAGACGCTGGAACCTGCCACCGTCAGCGCAGCAGGCCGGCCGCTGGCCGCACGCGCCGCGGGTGCGGCCTTGTTATGGGCGGACTTCGAGAGCCTGTGCGTGGCGAGCCGTTCGCACCTTGATTACCTGGAGCTGGCCGAGCAATGGCAGGGTCTGATTCTCGACCAGGTGCACACCGAGTGGCTTGCGAGCTCGCATACGCTGCAGCGGCTCATATGGCTTGTCGATATCTTCTACGACCGCAAATGCACGCTGTTCATTGCGTCCGATCAGCCGATCGAGGCAGCCCTCAGCGGACTCGAGGGCGCGCACGATCTGTCGAGAACGCTCAGCAGGCTCGCCGAAATGCAGTCGCGTGGCTATCGCAACACACTCGACGGCACAGCCGGCAAGGCCGGAGTTGCACCAAGGCAGACGGTCGCTCAGCCGTGATAGCGGGGCGAACGTCTGCCAACACGATCTACGCCTTGGTGCTCTTTCCCTTCACCCGTGCAATCTGCTGCTTCGCCACGTCATACACGTGTTCGGACGTGAAGCCAAACTTTTTCTTCAGGTCGGCGAACGGCGCGGAGGCGCCGAACGTATGCATCACCACCAGCCCGCCGAGCCGCCCGACATAGCGGTCCCAACCCAGCGCCGCCGCCTGTTCGACCGCGACGCGCGCCTCCACATCGGGCAGCAGCACCGAGTCCTGATAGGCCGCATCCTGTTGCTCGAAGATGTCCCAAGACGGCATCGACACCACCCGCGCCGCGATCCCTTCGCTCTTGAGCTTCTCGTAGGCGTCGACACATAGCGACAGTTCGCTGCCCGTGGCGAGCAATATCACCTCGGGCTTCTGCCCGTCAGGCGCATCGGCGAGCACATACGCCCCCTTCTCCACGCCGCTCGCCGACGCATAGCGGCTGCGGTCAAGGGTCGGTAACGCCTGACGCGACACGACAATGCACGACGGCCGCCGCGGATGCGACATCGCCACGCGCCACGCCTCGGCGACTTCGTTCGCGTCGCCCGGACGCAGCACGGTCAATCCCGGCACGCCGCGCAGCGACGCCAGTTGCTCGATGGGCTGATGGGTCGGACCATCTTCGCCGACGCCGATCGAATCGTGCGTGAACACGAAGATGGCCGGCACTTCCATGATCGCGGACAGGCGAATCGGCGCTTTCATGTAGTCGCTGAAAATCAGGAAGGTCGAACCGAACGGCCGCATAGTCGACAACGCGAGGCCATTCACCGCCGCGCCCATTGCGTGCTCGCGAATCCCGAAGTGCAGATTGCGTCCGCCATAATTGTCGTGTTCGAAGCTGCCCGCACCTTCGAATTTCAGATTCGTCTTGGTGGACGGCGCAAGATCGGCCGCCCCGCCGATCATCCACGGCACGCGCGCGGCGATCGCGTTCAACACCTTGCCCGACGAATCGCGCGAGGCGACGCCCTTGGGATCCGCATCGAACGTGGGGATATCGCTGTCCCAGCCCGCAGGCAATTCATGCGCTTCCATCTGGGCGAATTCGCGCGCCAGTTCCGGGTATTGTTTGTTGTACGCCTCGTACTTCGCCAGCCAATCCTCACGCGCCGCCTTGCCGCGCGCGCCGATGCCCTGCGCGAAGCGTTCATGCACGCCGTCCGGGACGTAGAAGAATTTGTCTTCGGGCCAGCCATAGGCTTTCTTGGTCAGCGCGACTTCTTCGACGCCAAGCGCTTCGCCATGCGCGGCGGAGGTGTCCTGTTTATGCGGCGAGCCCCAGGCGATGATGCTGTGGACCACGATCAGCGTCGGCCTGTCCGTGATGCTCTTCGCTTCCACAAACGCGGCTTCGAGCGCGGCGGCATCGTTCGCGTCGTTCACGTGCAGGGTGTGCCAGTTGTAACCGCGAAAGCGGCTCTCCACGTCGTCGCTGTACGCGAGATCCGTGTGGCCCTCAATGGTAATGCGGTTGCTGTCGTAGATCCAGGTCAGGTTCGACAATTGCAGATGGCCGGCTAACGAGGCCGCTTCATGCGAGATGCCTTCCATCATGTCGCCGTCGCCGCAGAGCGCGTAGACGCGATAATCGAACAGCGGCGCGTCCGGCTTGTTGAAGTGGTTTTCGTGCCAGCGCGCCGCCATCGCCATGCCGACGCTATTGCCCAGCCCCTGGCCGAGCGGCCCGGTGGTCGTTTCCACACCGGTGGTCATGCGGTACTCAGGGTGCCCCGGTGTGTTGCTGCCGAGTTGGCGGAAATGTTCGATATCGTCGAGCGAGACGGCGGGCGAACCGGTCAGCTTGCCGTCGTCATCCACGGCCTTCACATTCGCCAGATGCAGCAGCGAGTACAGCAGCATCGAGGCATGCCCCACCGAGAGCACGAAGCGGTCGCGATTCGGCCACAGCGGCTCGTCCGGATCATAACGAAGGTGGTTTTGCCACAGATGGTAGGCGACCGGCGCCAATGCCATCGGCGTGCCGGGGTGACCTGAATTGGCCTTTTGCACGGCGTCCATCGAGAGCGTGCGAATCGTGTTGATGCACAACTGATCGAGGGCGGGATCGTTTTGCATGGGGACACTCCTTGTTCGGCGGTTGGAGACATCGCCGGGACGCGTACTGGTTCGGCGTGGTCGGCGACCGGTGTTCGTTTGGAAGACCGTGGAAGAGCGCTTGAGGACCACAAGGCTCATCGATGATGCGCCGATGCGCGCAAATCTGCACGGTGCTTTACATCCTGTGCCGCGTTGTACCGATTTATACCGATGATTGGCGATGCTCTTTCAAACGGCTTTCGACTCTGGCCGGCGTGCTACTTTTCCGGGTCCGCGCGGTCGGCGGCCACGATCTCGCGGCCGTAATCAATCGCCGCGCGGCGCGCCTCGTCTGCGGTCGCGTAGGGGCCGATCTCCGGCGCGCCGTCAAATGGAAACAGAATCCGCCTGTCGGCTTTTCTGACGACCTTCAAGCCACCGACGAAACGGCCGTCGCCTGTTCCGTGATAGCTGGCGTAAATCTCGAAGTCGTCGTCGGCAACGTCGGCCTTATGTCGCGCCATATGGTTGTCCCTTATCCCTGCACCTTCGGTGCGTCCGTTTCGATGTCGTTTCGCGCCATCGGGTGCCGCAACGGCATGCGAGCGCATGCCGAGGTTGAGCAATCCCCGTTCCACCCGAAGTGGGACGGACACTACGCAGGAATAAGGGGAGTAAAACAGCGCGCACTGGACGTCTAATGAAATCGATTCCAGTGCGCTTGCGCCAACCAGCCTAACGCAACTTCGCGACGTCCTTCTCGCTTACCTGCGTGACCGACGGATTGCCGAATTGCTTCGTCACGTAGTTCGTCAGCGCGGCGACCTGCGCATCGTTCAACTGTGTGGCGAAGGCCGGCATGCCGACATCGTTGCTCGCGGTTTTACGCTCGACGCCGTGCAGGATCACCTGCACGAGGTTGCCAGGATTGGACGCCCCCACCGTCGAGTTGTGCAGCAGCGGCGGATAGTAGCCATCGGGCGTGCCCTTGCCTTGCGCCTGGTGGCAGGTCGCACAGTTGCCGAGGTACAGGCGCGCCGGATCGAGTGTGGCGTCGCTCAGCGCAACGCCGCGCAAACGCGTGACATCAGTCGACGGTTTGCCCCATGCGCTGCGGGGTTGCGAACTGCCGTCGTTCACCGCCGGCACCGTACGCACGTAAGTGGCGATCGCATCGATATCCGCGTCGCTCATCTTCGAGAAGCTGTGCTCGACCGCTTCGCCCATCGGTCCGGCCGCTTGCGCGACGCCCGGCACGCTGCCGGTTTGCAGATACTGCACAAGCTGCGCGTGGCTCCAGCCGCCAATGCCGCTATTGACCGACGACGTGATGTTGTAGCCATCCCAACCCGCCAGCACCGAACCGCCGAGGAAGCCGCTGCCGGTTTCGTCGAGCGCCTTCTCCTGCATCGCGAAGCCGCGTGGCGTATGGCAGGTGCTGCAATGCGCGAGGCCTTGCACGAGATACGCGCCGCGATTCCATGCAACGCTCTGGTTCGGTTTGGCTTCGTACGCGCCGCTCTTCAGGAACACCCAGTTCCATACCGTCAGCGGCCAGCGCATGTTGAGCGGCCACGGAATGTCGCTCCGGCGCGTGGCCTCGTTCACCGGCGCAACGCCGTAACGGAAGTACGCGTACAACGCCTTCACGTCGTCGTCGCTCACCTTTGCGTAGGAGACGTACGGCATGGCCGGGTACAGATTGTGGCCGTCCTTCGAGACGCCTTTGCGCACCGCGCGATCGAAGTCCGCGAGTGTCCATGTGCCGATACCCGTTTGCGGGTCCGGTGTAATGTTGCTCGAATAGATCGTGCCGAGCATCGGCACTTTCAGCGGCAGACCGCCGGCAAACGGCTTGCCCTTGACGGTGCTATGGCAGGCCATGCAATCGCCCGCAGTGGCGAGGTATTCGCCGCGTTTGATCAACGCGGTGTCGTTGCTGCTCACCGCACTAACGGAATCGTCGGCCTGCCCCAATACGGGCCAGGTCAACGCACCGGCCAGCAGCCAGAAAAAGGTCTTTTTCAGCACGTTCAAACTTCCTTCTTCAACTGGTCGGCCATGCGGAGTGCCAGTGCGGCAATGGTCAGCGTCACGTTGACGGTACCGACGGTCGGCATCGTCGCGCTGCTCGAGATGAACAGGTTCGGGTGATCGAAGGTCCGGCAATGCTTGTCGACCACCGAATCGCGCGGGTCGCTGCCCATGATCGTCGCGCCCGTGATGTGGTTGTTCGGCGCGAACTCGTCCTGATACTCGATCTCCGTGCCGCCGAGCACCTTCGCCGCGTTCGCGTAGACCTCTTTCGTATGAACTGCGCCGCGCTTCACGTAGTCGTCGATCGCATAGGTAATTTCCGGGCGCGGAATGCCGATCGCATCGACTTCCGTCTTGCTCGGCACGATGCGGTTTTGCGGCTGCGGCAGGATTTCGTGGAAACAGTCGAACTCGACAAAGCGCGCCGAACGGTCGCGAATCTGCGCGTCCAGGTCGGCGGGTTTGATCAGCTTGCCCTGCTTGAAGATCTTCTGCGTTTCCTGATCGATGCGCGACAGGTTCGACAAGTGGATCTTCTTGGCAGCCTCGGTCGCACGGAATGCACCGTCGCGGAAGCCGATCAGCGAGGTCATTTCCTGCGGACCGCGGCCGGGCCAGAGTTTTTCGTCCGCGTAGAACGTGACGCCCGTGCCCGGGTGGTCCATCAGGTTGCGGCCGACCATGTCGGAGCTATTGCCCACGCCGTTCGGGAAGTCGTGGCTGGTGGACATCAGCATGATCTTCGGCGTTTCGATACCGTTCGCGGCGAGCACGAAGTACTTGCCTTCCACGCGATGCTCGTTGCCCTGCGGGTCTTTATAGAGCGCGGCGGTGATGCGCTTGTCCGCACCCACTTCGAGCTTGTAGACAACCGCGTTGACGATCAGCTTCGCGCCGGCCTGCTCTGCCTTTTCGACGTGCACGATGCCGTTGTACATCGCACCGATCGGGCAGATCGGCATGCAGTTGTTGTTGCCGCAACAGGTCGGGCGGCCGTCGTACGGACGGCTGTTACGCGCAACCGGCTCCGTCACGACGTGATACTGCGAGTCGAATGCGTTGAGCTTGCTCTTGATGGTCTGCTCGTTATACGACAGCGGCAGCGGCGCCATCGGATACGGCTGGCTGCGTGGCGAGCCGAGCTCTTCGTCCGTGGGGCCCCATACGCCGAGTTCTTCTTCGGCACGCTGGTAATACGGCTCCAGCTCGTCGTACGCCATCGGCCAATCGCGGCCCACGCCGTAGGTGGTCTTCATGTGGAAGTCGTTCGGCATGAAGCGCCATGCGGACGCGGCCCAGTGCCACGTCGTGCCGCCCACCGCGCGGATGTACTGCGAGTTGAATTTGTGCTCGCCCTTCAGGATCAGATAGTTGTTCGGCGGACCGTATTCCGGATGCGGCGCCCATGCACTCGACGGATACGGCGCCGAGTTATCCGACTTGTCGAACTGATTGCGAAACCGCTCGACGATCTCCCAGCGCGGCATGCGCGGCCCGGCTTCGAGCAGGATCACGGACTTGCCCGCGAGCGCCAATTGATGCGCGACGATCGCGCCCGCGACGCCCGACCCGACAACGACGATATCGGCTTGTTGTGTGTCAGCCATTGCTTAAGCTTGCCTTTCGATGGGTTTGGCGGCCCAGAAGCCGGGCTTGTTGGGGCAGTACGAACGGATGATCAGCGTGTCGGAGACCACGTCGTACATCAGCGCCTGTTCATACGTGACGACCTGGTTGTCCACCGTGCCGAGATACCAGGCGTCCATGATCTTCAACGCGAGCGCCTGTTGCGCGGCATCGGCGGAATCGCCTGCGAGCGCGCCGGCGAGCTTCGGCAACTGCTGCGCGAGATCGGGCGTGGAGTTCTGCAGCGCGGCTAGCAGGCGCGTGCCGACGGCGCGATCGAGACCGGACCGGGCGGTCAGCGATTGCGACAGCGTCATGAAGGTGTCGATGGGTGCGGCAGCCGAGTCGTCGGCCAGCGCCTTGAGCGTGAGCGAGCCGGCCAGGCCGGCTGCCGTCAACGCGAGCGCGCCTTGCAGCCAGCGGCGGCGCGTCATCGTGGACGGTTCATCGCTCGCAGCGAACTCGTCGTGAGAGTCTTGTGGAGTCAATTGTTGTTTTTCCCTTGTGAGGCGTTCTGGTTAAAACTGATGCATCATCCCGACGTATGCGCCGGTTTGCGATTCGCCCGCGAGCGGACTCGTGTTATTGACGGCATCGCGCGGCGACGCTTCAAGCGAAAAATTCGAGTTGCTACCGTTCTGCACGTAGCCCACCGTGCCGTACACGAAGGTGCGCTTCGAGAGGTTGTAGGTGGTGCCGAGCACGTACATCATCGCGTGGCCGGACGGGTCGTGCGCGGCATCGCCGCCGCCGTCGCCGACCTTGATGTAGTAGCCGCCCGCCGTCACCGCCCAGCGCGACTGGATGTTGTACGTGGCGCCCAGCCAATAGTGATCGGCGCTGTCGGCCACGCCCACCGGCGTGTCCGGCGCCGCGTAATGCGTATAGGCGCCCTGGATCTTCCACGCGTCGAAATGCACATTCGCACCGGCGAAATATTCGCGCGAGGCCTGGAAGATGTTGCTGAAGCGACCGTTGCTGTCGCGCAGCTCATCGTAGATACCGCGCAGGTCGAAGAGCGGCGAGTGATACGAGAGCATGATGCCGTCGGAGCGGCCAAACTCGCCCGTCGCGCCACTGTTGAACGCGCCAGCCTGATTGCCGAGGGCGTATTGCGCCTGGACGTCGAAGCCCCCTAACACCGGGCTGTGATATTCGACGTTGTTGCTGGTCTGCTGCCAGTTGCGCCCACGCACGAGCGACGCCGACGAAAATGCCTGCTGCACGAACGGGTCGAATTCCCAGACCCCGTCGCTATCGATGAACAGATTGCGCCCGGCCTGCAGCGTGCCCCACTGATTGTCCTTCAAACCGACGAACGCGCGCCGTGACCATAACCGTCCGCCACTGGTGGTGCCGTTCATGATCTGCAGACCGGTTTCCAGGTTAAAGATCGCATTCAGCCCGCCGCCCAGATCTTCATTGCCTTTCAGGCCCAGCATGCTGGTGCCCCAATCGCCGCCTTCCGCACTCCAACGGCTCGAACTGCCGCCCGTGCCATTGTTGATGTGATTCAGATATTCCACGCCGCCGTCGAGACGGCCATATAAGGTCACGCTGGTTTGACCGTATGCCAGGGGACTTGCCACCGCCAGGGCAGCGATTAATTTTGTATGTAGTCTCATTGTTTTGCCGTGAGTTTCTTCTGTCGAAATGATGGGTAAAGCCGACTGCAGATGACTCAAAACTACTCGCCCGGCCACGCCACTCACACCACGATTCGAATGCGCCAAGCCGCAGACCAGCAGTACAAGGCCCCACTGCGGGCCTCGGGTAGGCAACAGAACGGCATGGGCAATGACCTGTTGCGCATGCCAGGTTATGCCGGCGTGATGCCGGACCGAATCAGTTTGAAATAGGATGTTGTAAAACTACACGCTTCGCGCACGCACTATAGGTGATCGACGCTTCATAGCCTATCCGTTTGACACAATAAACTTTTGCAGACGGCGCGCTCGACATTGAAAATCTGCCGTTGAATTGGCGCGCCCCGAAAGGAAATCACTGCCCGGCAGATCGAAAGGTACTCACGATAAGATAGTCGGTCATTTGGTCTCAGCCAAATGGAAACGCATTATTTGTTAGTTGACCCTTCATCATTTGCCACCTGCCATGACCGCGCCTGAACTGACCGAAGACGAAAACCTGGGCCTTTACCAACGCGCGACCGAAACCGGCGCGGAATGGTGGCGCGTCAGCCTGGCGGACCGGCCGGAAAACTATCGGCTGGAGCATGGGGTCGATGATGGCAACGGCGCCGGATCCGTCGATATCGATCTGGTGGTGGACGCGGAAAACCTGCGTGCGAAGCTGAAGAAGTGGCGCCGCGAGGGCTTTGCGATCGATACGCCCGACGTCTTGGACGACGCGGGCACAGCAGAACGGGTGGCCTTCATGCCGGAGTTGCAGCGCGTTGCGGCGCTGGCCTCGGCGGCGAAGCGTCATCCGCAGGTAGAGGGCACCGGCGAAACCGTACGCATCGGTCATGTCGACGTGCCTTGCGGTGTGCACAACCCGCTCGTGCCGCGCGTCAATCCGGCCTATCTCTTCTCCGAACGCTTTAACGACATTGTCGAAGATATCGTCGAGAACCGGCGCGTGATGCTGATCGGTCACACCGGCGCCGGCAAGACCAGCCTGATCGAACAGGTGGCCGCGCGCTCGGATCATGGCGTGTTGCGCTCGAACATGAATGGGCAAACCACCGTCGGCGATTTTGTCGGTTTCTGGACGGTCAAGGGCGGCGAGACGATCTGGGTGGACGGCGTGCTGCCCACGGCGATGCGCGAAGGCCTGTGGCTGATCGTCGATGAAATCGATTTCGCCGAACCGTCCATTCTCGCCGCCTTGACCGCGGTGCTCGAACCGCACGGCCGCCTCGTGCTGAAAGAAAAAGGCAATGAGATCGTCGCGCCGCATCCTGCGTTCCGGCTGTTCGCTACGGCAAATGCGGTCGGTGCGATGAGCCAGTTCCGTCATCTGTATCAGGGTGCCAATCTGATGAACGAGGCGTTTCTCGATCGCTGGCGTGTCTACATGCTGGACTATCTGACGCCCGCCGAAGAAGCCGACGTGCTGATGCGCACCCTCGCCCCGCATATGACACGCGCGCTCGCCACCACCCTCGCCTCGATTGCCGCCGACTGCCGCGCGGCGTTCGCCCGCGAAGACCTGTCGAGCGCATTCTCCACGCGGCGCCTGCTCGACTGGGCCGAACTGATGCTGCGCACCGGCGACCCCGAACGCGCCGCCGGTCCGGCGATCTATGCGAAGGTCAGTCCCGAAGATGCGGCGCTGATTCGCGGTATCGTTCGCCACCACATCGCGCCGGCCGCCTGACGCGATCTGAGCCTATCAAGCGAACACACCGAGCGAGCACAGCGATCGCCATGAACGCAATGCACCCAACGCGCGACACGCGAGGCTTCGCGTTTGAATCGACGCTCAGCAAGGTGGCGCGCGTGCTGACCGGACAATATGGCGTGACGGTCGCCTTTAGTCCGGATGGGCCGCGAGTAGAACCTGGCCGGATCGTGATTCCCGACTATGAGTTGAGCGGCGGCGTCGAGCGCGACGTGCTGATCGGCTATCTGGATCTGCTGGTGGCGCGCGCCAAGCACTCGTCGCTCGCGCAGATGGATGCGATGCCTCGCGGTGTTACGGCGAATCTCGCGCAGGTGATCGAGGACCGGCGCGTGTGCGCGCAATTGCTCGACGAGTATCCGGGCGCACGCTGGTTCATCGGCAAACTGCGTGAACATGCCGCCGGACAGGCACGGCAGCGCTGGCCGAAGCTGCATTGGCGCGACCGGTTGGTCTGGCTGGTGGAGCGCGCGCTGTGGGACGAACAGCCAACCCGCACCGAAGCCGTCCACTCACTGCTGGCCGCACTGCACGCCTCGCAGGATCTGCTGGACGAGGCGCGCAACAGCCGCTCGAGCACCCATAGCATTGGGGCGGCGCAAGCCTTGGTGGCGCGCGTGCGGGCTTTGTCAGCGGGCGATGTCAACAGCATGGTGTTCACTGCGGACCCGGTTGAAGACATCGACACGGAAACCGCCGCTTCTTCGTCCGAGCCGCTCAATGATGACGACACGGTCCTGCCCGACCAGGACAACGCCGCCTCGCCGCCATCCGATAAAGGCGGCGGCGCGCAAGCGGAGAATGCGGTGGGCATGGGGCAATCGCTGGCCGATGCGCAGCAGCCATCGGCACGTTCCGATGGCGTTGCCGGTGCCGCATCGGACACAGCTCGCATGCAGTTGTCGATTCCGCTCGCCACCGAGTTCGATGAAATCACCGACCTCACCGGTCAGGGCGATAGCGCAACATGGCGCGAGCTTCGCGCACAGGCCCGCGCGGATACCGCGCCGCTCAAAGAAAAACTCGAACGCGCGCTGAGCGCCGACGAACGCACCCGTTGGCGCCGCGAGCAGGAGCGCGGCGAAATCGATCGCACCGCGCTGGCGAAGCTCGCAACGTCGCCCGGTTACCGTACGCCGTTTCGCACGCAGCGCGCGGCCAAAGGGCGCGACGTCGCCGTGACCTTGCTGATCGATCGCAGCGGTTCGATGGCCGGGCGCAAGATCGAACTCGCGCGCCTGTGCGCGACCGCGCTGTGCGATGCGCTGACGCAGTTGTCCTTCGACTGCGAGGTGCTTGGCTATTGCTCGCTCGAGTCCGCGCCGATGAAGCAACTGTATGAGCGGCAACGGGCGGCCGGCGCGGATTTGCGGCGCTATAACCGCTTTGTCGAACGGCTCGACCTGAAAGTCTACAAACGCTTTGGCGCGACGGATTTGAGCGGCATCGCCAGAATCGATTGCGGCCATGAGAACCCCGACGGCGAAGCGCTGGCCTGGGCCGCCACGCGGCTGGCCGATCATCACGCCGAGCGACGCATCCTGATCGTGTTCTCCGACGGCTATCCGTCGACCGGCGACGGCGACCCGCAAGTCTTGCGCAACGATCTGCGCGAACGCGTCGCGGCGATCCAGAAGCGCGGCATCGAACTCCTGGGGATCGGCGTGCTGACCGATGCCGTCGAGGATTTCTATCCGCACAACGTGGTAGTGAGCCGGTTGGCCGAATTGCCGTCGACGGTGTTCTCGGTGTTGAGTTCGATGCTGCTGACGCGCTAGCGCAGCAAAACGCCGGTTCGCGGATCGTGAATGGCTACAATCCGGCGTGCCGCGCCGCACTACGCCAATTTGGGTTCGACCAGTTTGGGTTCGAACGAGTACTGCTCGATCTCGCCGCCCCGCGCGACCAGGGCTGTGCTCTCCGGAATCTCCTCCCACCAGCCCGGCAGATCCGCGAGCGGCTCCGACAACACCAGGAAGGCATCGTCACCCACCGCTGCGATGCGCGGGTCGTCCGGATACAGTTCGTGCAGATGCCGGAACGAGGTGCTATGAAAGAGCGACCGCGATTGTCTCTCGCTCGAATAGCGAACCGCGACGATCTGTTCGCCGTCGGTTGCGCAAACGGTCATGTTCAGCGGCTCATCGATATCGTGCTTGCGCCCGACGTCCTCGACAAAACCCACCATCCGCTCAAGTGCGGTGACCGGCGCCAGTTCGAGACCAAAGGTCAGCGCCAGAAAAAACAGCACCTCGGAGTCCGTCGAGCCTTCAACGGACGGGAACAACTCAGTGTCGATCGCCAGCATCAGGTCGCGGCGGACCACCGGAAAGTTACGCACCAGCCCGTTATGCATAAAGAGCCAGCGGCCGTAACGGAACGGATGACAGTTAGTTTCCTGCGACGGCGTGCCGGTGGCCGCACGGATATGCGCGACGAACAGCGGCGCGCGGATCGCCCGCGCGGCCTCGCGCAGATTGCGGTCGCTCCATGCGGGCTGGATGCAGCGGTAGCGAAATGGGATGTCGGTCGGATGACCGTACCAACCGATGCCGAACCCGTCGCCGTTCGTGGTGGTCTGGCCGAGCTGCGAGTGCAGGCTCTGGTCGATCAGGGAGTGTTTGGCGTTGAACAGCACCGTTTCGAGTTGAAGCGGGTTGCCGGTATAAGCGAGCCAGCGGCACATGAGATTTCCTCCTGTCACGACGAGATGTCCGACGAACCTCGCACAGCCTCGAATAGGCGCGCGCGCCGCCGTTCGCTATTTGACCACGGGTGGCATCTGGGCGATCGGTATGAGGAACTCCGAGAAACCGGTCAGGATAATCTGCACGCCGATGCACAGCAGCAGAAACGATGAGACGCGCATCGCGACCTTGGTGCCGTCCACGCCGAGATACTTCGCGAACACCACCGCCCGGCTGTAGATCAGGTAGACGGTCAAGGCCACCAGGACCGAGATCACCACCGACGCGATGCTCGACAGCACGAACGCCGAAAGCTTATGGGTGCGGTTCGCGTTCAGCGCGATCGCGGTGGCGATCGAGCCCGGCCCGGTGGTGAGTGGAATGGTCAGTGGGAAGAACGCCTTCGACATGGCGTTATCCGAATCCACGCGCTTGACCGCCGGCTGCTCCGCCGGTTGCGTGTCGGGCGCGTTGAGCATCTGCCAGCCGCCGACTGCGACCGCGAGGCCCCCGCCGATACGCAGTGCCTCCATGGAGATGCCGAAAAAATGGAGAATCGGGGTGCCGACAAAGAAGGCGACGAGCAACACGCACATGACGTTGAAGGCGATTTTCTTGGCGAGCGCGGTGCGGTCTTCTGTGGTGAGCGATGCGGTCCGGTCGAGAAAAACGAATGCCATGCCGATTGGGTTGATGATGCTGATCAGCCCGGTGAAGCCAAACAGAATATCCGAGATCAGACTTTCGACCATATGCGATCCGTTTCGGGCAGCGGCTCGGACGGGCCGATTGATCGACTGCCCACCGATGCGCCGCGCTGAGTTGAAGTACTGGACGCCTTCGGGCTATCCAGATAATGCTCGCGTTGCGTGGGTCAGATGATATCGCGGCGCGGCATGCAATTTGGTAAAAAAGGGGGGCGATGCAAGCAGCGCGCCGCGTTGCACCGCAGCAGAGCAATGCAAAAAGGATGCACCCACAACTTTCAGAAAGCCTACACTTTATTGACTGACTTTACGTACCTGAAGCATCAGGCATAAAGTCCTCAGCGAAGCTGCACTTTCAACGAGACGTACTCACCCGTTCGAGGAGTTGCCCCCATGTTGCTTCGTGTACTCGCTGCGCTGCCGTTCATCGGCATTCTGCTCGGCGTCC
Source organism: Paraburkholderia sediminicola (assembly GCF_046027825.1). Classification (GTDB taxonomy): domain Bacteria; phylum Pseudomonadota; class Gammaproteobacteria; order Burkholderiales; family Burkholderiaceae; genus Paraburkholderia; species Paraburkholderia sediminicola_D. Next base: position 19,355 of record NZ_JAQQDU010000107.1, read on the forward strand.
CGTTTGTGAATCGTGTCGAGCCGCTGGTGTTCGGCATGCCGTTCGTGCTGGCCTGGATCGTCATGTGGGTGGTGTTGAGCGCGATCATCATGGCGATCGTCTACCGTCTGGACCCGAGCAACCGTCAGCTTGCTGCGGAAGGCGAGGAGGCCCGATCATGAGCGCACTCGTCATCATTTCGGCCATTACGCTGTTTGCGCTGTACCTGGGTGTGCGCGCGCGGCGCGGCCATGACATGAGTCTCGAACAATGGGCCGTGGGCGGGCGCAGTTTCGGCACCGCGTTCGTGTTCCTGCTGATGGCGGGCGAAATCTACACGACCTTCACCTTCCTCGGCGGCAGCGGCTTTGCTTACGGCAAGGGCGCGCCGGTCTACTACATTCTTGCCTACGGCACACTGGCGTACATCCTCTCGTACTGGATGCTGCCGCCGATCTGGCGTTACGCAAAGAATCACCACCTCGTCTCGCAGCCGCACTTCTTCGCGCGCAAGTACGACAGCCCGGCACTCGGCACGTTGGTCGCGCTGGTCGGCGTGGCCGCGCTGATTCCGTATCTCGTGCTGCAACTCAAGGGCCTCGGCATCATCGTCGCGACCGCCTCGTATGGTGCGATCTCGTCGACCGCCGCCATCTGGATCGGCGCCGCGGTGGTGACGGCTTACGTGACTGTCTCCGGCGTGCGCGGCTCGGCGTGGAATTCGGTGGTGAAGGACACGTTGATTCTGGCCATCGTGCTGTTCCTCGGCATCTATCTGCCCTTGCACTACTACGGCGGCTTCAGCGATATGTTCCGGGCGATCGACGCCGCGCGCCCGGGCTTCCTGACCTTCCCGGCCAAGGGCTCGAGCGTGATCTGGTTCCAGTCGACCGTGCTACTGACCGCGCTAGGCTTCTTCATGTGGCCGCACTCGTTCGGTTCGATTTTCACGGCGAAGGACGAGCGTATTTTCCGGCGTAACGCGATGGTGCTGCCGCTGTACCAGTTGATTCTGCTGTTCGTGTTCTTCGTGGGCTTTGCGGCGACGCTGAAGGTGCCGGGCCTGAAGGGTGGCGATATCGACCTGTCGCTGTTCCGCCTGTCGTTGCAGACCTTCGACCCGTGGTTCGTCGGCGTGATCGGCGGGGCCGGGATTCTGACGGCGCTGGTGCCGGGCTCGATGATTCTGACGTCGGCCTCAACGCTGCTCGCCAACGACGTGTATCGCGGCATGGTGAACCGCAAGGCGTCGGACGCAACGGTGGCCAACCTCGCGCGCTTCCTCGTGCCGGTTGTGGCGCTGGTGGCCATCGGCTTTACGCTGCACGGCGGCGAGACGATCGTGGCGTTGCTGCTGATGGGTTACAGCTTCGTGACCCAACTGTTTCCTGCGGTGATCTGCAGTTTGCTGCCGCATAACCGGGCGACCAAGTACGGCGCGTTTTGCGGGATTCTTGCGGGTGTTGCCGTGGTGGCCCTGACCACCACCATGCATCTGAGTGTCGGGCAGTTGATGCCTTTCTTGCCTGACGCGATGAAGGACATCAATATCGGCTTCCTGGCGCTGGCCGTGAACATCATTGTATTTGCCGTGGTGAGTGCGGTGACGCAGCCGCGGCCGGCCGAGCAGACTCACGCGCCGGTGCACTAAGGTTCTTTTTGTCTCTGCCTGAATAGCAGTTGAAGGGTGCAGTTGAAGGGGCTGGCCGCCTGCGGCGCCAGCCCCTTTTCTGTTTTCACGCCTCGCGCTGCGTTCGCCACCAGGCAGAACCCGACCGGCAGTCAGATCGACCCGCGAATGAAAGAACGCACCCCATGTGGACCTTCGAATAGTCATAACGCATAGCATGCCGACGCGATCCGCTGCGTTGCGACCGCGGGCCTTTCCTGTTCGACGCATCGTCGACGATCTTCCCCTCCGAAAGCCGCTTGACAGCCAACACCAGGCTTAGGCAAGCTGCGGCGTCCAGCGCGTTTCTCAACGCGTCCGGATAGCTGTTGCCTGTGTTGTCCCAATCACGCCGCCGTCATGGACGGCTCATTCGCGAAGGTCGCAATGTACAGAAAACGAACAATCGCTGCCGCGCTTCTCGCTGTCGTCCTGACAGCCTGCAATACGGCGCCCACTACCCACGACTTCTCGCAGGCGCCCGTCGCGCCGGTGAGCGCCAGCACCGCCGATATCCGCTCGATTGCCAAAGACGCGTATATCTACGGGACACCGATGGTCGACTCGTATGCGGTGATGTATGCCTTTTCGGTGGATGCCACCAATCCGCAATACAAAGGCCCGTTCAATTCGATTCTGAACGTCTCACGCGTGTTCACGCCGGACGACACCGCGTTCGTGACCCCGAACTCCGATACGCCCTACTCGTTCGCCGGTCTCGATCTGCGTGCGGAGCCCGTGGTCATCACGGTCCCGCCGATGGATCCGAAACGCTACTTCGTGTTCCAGTTGATGGATCTGTACACCTTCAACTTTGCCTATATCGGCAGCCGCGCGACGGGCAACAAGGGCGGCACCTATCTGATCGCGGGACCGCGCTGGAACGGTCAGGCGCCAGGCGGTATCACGCAGGTGATCCGTTCGGAGACCGACCTCGTCAATGTGGTCGGACGCACGCAGATGTTCAATCCCGACGACCTGGACCAGGTCAAGCAGATTCAGGCGGGCTATAAAGTGCAGACGTTGTCGGCGTTCACAGGCAGTACGCCGGCGCCCGCCGCGCCACCGATCCAATGGATCAAACCGATTGCGCCGGCAACCGCGCGTACGTCGCTCGAATTTTTCAATCAGCTCGCGTTCGTGCTGCAGTTTGCGCCGGTCAATCCGAGCGAAGCCGCCTTGCGCAGCCGCTTTGCGCAGATCGGCGTCGTACCGGGCAAGCGCTTCGACGTGAATGCGCTGTCGGAAGAGCAGAAGGCAGCATTTAGCGCCGGCATGCAGGATGGTCAGAAGGCGATCGACGATAAACGCGCGACGCTAGGCGGCAAGACGGATACGCTCTTCGGCTCGCGCGACTATTTGCAGAATGACTACGTTGCGCGCGCTACCGGCACGGAGGTCGGGATTGGCGCGAACTCGCGCGAAGAAGCCTTGTATCCGGTGCTCGATAAAGATTCGACCGGGCAGCCGCTCGATGGCAGCAAGCATCGCTATGTTGTGCGGTTCCCTAAAGGGAAGTTGCCGCCTGTGAATGCGTTCTGGTCGGTGACTATGTATGCGCTGCCGAGCCAGTTGCTGGTGAAGAATCCGATCGATCGCTATCTGATCAATTCGCCTATGCTGCCGCAACTCAAGAAGGATCGCGATGGCGGCTTGACGATTTATATTCAGACTAACTCGCCTGGGAAAGCCAAGGAGGCTAACTGGCTGCCGGCGGCGGAAGGGCCATTCATGATCACCATGCGGTTTTACTGGCCCAAGGAGGCCTTGCTCGATGGGAAGTGGAACACACCCGTGGTTAAGCGCGTGAAATAGCGTTTGGGCCTGGCGTTGCCGATGGCGGCGCCGGTTCGGCGGGAACGTTTGACGCACGCTGTGCGCACGCCGGTGGTCGCAAGGCTGCGCGCAGCAACGGAGCACATGCATGGACTACCTTCTTTACTACTCGCCGGGCGCGGCCAGCATGGCCGTTCACTGGATGCTGCTGGAAATGGGCATCCCGTTCGACACCCATCTCGTCGACATCAATGTCGGCAATCAGCGCAACCCTGACTATCTACGGCTGAATCCCTCAGGCCGCGTGCCCACGCTGGTGGTCGACGGAACGCCCCGTCACGAGTCGGCTGCGTTGCTCATGCTGCTGGCCGAGCGGCATCCTGAAGCCGCCCTCGCTCCCAAGCCAGGTTCGGCTGACCGTGCGGCGTGGCTGGAGTTGATGATCTATCTGGCCAACACACTGCTGCCCGCCATGCGTGACTGGTTTTACGCGGACGTCGACGGCGATCCTGCCGGCGCCGAAGCAGTTCAGGCGCTTGCGCGACGCCGTATCGAAGAAGCGTGTGGTCTGCTCGACACCCATCTCGCTGACGGACGTGACTATCTGGTCGGGAGCAAGCTCAGCACTGCCGATTTCCTCGCGGTCATGCTGATGCGCTGGACACGCAATATGCCGCGCCCCGCACTCGGCTGGCCAAATCTCGCGCGTTATATCCGCGGGCTGCGTGCCCTGCCCTCGTTCATCGAATTGAATGCGCGAGAGGGACTCACCGAATGGCGCAACCAGGACCATTGATCCGCGCTCAACTGATTGGCTGCCGACGGTGGCCGACATGACATGGCAGCCGTGAAGCTCGTTAGTTAATTCGGTCGCGTGCCAACGATCACCATGCCGCGCGAAAGTCCACTCACGTTATCGACCGCCTGAGCCGCTGCATACAGTTGCGTGACCGGCACCCACACCGCCGGATATTTGTAGCGCGCAACATCGAGAAGCAGCGCGCTATCGCTCGCGGCGTCGTATGCGGCAAGCGGCGACCAGTGGCCGCCACCTGCTTCGCCTATCTCCACCCGCCTGAAGTTCAACAACGCAAAGCGGTGGCTGTGGCCCGTCGTGTCACGAATCAGATCGCGAAACTGACCGAGCGTCAGATCGCCGGCATGGAATTTCTTCACCTCGACAGGAAATGTGCTTAGGGCCGCGCTGAGCTGGTCGAGCGTCATGCCTTCTTTCGATACCTGCGCCGCGTTGGCCACCTGCGGATCGATTCTGCGAAAAAAATCCTCTTGCGAGAAGTACGGAAAATCCGGGTACTGCGTCGACTCGGGCCGGCGGATACCCAATGCATTGAGCGCCATCACCGAGGTCGCGACCGAACAGTAGGCTTCGTTGCGCTGCGTTTCGAAGTACTGCGAGAGCGGCCAGTACGACTGGTTATGCGCGCTAGCCATCAACCGCTTCTGACCTGCCGGTTGCGCCAATGCGACGAGGTTCGGCGGAACGGGCAGCGGCCCGTCGGCTGGGCGTGCCGCTGCCGATGCTGGGACTTGAAGCGAAGCTTGATGTGCAGTTTGATCGGCGGCTTGATTGGCAACCGGTGAAACTGGTGGAACGGGCGCACAGGCCGCCAGTGTTGCGACCACGCATGCGGCAAGCCACTCGAGCGGCTTCGACCTTCGCGCTGCACGAATCAAGGAGTATCTGGACATTGTCCTTACCGCAGAGGTTGAATTTCGAACCATTGCCTTCTCGCCGACGCCCTGGAAGAAGTCCCCTTGGGAGACGCGTCTTCGCCGCATCGGCGATGCTTCGAGTTTTTAACACGAAACAGATCGACGCGTGAGCTTACGCCCCGGGCGCATGCCTGTTCAGCCGCTTGATATACTCCCGCGGCATATTCTGGGCAGCGCGATCGAGCAGCCTCTCGACGTCGACCACAGCCAATTCAAGCAGACCGGATTCGAAAATGAGTGACTTAAAAAGCGCGGCGTATGGCGCAGGAGGCGACCTGATCTCGCCGGGCGCATCCGATCAAACTGACTCCAGCGGAACCGACGCGCCGGTCGCGACTGTTCCTTCACCTTGCATTGATATCTGCAAAATCGATGGAAATTCGGGTTTGTGCATCGGCTGCCTGCGCACACGCGACGAAATTCGCGGATGGAAACACATGACCGACGACCTGCGCCTCCAGCTTATCGATGAACTGACGCACCGCAAGGCAGAGCCAAAAACCGAGAAGGCGGAAACGCCGTAAAGCAGGCGTCATCAAGCGCATGGATCAATTCGCCTCCTCCACGAACGCATAACTGTTCTTGCCGCTGCGCTTGACCCGATACATCGCTTCATCGGCCGCGGCCACGAGGCGATGGTAATCATCGACGGGATCCGGGAAACTGGCGATGCCAATGCTCGCGCGAACGAGTCCGTTCCCCATTTCCTTGTCGGTCTGAACCACACAGGCGATGAGCCGCCGGGCGATTTCGCCCAGTTCTGCATTGGTCGAAAATTCCCGGACCAGAACGGCGAATTCGTCGCCGCCAATCCGGGCGACGACATCGGTTTTACGCACCGACACACGAAAGCGTTTCGAAACCGCGATCAGGAATTCATCACCGACGCGGTGGCCGAGTGAGTCATTGACCTGCTTGAATCCATCCAGATCGACATACAGCACGGCTATTTTGTGAGGCACGGCAATCGTGGACGACGCAGTCCCGGACGATTTTGTCGCCGCCTCTGCGAGCGTGGCAAACAGCATGCGCCGGTTCGGCAAGCCGGTCATCGCATCATGCAGCGCCGCGTGCTCGAATTCGTGCGACTGTCCCACCAGTTGGCGATTCCGTTTGGCGTACATCCCTAATGCGGTGATCAGCATGCAGAACAGTAACGCAGCCAACGCGATCAACGTGCGCGCGACGTGGGCGATTCGCATGCGTACGTCGGCGCTGACGGCGTCGCGCTGCGCGCGCCACCAGGCCGACACGGTGTCGAGTAAGGCATCCGTGTCGCGCAGATCGGCGTCGGGTGTGAGCAAGGATGGCGGCAGAGGTGGTGCCGCCGACGGGCTCGCATTCACCAGCGCCGCGAGTGACGTGAGGCGCTGGGCGAGTTCGGTCCGCGCATTCCGATACCCGGCGGCCCGGGTTGGCGTGGCGTCGGGCAGTTGCTGCCAGATGCCGACCAGACTGCGGGCGCTTTCCGCCCGTTCGACCGCGTCGAGAACGAGTCCTGCATATTCCTGCTTCAACTGATCGGAAAAGATCGTCCTGATCTGCTGCGCAAGATACAGAAGACCGATCAGGAGGCAAATCAGCGCGGCAGCGGCGATCACAGCCGGGCCCGGGCTGAAGCGGATCGCGCGGGTACGCCCACGAACAGCGCGCTGGGAACGCGTGCGCTCAGGGATGGGAATAGATGTCTTGCTGGCTTCCGGTGCCATGCTGACGATAGCTCACGCGACGAAAGAACGATCCCATCCGGGCGAACAGACTGCCCTTGTGCCGGGAATTTGCCGTGGAAGAAGATCGACGATCCTGCTGCGCGAGACGCGTGTCTCTGCCTGGCCGGTTTGACGCCAACTGCTGCGCTGCGGGATTCGAGGACGGCGCCGGGCGGTGAGTGGCAGGTGCAGAAGATGCGGCCATGGCAGGTGTTGCGTCGGCCACGTTAGTTTGACGGGTTGTCGGCGTCGAGCGCTGCGTAACCGGGCCGGACCAGGAGGCTTGTAGTCCGCCTTCTTCTCCATCGGGTTCTGCTGCTGCCTGCGTTCGTGCGGTTGCCGGCAAACCTGATGTGCCCACCGTAGTCTGCGTTCCTGTTGTCACCGGCGTGGCCGCGGTTGTTGCCTGCATGTCGGCTGCAGTTACCGCCGTTGCCGATGGCGGCGCTGCCGCTAAATTTCCCGCCCTTGGCGGTGCCATCGATTGCGCCAACACCACGCCGCCTAGAGGTACTGATGCAGCCGTCCCGAGCGCCTGGCGCGCGCCCGTCATCGCCTCGGCATACGCCTGCTGATCGTGGTTAAACCAGATGCCGTACGCGACCGTACCCACCACGCCAAAAGCTAGCGCGCCTGCCGCCGCGACGCACAGAGCAAGACGTCCGAATCGCGCGGGCGGTGCCGCAGCCGACGGCTCAGCGCCGCCGTCGAACCCTGCATCCGGACTTTCTACCGCAGATTTTGGCAAGTCGGTATCGTTGAGCATCGCAATACTCTCCGGAATCCCTACGTCTGACAGATCGAGATCGGCAAACTTTGTTCATACGTTTTAGCGCCGCTCGATCTGGAGTCGCGGGAAGAATTTATCCCACGCGTCGTGGCAGCGACAATACCGCAATGCTGCGCTTTAAACGCCAGCTTTGCGAGTCACCTTCGCGTCGATAAAACAGGTAAAAGATTCAACGCCGCGTATATTCACGGGCGATGCCGCGAGCCCCTGTAAGCCGCTTCCGAATTGGGCTGGTGGCGGCGCGATACGAGTGTGCGCCGCGGCTCTACGTCACGCAATAAACACGCCAATCCTGAACATGTTGACCTACGGGCACCGCTTAAAACGCGATGCACGTTCGATGGGGCGCATGGCGCCCCACATCGAATCCGGCACTTATTGCACGGTGATCGTCTCTCTCATATTCGGATGAATACCGCAAAACACCTTGTACACGCCCGGTTTGTCGAACTTGAACTGGTACGTGTCGTTCTGATCGAGCGCTGCGGAGCGAAACATGCCCGCATCGTTCACGACCGTATGCGGCTCGCCGTCGAGATTTTTCCACGTCACGGTCGAGCCAGCTTTCACCGTGAGCGCCATCGGCGAGAACATGAAGTTCTTGATGATCACGGTATTGGGCGTCTCTGCTCGCGCAACGGAAGATCCGGCCAGCGCGGCGATAAGCACCGAACGCCCAAGCAGCACAACGAGCGGGCGGCAAATATTTTTGGTTTGCATAACTGATCTCCTGAGGTCGAAGAATGCTGAAATTAA
>NZ_JAQQDU010000108.1:0-27620 GCF_046027825.1 Paraburkholderia sediminicola
CGCGCGACGAAAACAAAAAAGGGCAGCCGAAGCTGCCCCGTCAAAGTCTTGCCATCCGGCAGACTGTTGCTTACCGACATTCTCTGTGCGCAGCGAACGGACCGCTCAACCTTGCCCGTTCAATGGCTGAACGCTCGTTGTGGTCCGCTCATGGTTGGCTGCTTACTGCTTGATGTTCAGCGCGGCCGTCAGATCGCCCATCGGCTTGCTGCCGTTGCTGACCAGCGCAGCGTCACGCGTCGAGATGCCCGGCAGCGTCGGCAGCGAGTAGCGGCGGGTGATGAAGCGCAGAATCGACGTCGTGTCGTATTGCGTGTGATCGACGAAACCCTTCTTCGCATACGGCGAGATGATCAGCGCCGGAATGCGTGTGCCCGGACCCCAACGGTCAGCCTTCGGCGGCGCCACGTGATCCCAGAAGCCGCCGTTTTCGTCATACGTCACGACCACCAGCATGTTGTTCCACTGCGGGCTTTTTTGCAGATGCGAGATCACGTCGGCAATGTGCTGGTCGCCCGACGCGACGTCGGTGTAACCCGCGTGCTCGTTCAGGTTGCCCTGCGGCTTGTAGAACGACACTTGCGGCAGCGTGCCGGCGTCGATCGCCTTGATGAACTCGGAGCCTGCCATACCGCCGTCGAGCAAGTGCTGCGAGCGGTTCGCGGAGCCCGGGGCGAGATCGGCGAAGTAGTTGAACGGCTGGTGATGCGGCTGGAAGTTCGGCGCCGTCAGATTCGCGCCGTAGATCACGTTCGACGTGCCGTTTTGCGCCGCCGACACCGCCGCGCCCCACGCACCGCCGTACCATGCCCACGACACCTTCGCGTTGTTCAGCAGATCGCCGATGTGCTGTTGCGTCTGGGCCGGCAACGTGGTGGCCGCGCTCGGGTCGGCCAGCTTGGCGTCGCCGCCCGAAGCCGCCTTGTTGCCGCTCGGCTGATACGGCGGCTGCATCGTGTTGATCGCGTAGAAGTCAGGCGTCAGGTTGCCCGACAGCACGTATTTCGGCGGACCGCTCAGTGCCGAAGCCGGCGAATTGGTTGCCAGCTTCAGCGTGACGCCGTCGTTTTCCACTGCCGAGACCGAGCCCGCTGCCGGGCTCTTGTCCGCGTTCGGATAGGTCGGCGTGCACGCGCAAACCAGCCACTGGTGATTCAGGAACGAGCCGCCGAACGCGCCCATAAAGAAGTTGTCGGCCAACGTGTACTGCTGGGCGATCTTCCACAACGGCAGCTTGTCGGCGTTGAGCGTGTAGTGCCCCATGACGAGGCCGCCGGAATCCGCCCACGCGGCGAACTTGTCGTTCTTGCCGCCATTGATCTGCATCTGGTTTTCATAGAAGCGGTGATACAGATCGCGCGTCGTGGCCGTGATCGGCGTGTTGAAACCCTTCGGGTCGTCGATGGCGAACGGGCTGTTCGGCAGGTTGGCCGTCATCGCTTGCGTCACCGCCGGCGTCACGCCGGTTTGCGTCAGACCGTTCCACACTTGCGGCAGCGTTGCGAGCGGCGTGCCGTTGCGGTCGACCTGGGTGGCGCTCGTGGCCGTCACGTTCTGCAGACCGTTGGCGCCTGGGAAGTTGCCATACAGATTGTCGAAGCTGCGATTCTCCGCGTAGATCACCACGACCGTCTTGATCGACGTGATGTCCGGTTGAGTGTTGACATTGTCGCCGCCACACGCATACAAGCTCAATGCTGCTGCGATCGCGATAGGCGTCGCGCAGATCAGTTTTTTGTTCATTTAGTGTGTGTTCTCTCTCTCGCGTTGGGGGTGGGCCGCGTGCATTGCTTACACGTCTGACCGCGAACGAAAGTTTGAATAAGATATTTGACAGAAAGATGTAAATAATTACGAATTGCTTGTGTTTTGATATTTTCGTCGGCTGTATGTCATTTAAACGACATGCCGATGAAATACGCTCCGGGACTTCAATATCGCAAACTCACATCACTCATATGCGGCTTGGTCTCACGGGGATTCGGAAAACGGCGGTTCAGTCACGAGCGCTGTGGCGCGCGCGGCGGACGGCAGGCATAGGCGCGATGCTGTCGATGGCGCTCGCGGCACTGACCATGACCTTGGCAGCCTGCGATGCGGGCTCGCCGGCAGCGGGGGGCACGGCAGAAGCGGGCAGCGAGGCCAGTGCAAGCGGCAACGCGCAAGTGAATGCCAAGGCGGAGCTGAGCGGCGGTGCCAGCGTGGGCGTCGAGATGCAAGCGAACGCGTCGCTTGCATCTGGGCCCATGACGGCTTCTGCGGTGAAAGTGGCCGCTCATGAAACCGGCCAGACCCGCGCGCAAGTCTACGAATCCGTGCGGCAGATGACGGCGCTGGGCAAGCAACTGTTCTTCGACGCCTCGCTGTCCGGTTCAGGCAAGCTGGCCTGCGCGTCGTGCCACAGTCCCGATCACGCCTTTTCGCCGGCGAATTCGCTGTCGGTACAACTGGGCGGCAACGACATGCGCCGCACCGGCATGCGCGCCGCGCCGACGCTCAAGTACCTGCAATCGGTGCCGGCGTTCGCCGAGCACTATCACGAGTCGGACGACGAGGGTGACGAAAGCGTGGATGCCGGGCCGACCGGTGGCTTGACGTGGGACGGCCGGGTCGACCGCGGCTCGGACCAGGCGCGCATTCCGCTGCTGTCGTCGTTCGAAATGGGCAGCACCCCGGCGAAGGCCACGGCGGCGGTAAAGGCCGCGCCGTATGCCGACGCTTTCCGCGCGGCATTCGGCGAACATATTTTCGACAACGACGACGCCACCTTCAAAGCCGTGCTGCAAGCGCTGGAAACCTTCGAGCAGACCCCGGAGATTTTCTACCCGTACACCAGCAAGTACGACGCGTATCTGGCGGGCAAAGCACAATTGACCAAGGCCGAACTACACGGTCTGGAAGTCTTCAACGACGAAAAGAAGGGCAATTGCGCGAGCTGCCACATCAGCCAGCGCACCATGGACGGCGCGCCACCGCAGTTCAGCGACTTCGGTCTGATCGCGATCGGCGTGCCGCGCAACCGCGCGCTGCCGGTGAATCGCGATCCGCATTTCTACGACCTCGGCGCATGCGGGCCTGAACGTACCGATCTGAAGGGCCGCGACGAGTTTTGCGGCATCTTCCGCACGCCGACGCTGCGCAACGTCGCGTTGAAGAAGAGCTTCTTCCACAACGGCATCTATCATTCTCTGGATCAGGCGGTGCGCTTCTATGCGCAACGCGACACGAATCCGGAAGAGTTTTATCCGGTCTCGAAGGGCAAAGTGCAGAAGTTCGATGATCTGCCGCAGCGTTACTGGGCCAACCTGAATACCGAGCCGCCGTTCGATCGCAAGCCGGGTGACAAGCCAGCGCTCGACGAAGCTGAAATCAAGGACGTGGTCGCGTTTTTGAATACGCTGACGGATGGATATAAAGCGGGAGATAAAGGGGGAAACGGCGTGGCAAGCAGAGCGGGAACTAGCGCGGCCGCGAATTGATCGCCGGGCGATGACTGCGCCGCTGGTCGGGGGCAGCACGTGCAGTCGCGGGCGTGGTCAGTTGCCTGCGCCGGCCAGGATGTAATAGCAGGCGACGAGCAGCAGTGCGAACGACATCAGAAGGCATGCCGTGCCGACGCGTGTTAGCAGATTTGGCCAGCGTGCGCGGGGGAGGTTGTCCATTTGCACGATGCGTCGCGCAAGACCAGGGGCACGGCTGATGGCGAACGGCATGAGCGCGACGCAAAAGATCGCGAGCGCGACGGCGAAGGTTTCGAGAGCAAACGAGATGTCCATAAGGCGGTGTTGGAAGCTTGATCGGCGCGACAGCGCAACAGACCTATCTTAAGAATACGTTTCATAAGAACATATGAGACTCTTCCTAAAAAGTCTGAGCAGCCGTCGTGCCCGTTCGTTCCCGAGCAGTGGGAGCCGGGCGTTGCAGGCTGCCGCGGGTCGTCGCGAGGCTGCATCCGGGCGGTCACGTTGAGGGCGACATGCTATGCTTTTGGGGTCCAGATCACGGGCCGCTGTGAGCGTGCTCGAGACCGCCGAACTAATCTTCGAGGAGAACCCTTCATGTCGATGCAAACCCGTGCCCTGTTTCACCTGACCGTCGGCGGCCTGCTGCTTGGTGGCGCCATTGGCGCGCAAGCGGCGAACCTCGGTTTTCTGAACGACACGCCAATTACCTACATGAAGCAACGCGATATCGATTCGATCAAGAGCGCTGTCTTCACCGCCTTGAATGACAAGCAGGACGGCGAAAGCACGAGCTGGGTCAACGAAGGCACCGGTAACAGCGTCAAGATCGACGCAACGATCACCATCGCCAGCACCGCGAAGGACGGCGAGCGCACCTGCCGCGACGTCGGTGTCGTACTGAATGCGAAAGGGCAGTCGATGACCCTGCGTCCGCAGTTCTGTAAGCAGGACAGCGGTAACTGGCAATTGCAGAAAAAGCACTGAGCATGCGTGCCGGTATGGCGCGGCGCGGCGGCTTGAAGCCGGCGCGGCCTGAAGCCGTGCGTTTTCGCGGCGCGTTGCGGCGATGAGCGCGCGGGTCGTCTCGTGTGGCGTCGTATTGCTCGACCCGGACGGTCGGGTGCTGCTCGCGCACGCCACTGAAACGTCTCACTGGGACGTACCGAAAGGGCACGGCGAAGAGGGCGAAGCGCCTCATGTCACGGCGCTGCGGGAGATGGTCGAGGAGACCGGGATCGTGATCGAGCCGGGGCGTCTGAAGGATCTCGGGCTGTTCGTCTACCGGCGCGACAAGGATCTGCATCTGTTCGCGGCGCGCGCGACGGCGGACGAACTCGATCTGACCTCGTGCACCTGCACGTCGCTGTTTCCGCGCCGCTCTGACGGCACGCTGATTCCCGAAATGGACGCCTACCGCTGGGCCGCGCCGGATGAGGTCGAGCGGTACGCGAGCCGCAGTCTCACGCGGCTCTTTCAGACTACGCTGTCGCTCGTGGAACTGCATCGAACGCTATAGCGGTAGATTTGCCGTTTGAGTTGTAGCGTCGGCGTTGGCGGCTCCAGTACCGCTGCCGCTAACCGGACGGTTTGCCTGACGCGCTCAGTCGAGCGCGCGGTCGTTCGGATGCGCGAATAGCGTGCGGTTCTGTTCCGACAGCGGAAAATTCAGATTGATGCCGTGTGGCGGAATTGGCTGCGTGAACCACTGGTTATACAGACGTTCAGCGTCGCCCGCAGTCTGGCCGCGAGCGATCACCCCGTTCACGAGCGTGCGGAACGGTTCATCACCCTTCCTGAACATGCAGGCATAGACCTCATACCCCAGCGGCGTGCCGGTGACCACGAAGTCTTCGGGGTGAGGGTCGGTCGCCTTGAAACCGTACACGATCGGCTCGTCCATCACGAAGGCCACCGCCCGGTCATCCTTGAGCGAGGTGAAGGCTTCCGGATGATCGCGCACACTGGTGATGCGCATGTTCAGGTGCTTCTCGGTGTTCAGGCGGCGCAGCAGGCGCTCGTCGGAGGTGCCCGCGGTCGTCACGACCGTCTTGCCGGCCAGGTCCGGAAAATCCGTAATGCCGCTACTCTTGCGAGCGATCATGCGCACCGCATACTGGAAGAAGCTGTTCGAGAAGGCGGCCAGGTTTTCGCGTTCCACCGTATGCGTGGTCGAGCCGCATTCCAGATCGATCTGGTTGTTCAGCAACATCGGCGTGCGGTTCGACGAGGTCACGGTGATTTCGTGCACCTTGAGTTGCGGCAGGCCAAGTGTTTTCTTGATTTCGTCGACGATCTGCAGCGCGATGGTCTGCGAGTAGCCGACCGTGCCCTTGCCGTCGAAGTACGAGAAGGGAATCGACGCCTCACGCACGCCGAGCACGACCACGCCGTCGTCGTGGATTTTTTTCAGTGTGCCGGTGAGTTCTTGCGCATGAGCGGGGCAGGCGAGCGACGCTGCGCCGAATGCGACCCACGCGAGAAGTGCGCAACGCACGCTGTGTGCGACGCGTGCGGCGCGGGTCATGCGCGTAGCAGGAACGGCACGTGTGTTGCCCGTGCCTCGTGCTGCGCCCCATGCATTTGCCCCGCGGCGGGCTGCAATTTTCATCGGGCCTCCCGGACCCGCGCGTGCACCGATGCCGCGCTGTCTTGGTCGATGGAACATGATGCAACGACACGGCGTGCATCCCACTCGCGGGATGCACGCCGAATTCACTTTCAAATGCGCTCCGTGCTGCAGCGGCTCCAGCTTACGCCGGCTTGCCCCAACTGTCGCGCAGGCCGACGATGCGATTGAATACGGGTTTGCCCGGTTTCGAATCGACACGGTCGGCCACGAAATAGCCGTGGCGCTCGAACTGATAGCGCTGTTCCGGCAACGCGTCGCGTGCACCCGGTTCCAGGTAGGCATTGACGACACGCTTGGAATCCGGATTCAGCGCCTCGAGGAAGTCGCGGCCACCGGCGTCCGGTTGCGGTTCCTTGAACAGACGGTCGTAGATGCGCACTTCGGCCGGGCACGCGGCTGCCGCACTGACCCAGTGAATGTTGCCCTTGACCTTATAGGTGTTCGCGCCTTCGGTGCCCGACTTGCTGTCCGGGAAGTAGTTGCAATGGACGGCGACGATGTTGCCGTTCTCGTCTTTGTCCGCGCCGATGCACTCGATCACATAGCCGTAGCGCAGGCGCACCTTGTTACCCGGGAACAGGCGGAAGTAGCCCTTCGGCGGCGCTTCGTTGTAGTCATCGCGTTCGATCCACAGTTCGCGCGAGATCGGGAACTCCCGAACACCCATTTCCGGATGATGCGGGTGGACCGGCGCATTGCACGGCTCGGTCAAGCCTTCGGGAAAGTTATCGATGATCAACTTGACCGGATCGAGCACGGCAGCAGTGCGCGGCGCCTTGTCGTCCAGATCGTCGCGCAGCGCGCCTTCGAAGACGCTCATGTCGATCCATGAATCGACCTTGGTGACGCCAATGCGCTCGCAGAACAACTGGATCGCTTCCGGCGTGAAGCCGCGGCGGCGCACACCGACGATGGTGGGCATACGCGGATCGTCCCAGCCCTCGACATGGCCTTCGGTCACCAGTTGCAGCAGCTTGCGCTTGCTGGTGATGGCATAGGTCAGGTTCAGGCGCGAAAACTCGATCTGTTGCGGCAGCGGGCGCGTGAAAATTCCGGCCTCGGCCAGCTCGTTGAGAATCCAGTCGTACAGCGGACGGTGGTCTTCGAACTCGAGCGTGCACAGCGAATGCGTGATGTTTTCCAACGCGTCCGAGATGCAGTGCGTGTAGTCGTACATCGGGTACACGCACCATGTGTCGCCGGTGCGGTAATGGTGCGCAAAACGGATCCGGTAGATGACCGGGTCGCGCATGTTGAAGTTCGGCGACGACATGTCGATCTTCGCGCGCAGCACGTGCTCGCCTTCCTTGAACTCGCCGGCTTTCATGCGGCGGAACAGGTCGAGGTTTTCCTGCACCGAACGCTCGCGGAAGCGCGACGGCGTGCCGACCTCGGAGGCCGAGCCACGGTTCGCGCGCATTTCTTCGGCTGACTGACTGTCCACATACGCCTTGCCGCGTTCGATCAGCAGTTCGGCGAATTCGTACAGCTTGTCGTAGTAATCGCTCGCGAAGTAGAGCTGTTCCTTGTCGTCTTTTTTCCACTCGAAACCGAGCCAGCGCACGGAGTCGATGATCGAGTCGACGTACTCGACGCTTTCCTTTTCCGGATTTGTATCGTCAAAGCGCAGATGGCACACGCCGCCGTAGCTGCGCGCCACGCCGAAGTTCAGGCAGATGCTCTTGGCGTGACCGATGTGCAGATAACCGTTCGGTTCAGGCGGAAAGCGCGTTTCGACGCGCTGGCCCCACTTGCCGGTGCGGTTGTCTTCGTCAATGATGTTGCGGATGAAATTGGATGCCGCTGGCGCGTCGTTGCGTTCGGTATTCATGCGAGAAGGTGAAAGTCTGTCGGGGACGCGCAATGCGCCCACTTATCCGTTAATTCTACCTGACGTGTTCGCTCGCGGCAGGCGAGTGCGGCGCGCAGCCAACGTTTGAGCGGTTTCGACCGTTTTTTGGGGTCAGGCGGGACCCTGCAAGCTGCGTTTAAGGTGCTGTAACAGGAGGTAAAACGGTTTGTTGACGTCCGCGCCGGCGACTTAGGATGCGGACGGCGCACTCTCCGCCCGCCGCGCACGGAGAGCAGTTTGCCCGTTGTTTTTTCCTCGGCGCCGCTTTGCGCCCGTGTGGCGCAAGCCAGGCGGCCACGCTGTCCACCCGCGCCCCGCTCAATCTGTTGGATTGGGCTGCCTGCGCCCTGTCATGCAACCCGCCCGCAGCGCGGCTGGCCGGGCAGGCCGCCTCACCCATTGCGCCACCTTGCATCGACGCTTTCCGTTCATGCAACATGGCGCTCTCAGTTCCCGGAGTTTCTCGGATGTCCGTTCCGACGCATGACGCGCCTCGCGCGCCTTTCGCCTCTTCGTCTTTCGCCCGGATCGTGACGGCCACGGCCGTGTTCGCCGCGCTCGCCGGCAGCTTCGCCGCGCCGGCCCCGGCGCTCGCAAAAGCGCCGCCGCCCAAGGCCGTGCTGGATGCGTCGGCGGTAGCCGTGCCAGATCGCTACAGTGCCGACACCGCGCAGCAGATCTTCGCCGCCGGCGGCAACGCGGTGGACGCCGCCGTCGCCATCGCCTTCACGCTGGCCGTGACCTGTCCGGATGCGGGGAATATCGGCGGCGGCGGGTTTATGACCCTGTATGTCGACGGCAAACCATACGTGCTGGACTACCGCGAACGCGCGCCGCAACAGGCAACCCGCGACATGTACCTCGACGATAAAGGCAATCTCGTACCGGGTATGAGCCTTGTCGGCCATCGCGCGGTGGGGGTGCCGGGCACCGTCGAGGGCATGTGGGAAGCGCAGCAGCGCTTCGGCAAGCTGAAATGGAAGCAGGTGCTGGCGCCCGCGATCCGCTACGCCACCGACGGCTTCCAGGTCGAGCCGTGGCTGCAGCAGCGGCACGACGCGGCGGCGAAGAATTTCGCTGGCAAGACCAACTTCGACGCCTACTTCTCGAATCTGAAGGCGGGCGTGCTGTACCGCCAGCCTGAACTCGCGCAAACCCTCTCGCGTATCGCCAGCGATGGAGGCCGTGAGTTCTATGAAGGCCGCACCGCGGATCTGATCGCCCAGCAGATGTACGGCCACGGGCTGGTCTCGAAACAGGACCTGATTCAATACAAGGCCATCTGGCGTCAGCCGCTCACCGCCGATTGGAACGGCTACAAGGTCGTGACCGCGCCGCCGCCGAGTTCGGGTGGCATCGGGCTGATCCAGATGCTGAAGATGAAAGCCGATCTGAAGCAGGCGTTCGATGGCCTCGAGCTGAATTCCGCGCCGTATATCCATCTGATCGCGCAGATCGAAGACCGCGTGTTCTCCGATCGCCAGCAATACATCGGCGACCCCGATTCGTACAAGGTGCCGGTCGGCAAACTGACCGACGACGCTTACCTTGCGCAGCGCGCCGATGAAGTGAAGCCCGACGAGGTGCCGGGCGCCACGCCAGTCAAAGGCGGCCTCGGCGACGCGCTGCCGGAAAAGGCGCAAACGACGCATTTTTCGGTGGTCGACAAATGGGGCAACGCCGTCTCGAACACCTATACGTTGAACGGATCTTTCGGTTCCGGTGTGGTGGTGGACGGCGGCGGCTTCCTGCTCAACGACGCGATGGACGACTTTGTCACCAAACCGGCTGCCGCCGGGCCGTCCGGCGCAACGGTGGACGACCTGAACACGGTGGCGCCGGGACGCCGGCCGCTTTCGTCGATGACGCCGACCATCCTGTTGAAGGACAACAAGGTGGCGCTCGTGATTGGCACGCCCGGCGGTTCGCGAATCCTTACGTCGATCTTCCAGGTGATGACCAACCTGTACGATTTCAATATGTCGCCTGCCGACGCTCTGGCCGCGATGCGCTTCCATCATCAGTTGCTGCCGCCGAAGACGATCTATTTTGAGCCGTATCATCCCATCACGGGTGAGCTGGCCGATCAGTTGAAAGCCAAGGGCTATACGCTGGAAGGGCAGTCGTTCAACGGCGACGTGCAGATGATCCGCGTCGAAGGGTCGACGCCTGAACCGGCGGCCGATCCGCGCGGCGTGGGCGTGGGTCGTGTGATGAAATGAAGCGCGGCTTCTGCGGCTGGGGGAAGCAGCTCGTTGCGAAGGCGAGTTGCGGAAACACACTGCGGAAGCAGACTTGATAAGTGCACTCGATGAGTGCACTTGAGAAGCGCACTTGAACAACACACCTGAGAAACGAACTGCGACGGGGAACGCAATGGACGGACAAAAACTAAACGTACTCGTACTGCCGGGCTACCAGAACTCCGGCGGGGGTCACTGGCAGACGCGCTGGGAAGCGCTCGATCCCGCCTTCGTGCGTGTGCAAATGCCGGACTGGGACCATCCGGGGCGCGACGCGTGGTGCCGCACGCTCGATGCCGCGGTGGCCGCAGCCGGATCCCCAGTGGTGTTCGCCGCACACAGTCTTGGCTGTCTGACGACCGCGTTCTGGGCGTCGCAGTACGCAAGTGCAGCCCAGCTTGCGAAGGTGGCGGGCGCGCTGCTGGTGGCGGTGCCCGATCCGTCCGGTGCACAATTTCCGCAGGATGCCAGTGGTTTCGCACCGGTGCCGGTTACGCGCTTGCCGTTTGCGAGCATCGTGGTGGCGAGCAGCGACGATCCGTACGGCGGCGTGCCGTTCTCGCAAACTTGCGCGAGCGCGTGGGGCAGCCGCTGGATCGATATCGGTGCGCGTGGCCACATCAATGCCGACAGCGGGCTCGGTGATTGGGACGAAGGGCGGCGCTGGCTGGCTTCGCTGGGCGAGTGAGCTGGCGCCGCCAGCATCACTGAAAACCGCGCGCCCAAGCCGGCCTCAAATCACCGACTGGTCCCGCAACGCCGCAATCCGAGCCTCGTCATAGCCGAGCACATCGCGCAGGATACTGTCGGTGTGCTCGCCGAGCATCGGCGGATGGGACAGCGCTTCAGGCGGCGTGCCAGTCATATTGATCGGATTGCGCACCAGTTTGACCGTGCCGCCCGACGGATGCGGCAGATCGACCCGCATGCCGCGCGCCACGACCTGTTCGTTCTCGAACACTTCGCCCAGATCGTTGATCGGCCCGCACGGCACACCGGCCGCTTCCAGCTCGGTAATCCACTGCTGCTTGCCCTGCAGGCGCACCATGTCGGCAAGGATCGGCACGAGAATGTCGCGGTGGCGCACGCGTGCCGGGTTGGTCGCGAATCGCTCGTCGTTGGCGAGTTCGGGGCAGCCGCCTGCCTCGACGAACTTGCGGAACTGGCCGTCGTTTCCGACTGCGACGATGATCCAGCCGTCGCTCGTCTGGAAGGTCTGGTAGGGCACGATGTTCGGGTGCGCGTTGCCCCAGCGCACCGGTGGCTGGCCGCTCGCCAGGTAATTCGAATTCATGTTGGCCAGCATGGCCACCTGCACGTCGAGCAGCGCCATGTCGATGTACTGGCCTTCGCCCGTTCGGTCGCGGTGCGTGAGCGCCGTGAGCACGGCGATGGTCGAATACATCCCGGTCATCAGGTCGGCGATCGCGACGCCGGCTTTTTGCGGGCCGCCGCCCGGCTGGCCGTCGCGCTCGCCGGTAATGCTCATGAAACCGCCGATGCCTTGCACGATGAAGTCGTAACCGGCGCGCTGCGCATACGGCCCGGTTTGCCCGAAGCCGGTTACCGAGCAGTAGATCAGATCGGGTTTTACTTCTTTGAGCGACGCGTAATCGAGGCCGTACTTCTTCAACTGCCCGACTTTGTAGTTTTCCAGCACCACGTCGCTTTGCGCGGCCAGTTCGCGGATGATCCGCTGGCCTTCGGGTGAAGCGATATCGACGGTGACCGAGCGTTTGTTGCGGTTTGCCGCCAGATAGTAGGCGGCCTCGCGCGTGTCCGCGCCTTCCGGTGTTTTCAGGTACGGCGGCCCCCAGTGGCGGGTGTCGTCGCCAACTTCAGGTCGTTCGATCTTGATGACGTCCGCGCCGAAATCGGCGAGTGTCTGTGCGCACCAGGGCCCGGCGAGCACGCGTGTGAGATCCAGCACGCGGATATGACTGAGAGCGCCCATATTTTTCAATGTCTCCTGTGTAGCCGAAGCGGCGCGCATGTCGCCGCGGATGGGGGCAATCTTAAGCGATTCCCGCGCGCCGGCGCAGTCAGCCGAACGTCATAGGACGCACGGCGCGCCTTGCCGTGCCGCTCGCGACCGGGCCAAACCCGGTCAAACCTGGCCGAATGGCCAACGGGGCAGGGGCGCTGCCGCGCACGGGCGCCGATCCCGTATAATCAGTCGTTTAAGAAACAAACAGTTGGCGCATCCCCATGATGCCGCCGGTAACAGCCAGGGAACTGGCAAACCCGTCCCCCGCACGCTATGAAAGCCGCCGAAATCCGCGAGAAATTCCTCAAGTTCTTCGAATCGAAGGGCCATACGATCGTTCGCTCGTCGAGCCTTGTGCCCGGCAACGACCCGACACTGCTCTTCACCAATTCGGGAATGGTGCAGTTCAAAGATGTGTTCCTCGGCGCGGAATCGCGTCCGTATTCGCGCGCCACGACCGCGCAGCGCAGCGTGCGCGCCGGCGGCAAGCACAACGATCTGGAAAACGTCGGCTATACCGCGCGTCACCACACGTTCTTCGAAATGCTGGGCAACTTCTCGTTCGGCGACTACTTCAAGCGCGACGCGATCCACTACGCGTGGGAGTTGCTGACGGGCGTGTACCAGCTGCCGAAAGACAAGCTGTGGGTCACCGTCTATCACGAAGACGACGAAGCGCACGACATCTGGGCGAAGGAAGTGGGCGTGCCGGTCGAGCGGATCATCCGCATCGGCGACAACAAGGGTGCCCGCTACGCGTCGGACAATTTCTGGCAGATGGCCGACGTCGGGCCATGCGGCCCGTGCTCGGAAATCTTCTACGACCACGGTCCGGATGTGTGGGGCGGCCCCCCGGGGTCTCCTGAAGAAGACGGCGACCGCTACATCGAGGTCTGGAATCTCGTGTTCATGCAGTTCAGTCGCGACGCGCAGGGCAACATGACGCCGCTGCCCAAGCAGTGCGTCGACACGGGCATGGGTCTCGAGCGTATCGCCGCGGTTCTGCAGCACGTGCACAGCAACTACGAGATCGACCTGTTCCAGGCGCTCATCAAGGCCGCGGGCCGCGAAACCGGCGTGACCGATCTGACGAACAACTCGCTGAAGGTGATCGCCGATCACATCCGCGCCTGCTCGTTCCTGATCGTCGACGGTGTGATTCCGGGCAACGAAGGCCGCGGCTACGTGCTGCGCCGTATCGTGCGCCGCGCGATCCGCCACGGCTACAAGCTGGGCAAGAAGGGTTCGTTCTTCCACCGCATGGTGCCGGACCTCGTCGCGCAAATGGGCGACGCCTATCCGGAATTGAAGGACGCGGAGCAACGCGTGACCGACGTGCTGCGTCAGGAAGAAGAGCGTTTCTTCGAGACCATCGAGCACGGCATGTCGATTCTCGAAAGCGCGCTGGCCGATCTGGAAGCGAAGGGTGGAAAGACGCTCGACGGCGAACTCGCGTTCAAGCTGCACGACACCTACGGCTTCCCGCTCGACTTGACGGCGGACGTGTGCCGCGAGCGCGAAGTGACGGTCGACGAGGCCGCCTTCGACGAAGCGATGGCGCGTCAGCGCGAACAGGCTCGCGCGGCGGGCAAGTTCAAGATGGCGCAGGGCCTCGAATACTCGGGCGCGAAGACCACGTTCCACGGTTACGAAGAAATCATCTTTGACGACGCGAAAGTGATCGCGCTGTATGTCGACGGCGCGTCGGTCAAGGAAGTGAATCACGGTCAGCAAGCTGTCGTCGTGCTCGATCACACGCCGTTCTACGCGGAGTCGGGTGGCCAGGTCGGCGACCAGGGCGTGCTGGCTAACGCGAGCGTGCGTTTTGCGGTCGCAGACACGCTGAAGGTGCAGGCCGATGTGGTCGGCCATCACGGCACGCTCGAGCAGGGCACGCTGAAAGTCGGCGACGTGGTGAAGGCGGAAATCGATGCGGTGCGTCGTGCCCGCACCGAGCGCAATCACTCGGCCACCCACCTGATGCACAAGGCGCTGCGCGAAGTGCTCGGCTCGCACGTGCAACAGAAGGGCTCGCTCGTCGACGCGGACAAGACGCGTTTCGACTTTGCGCACAACTCGCCGATGACCGACGAGCAGATCCGTCAGGTCGAAGCGATCGTGAACGCGGAAGTGCTGGCGAACGCGCCCGGCATTGTGCGCGTGATGCCGTTCGACGAAGCGGTGAAGGGCGGCGCGATGGCGCTGTTCGGCGAAAAGTACGGCGACGAAGTGCGCGTGCTCGACCTCGGTTTCTCGCGCGAATTGTGCGGCGGTACGCACGTGCATCGCACGGGCGACATCGGCTTCTTCAAGATCGTGATGGAAGGCGGCGTGGCTGCCGGCATTCGTCGCGTGGAAGCGATTACGGGCGATAACGCCGTGCGCTTCGTGCAGGATCTCGACGCGCGGATCAATGCGGCTGCGGCCGTGTTGAAGGCGCAACCGTCGGAACTGACGCAGCGGATCGTGCAGGTGCAGGATCAGGTGAAGTCGCTGGAGAAGGAACTGAGCGCGTTGAAGTCGAAGATGGCTTCGAGCCAGGGCGATGAGCTGGCTGGTCAGGCAATCGAAGTGGGCGGCGTGCATGTGCTGGCTGCCACGCTCGACGGCGCGGACGTGAAAACGCTGCGCGAGACGGTCGACAAGCTGAAGGACAAGCTGAAGAGCGCGGCGATCGTGCTGGCCTCGGTCGAAGGCGGCAAGGTGAGTCTGATTGC
Source organism: Paraburkholderia sediminicola (assembly GCF_046027825.1). Taxonomy (GTDB): domain Bacteria; phylum Pseudomonadota; class Gammaproteobacteria; order Burkholderiales; family Burkholderiaceae; genus Paraburkholderia; species Paraburkholderia sediminicola_D. Next base: position 14,893 of record NZ_JAQQDU010000108.1, read on the forward strand.
CGGTGTGACGGCGGACGCCAGCAAGAAGGTGAAGGCTGGTGAACTGGTCAACTTCGTTGCACAGCAAGTCGGCGGCAAGGGCGGCGGGCGGCCGGACATGGCGCAAGCCGGCGGTACCGAACCGGCGAATCTGCCTGCAGCGCTGGCAGGCGTGAAGGGTTGGGTCGAAGCCCAGCTTTGATTCGGGCTTGATTGGGCCATGCGGGGCGCTGGTGGTATTTGCGTCCCGCGTGGCCCAAGCTGTTTTTTGTCTTCGTGCGTCCTGGCGTGCATCAATCTGGCCGGGCGGCGGCGCAACGGATTGTTCTTTGCGATGTTTGCCTTCCCCTGCAACGGTTGTAGGTGACCAGAGCAGGATTCACGGCAAACAGGCCGATTGCGGTGGCGGTTAGCGTTCTCCGCCACGCAGGCAAAGCATCAAGCAAAAATTCAAGCAACGCCCACCGGTGCAGCGGCAGCCAACTCCGCCGCATCCTCTCCCGACACTAGCGTCTGCCGCAGTGCATTGAGCGCGGACGAAAAATGCCCTCGTCGCCAGACAAGAAGCGTCTCGATCATGCCAATTTCGGGAAGCTCATGAACCGTGATATTGCTCGCGTCGGTCTGCAGATCGAGCACGGATCGCGGTGCCACGGCCACCCCCGCGCCGGCGGCGACACACGCCACGATCGCATGATACGAGCCGAGTTCCAGCACGCGTGCCGGCCTCACACCATGCTCCAGATACCACTTCTCGATGTACGCCCGGTAAGCGCACCCGCGCTCGAACGCGATCAACGTCGATAAAGCAATATCCCGCACTTCGCGAATCGGCCGATGGCCTCGCGGCGACAGCATCACCAGCTCTTCGCGGAAAACCGGCACCGTCTCGAACAATTCGCCGAGCGCGGCAGGGTCCAGCGGCGTCGCCACCAACGCCGCATCCACTTCGAATTCGCGGACCCGCTCGATCAGCTTGCCGGTGGTGCCGGTTTCGAGTTCAAGAGCGACATCCGGCCACCGCTGGTGATAACGCGCGAGCAATCCGGGCAGACGCGTCGCCGCGACGCTTTCCATCGTGCCCAAACGCAAGCGACCACTCGGACGATCCTCGCGCACCGCATGACGCGCCTCGTCGGCAAGCGCGAGCAGACGCTCCGCGTAGGGCAGCAGCGTCTCGCCAGCCGGCGTCAAAACGAGGCGCCGGCCATCGCGGATGAACAGGTCGGTGCCCAGTTGCTCCTCGAGCTGCTTGATGCGCGTGGTGACGTTCGATTGCACGCGATTGAGCTTGGCGGCGGCGCGCGTCACGCCGTTTTCCCGCACGACAGCGCGAAAAATGGTCAAGGCGGCGAGATCCACGATTCTCTCCTGGCGATGGGTCGTATCCGAATTATTCATTTTTCGTGATCGAAAGGTCAAGCTAATATGCATTGAAGAAACCGGTGACTGCCGGCCCGATTCCATTTACCGTCTGCTCATGAACGATCTCGCTTCCAGCGCGCACGACACCCTTGCCGAACGTCATGCCGCCCGCCGCGCAGCGCTTGCCTGCATGGTCACCCTGGCCGTGGTGCTCGGTATCGGGCGTTTTGCGTTCACACCGCTCTTGCCGCTGATGCTGCATGGCAGCAGCGTCGGTCAGCCGCAGATCGATATCCAGCACGGCGGCTGGCTCGCGTCGTTCAACTACGCGGGCTATTTCGCCGGTGCGGTTACCTGCGCGGCGCTGCGGGTCGAACCGGCGCGCATGGTGCGCGCTGGGCTTGTGGCGACGGTCTTGCTGACGCTGGCGATGGGCGTAACAAGCCAATTCTGGGTGTGGGCCTTTGTGCGCTTCGTCGCCGGCGCGGTCAGCGCCTGGACCTTCGTGTTCGCCTCCCAGTGGGGCTTGCGGCGGCTCGCCGAACTCGGCGCGCACGGGTGGAGCGGGGTGATCTATACGGGCCCGGGTGTGGGCATCGTCGGGACGGGCTTGCTGGTCAGCGCGGCGGGCGGTTATGGCGCGACGGCCGGTTGGATCGGCTTCGGGCTTATCTCCGCAGTGCTTTCGATCGTTGTGTGGCCGGTGTTCGGGACCTGTATCGGTACCGATACCGCCTCAGGAGGCGCGGCGCACGCCACGAACGGGGCAACCACCGCTGGTCATGCGAGTCAACGCTCGGCGGCCCAGCATTCCGCTGGACAGCACAACGTTGGTCAGCACGCTGCAAATCAGAAGCCCGCCAGCCAACGCTCTCCCACACGCCATCCCTCACACCGCGCCGACGCCTTCTGGCTGGTCCTGCTCTACGGCGTGCCCGGATTCGGCTACATCATCACCGCGACGTTCCTGCCGGTGATTGCGCGCCACGCGTTGCCGGGCTCGTCCTGGCCCGATCTGTTCTGGCCGATGTTCGGCGCGGCCTTGATCGTCGGTGCGTTGCTCGCGGCACGCCTGCCGGTGCATTGGGACAACCGGACGCTGCTCGCCGGTTGCTACGTGCTGCAAGCCGCCGGTATTGCGCTCGGCATCGTCTGGCCGACGGCGGGCGGTTTCTCGCTCGGCAGCATACTGATCGGTCTGCCATTTACCGCTATCACCCTGTTCGCAATGCGCGAAGCGCGGCGTCTGCTTGGCGAGGAGGCGGCAGGCCTGATGGGCTATGCGACCGCGGCGTACGGTGTCGGCCAGATCGTCGGCCCGCTGGTGGCTGCGCCAATCGCCGAACACACCGGATCTTTTTCGCCTGCGTTGTGGCTGGCGGCTGGGGCACTGCTGCTAGGCGCGGTCGGCCTGATCGTCGTGGCGAGCATGCCGCGAGGCCGCGGCCGCATGCCTGATTGCGGCTGCAACTAACGGCCTTTCCGGGCGATCGGTGCATGCTGACGCGCAGTCGGGGCGCCTGGCGCTGGCTTGCCGTCTTGCGACGCAAACATGGGGCTGTCGAACCGTCGGCGGCGCAAATACCAAGCCGAAAAACAAATAACCCACCGGCGCACTAAAATGACCGCTTTCCCGTCATCTCAGCGCGCCTGTCGCCGGGCGCGCCGCCAACTATGCAACACTTCGCGTCCGACAACTACGCCGGCATCTGTCCCGAAGCGCTCGACGCGCTGATCGCCGCCAACAACAGCGGCCACGAACCCGCTTACGGCGACGACTCCTGGACCAACCAGGTCTGCGACCGCCTGCGGGATCTGTTCCAGACCGATTGCGAAGTGTTTTTCGTGTTCAACGGCACGGCCGCCAATTCGCTGGCGCTGGCGTCGTTGTGCCAGTCGTATCACTCGGTGATCTGCCATGAACTTGCGCATATCGAAACCGATGAATGCGGCGGGCCTGAATTCTTCTCCGGCGGCTCGAAGCTGCTGACCGCGCCGGGCATCGGCGGCAAGCTCACGCCGGATGCGATCGAAGCGGTCGTCACGCGCCGCGCCGACATTCACTACCCGAAGCCGAAGGTCGTCACGCTGACCCAGTCGACGGAAGTGGGCACGGTCTATACCGTCGAAGAAGTGCGCGCGATCGCGGCGATCGCCAAACGTCGTCATCTGAAAGTGCACATGGACGGCGCGCGGTTTGCGAACGCGGTCGCGGCGCTCGACGTGCATCCGTCCGAGATCACGTGGCGCGCTGGCGTCGACGTGTTGTGCTTCGGCGGGACCAAGAACGGTTTGCCGGTCGGTGAAGCGGTGGTGTTCTTCGACCGCTCGCTCGCCGACGATTTCGCTTATCGTTTGAAGCAGGCTGGCCAGCTCGCCTCGAAAATGCGTTTCATCTCCGCGCCGTGGCTCGGTCTGCTGGATAACGACGTCTGGCTGCGCAATGGACGCCACGCGAATGCGATGGCGGAATTGCTGCAAACGCGGTTGCAGGAAATTCCCGGCGTGAGCATCATGTTTCCGCGAGAATCGAACGCGGTCTTTGCGCAATTGCCCGCACAGGCCGCCAAGGCAATGCGTGCGCGCGGCTGGAAGTTCTACGAGTTCATTGGCGCGGGCGGTTGCCGGTTGATGTGCGCGTGGGACACGCAGCCGGAAACCGTCGAGCGTTTCGCTGCGGAAGTGCGCGAGTTGTGCGCGGCGTGAAACCGCTTCGACTGCACCGTAGGACCAGGGCTGGAACCACGAACTGAAACCGGAAGCTTCAAGCAGGCGTGCGCACAAGACCGCACGCCATAGGCTGAACCAGCCGCGGCACGACTTTCAACGCTGAACAAAGCCATACACAAAGCATAAGAGACGACCCACTCGCCATGACCGAATATCAATTTTGTCCGCGCTGCGCTACGCCTTTGATCGAGCGCGCCGATGCCGAACACGAAGGCGGCCGGATCCGCCAGACCTGTCCCGATACGGAATGCGGCTACGTCCACTGGAACAATCCGCTGCCGGTGGTGGCCGCAATCGTCGAGTACGAGGGCAAGATCCTGCTCGCGCGCAACGCCGCATGGCCCGAAGGCATGTTCGCGCTCATCACCGGTTTTCTGGAAAACGGTGAGACCCCGGAAGAGGGCATTGCCCGCGAAGTGCTCGAAGAAACCTCGTTGCACGCGGAGACGGTCGAGTTGATCGGGGTGTACGAATTCATCCGCAAAAACGAACTGATCATCGCGTATCACGTGAAGGCGCACGGGACGGTCGCGCTGTCGCCGGAATTGCTCGAATACCGGTTGGTCGAGCCAGCCAAACTGCGTCCATGGTGCGCGGGCACCGGTCAGGCGCTCGGCGAGTGGATGCGACGGCGCGGCCTGCCGTTCGAGTTTGTGGAGAAGCCCGGGCAATGATGCCGGCGGCTGCTGTGCGAGCCTGTGCGCAGCGATCGCGATCATGGGCAAAGCCACTGCGTATGCCGATCGAACCCTGCGAGCCGCTTGCCATAATGACAACATCGAACATCTACCAAGCCACGTCACGATGAACAAACCCGCCCCCGCCACGCGCAGCGCCTACCCGCATTTTCTGCCGATCACCACACGCTGGATGGATAACGACGTCTACGGCCACGTGAACAACGTCGTCTATTACAGCTACTTCGACACGGTGGTGAACGAGTATCTGATTCGGGCTGGCGTGCTCGACTTCGAGCACGGCGCGACGATCGGCCTCGTGGTCGAGACGCATTGCAATTACTTCGCGCCGCTGGTGTTTCCCGAGCGGGTAGAAGCGGGCTTGCGGGTGGTGCGGCTCGGCACCTCGAGCGTGCGCTACGAAGTGGGGCTTTTCAAGGAGGGCGAAGATCAACCCGCCGCCCAGGGCCATTTCGTGCACGTATATGTGGATCGCGTCACGCGCCGTCCGGTGACGTTGCCCGCCGACTTGCGCGCGGCCCTCGAACCACTGACCGTCGCCGTGCAGGCGGAATAGGCGCGTGCAGTCGTTCGTCATCAATCTGCTCAACGGTGTCAGTTACGGCCTGCTGCTGTTCATGCTGTCGGCGGGCCTGACGCTGATTTTCAGCATGCTCGGCGTGCTGAATTTCGCGCATGCGAGCTTCTATATGCTCGGCGCGTATGTTGGCTTTTCGGTGGCGGCGCATGCGGGTTTCTGGAGTGCGCTGGTGATAGCGCCGCTGATCGTCGGCTTGATCGGCGCGGCGCTGGAGCGATGGCTGCTGCGCCGTGTGCGCGTGCATGGGCATCTCCCCGAGTTGCTGCTGACTTTCGGCGCCGCGTACCTGCTTGGCGAACTGGTCAAGCTCGGCTGGGGCTTGAGTCCGCTGAGCACCACCGTTCCAGCCGTGCTCGACGGGCCGTTGTTCACCGTGTATGGTGCGGCGTTCGCACGCTATCGGGCCTTCATGATGGTGGTGTCGCTGGCGATGCTGGCGGCGCTCTACGCGGTACTGCGCGTGTCGAAGGCGGGGCTGATCGTCCGCGCCGCGCTCACCCATGCGAGCGCTGTCGAGGCGCTCGGCCACAACGTGCCGCGCGTGTTTACCGGCGTGTTCGCGGCGGGCACGGCGCTCGCGGCTCTCGCCGGCGTGATCGGCGCGCCGCTCTTCGTGATCGAACCGTCGATGGCGGAGTCGCTCGGCTCGATCGTGTTCGTCGTAGTGGTGATCGGTGGCTTGGGCTCGCTGAGCGGCGCGCTGGTGGCGTCGCTGATTGTCGGTTGCGTGCAGGCCTTTGCCGTGGCGAGCGATGTGTCGTTGGGCGACCTCACCGCGGTATTCGGAGGCGAGCTGCCCGCTGCATGGGACGCGCTGACGCTTGCGCAACTCGCGCCATTGATTCCCTATCTGTTGCTTGTCGCGATGCTGGCGCTGCGTCCACGTGGACTGTTCGGACGGCGTGACGACCATGCGTGAGCCGCACGACAAGTTCACTGTGGCTGAGGCCACGTCCCGCTCAAAGCTGCGCATGGTCGCGCCATGGCTGGCACTTGTCCTGTTTCTCGTCGTGCCGCCCTTCGTCTGGCCGCAAAGCTGGCTGCTCGCCTATCTTGCGCAAACCGCGACGATGATCGTGTTCGCGCTCTCGTACAACCTGCTGCTTGGTGAAACCGGCTTGCTGTCCTTCGGACATGCCGCTTATTCCGGCCTCGGCGCGCTCATCGCGGCGCAAGTGTTCAACCGCATTGGCGTGCCCTTGGTGCTGCTGCCGTTGGTCGGCGGCATCGGCGGTGCGCTGTGCGGCGTGCTGTTCGGTTTTGTATCGACGCGGCGCGCGGGGACGGCTTTCGCGATGATCACGCTTGGCATTGGCGAGCTCGTCGCGGCGGCGGCGTGGACGCTGCCCGACTGGTTCGGCGGCGAGGCCGGCGTGCCGATCGACCGTGCGAGCGGGCCCATGCTGGCAAGCTGGAGCTTCGGCCCGGCACGTGAGGCGTATGCGCTGATCGCGCTGTGGTGCGTGCTGGCGAGCGTGGCGATGTTCGCGTTGTCGCGCACACCGTTCATGCGGCTCGCCAACGCCGTGCGCGACAACCCCGCTCGCGCCGCGGCGATCGGCTGCTATCCCCGCCGCATCCGCTATGGCGTAGTGGTGATGTCGGCGTTTTTTGCGGGCATTGCAGGCACCCTGGGGCTGATCAATGTCGAGCTGGTGTCGACGGAAAGCGTCGGGATGATGCGCTCGGGGGCCGTGCTGATCGCGACAGTGATAGGCGGCACGGCGGCGTTTTTTGGACCGGTCGCGGGTGCGATCGTTCTGACGTTTTTCAGCGTCGCGGTGGCGAGCGTCACGCGGGCGTGGCTGTTCTATCTCGGGCTGTTCTTCATCGTGGTCGTGGTGGCGTCGCCGGGTGGACTGGCGGGTTTCGTGCAGCGGCACACGGCACGCGTCGCCGCTTACGGCTGGCGTGTGTGTAGCAAGACTTATCTATGGGGTGCGGCCGCAGCGGTGCTGTGGACACTGGCTGTCGTGCTCGCGGTGCAGTGGGCTTACGCCGTGCAATTCGGCGCGGACGATGGCGTGGCTTTCAACATCATCGGCGTGCCGCTGGCGACGGTCTCGCCGCATCTTTGGCTCGGCGTTGCGGTGTTCATGCTGGCCGCGCCAGGGGCGCTCGCAGCGCGCTACGCGGTTCGTGCGCAAGCACATCTCGCCATTCACGGTAGTGCCACGCAGATCACCGGAGACGCGCGATGATCCCGGCCCTCGCGCTCTATGGCATCGAAAAACGCTTCGGCGCCACGCAGATTCTGCGCGGCGTCGATCTGGCGATCGAGCCCGGTGAGCGCCATGCATTGATCGGGCCGAACGGCGCCGGCAAGTCGACGCTTTTCAATTTGATCGCAGGCGGCGCGCGTCCGAACGCCGGGCGCATCGATCTGTTCGGCGCGGAGATTACGCGTCTGGCGCCTGCCGCGATCACGCGCCGTGGCCTCGCGCGCAGCTTCCAGACCACCAGCGTGTTCGCTCGCCTCAGCGTGTTCGACAACCTGCGCTGCGCCGCCATGCTGGCCGAGCGCGACCGCACGCGCTGGTGGCAGCGTTTCAGTGGTTCACGCACGGTCGATGCTCGCGCCGAGCATGTGCTCGACGCCGTCGGGCTGAATGCGCGCAGGCATAGCCAGGCCGGCACACTCAGCTATGCCGAGCAGCGCGCGCTCGACCTTGGCCTCGCGCTCGCGGGCGGCGCGCACACCTTGTTGCTCGATGAGCCTACCGCCGGCATGAACCGCGCCGAAGCGGCGCGCGCCATCGAACTGATTCGCGCGACCACCGCGGGCCGCACGTTGCTGATGGTCGAGCATGACATGGACGCTGTGTTCGCAATCGCCGATCGCATTTCGGTGCTCGTGCAAGGCCGCATCATCGCAACTGGCACGCCGGCGGCGATTCGTGCAGATGCGGCCGTGCGCGCCGCTTATCTTGGCGACGGTTTCCGCACATGACCGTCTTGCTCGACATTCAACAACTGAACGCCTGGTACGGCGCAAGCCAGGCCTTGCACGGCGTCACGTTGCAGATCGAGTCCGGCGAAGTCGTCGCGCTAGCCGGACGCAACGGCTCGGGACGCTCGACGCTGGCGCGCGCGATCATGGGCCTCGTGCGCAGCGAGGGCGAGGTGCGTTTTGCCGGCCAGACGCTCGGCGGGCTGCGCACCTTTGAGATCGCCCGCCTGGGACTCGGTTACGTGCCTGAACATCGCGACGTCTTTCCGACGCTGAGCGTCCACGAGAATCTGCAACTCGGTGTGGCGCCGCGCGCGCGTGGCCGCACACCGCGCTTTGCCTTCGACGACGCCTACGAATTGTTCCCTGTCCTGCGCGAGAGAAAGCGCACGCGTGCCGGCGCGCTATCGGGCGGCGAACAGCAGATGCTGACGCTCGCCCGGGCTTTGCTCGGCGACCCCGATCTGCTGGTCATCGACGAACCCGGAGAGGGGTTGGCCAGCCAGGTGATGGGGCAGGTCGCGCAATGTCTGCGGATGCTGCGTGATCGTGGTGTGGCGATGCTGCTGATCGAACAGCGGCTCGTGATCGCGCAAGACATCGCCAGCCGGGTGGCGGTGATGGGGCATGGCGAGATTGTCTTCGATGACGCGCTTGCGCCGTTTGTGAAGCGAGCGGACGTGATGCAGGAATGGCTGGGGGTGGGTTAGCCGAGACGTAGCGTAGCTGGGCATAACCGCGAGTTCACTGGCGTCGCCGTGTGCGCTGGCGGAGTCAGCATCTCTAACTGAGGTACAGCCTGGATAGGCCCGCGGTTCCATGCAGCGCCCAGGTTCGGTGTCGCAAAAGCGCGGCTCGCGATTCTCGGCGAGGCGCAAGGCTTGTCGAAGATTGCGCCGCTGGAAGCCGAACAGCGGTATCCCTCGCAGGTATCTCGCTGCAGTTTTATTGCAGCGCCGCATTCGAATTTGCGGCCATTTTGCTGTCCCGACGTGTACGTCAGGCACTGCGTTATGCACGCACCCCCTCGCTCCGTGCCCAAATCGCGCCCAGGATGCCGTTTGAATCCGATTTGCGCGCAGGCCGCTCACGCCCAACACGTGGGGCTTTCCAATGACTTGTTGTAGCGATTCAAACGCTTGATCGTTTGGTGAGCGTCCTCCAGAAATCTTGTCGGCAGCGCGCTGACAAATCAAGACAATCAGGTCAAAGACGCGCAACGGCGGCACGGTGTTTAAAGCCGCCGTATGTGCGACGGACCATGCCGTACCGGACGCGCGAAAGACGTGCCGCGGCTTCAGGAGGAGACATCATGAAACAGACAGGCGCAGTGGGCGAAAATTCGACTGATGGCACGCAGACGGAGCCCTCGCAGCGACCGCTTCAAGGGATGCAGCGGGGTCAAGGGATGCGGCCGGGTCCGGGGATGCAGCGGGGTCGAGGGGGCCGGCCGGGTCAAGGGACGCAGCCGTATCAAGGAACGCAGCCGTTTCAAGGAACACAGCCGTTTCAAAGAACGCAGCCGCTTGAAAGGACGTCGCCGCTGGGTGAAACGTGGCGCGCGCGCGTAGGGGTGGGCGCCGCGCTGGTGACGGCCGTGCTGATGATGTCCGCATGCGCCGACGCGAGTTCGACAACGAGCGACGCGGCGCCTGTACCGTCGGCACCAACGGGCGCGGCAGCGAACGCCGTGAGCAACAACGACAGCCCGCTGACCGCAAAACCGCAGCCGGATGCTGGACTCGCTGCCCACACCACAAACGATGTCACGACCAGCGCCACAAACAGCGCTGCGACCGACAGCCCGAACAGCACCGCGATCGCAAGCGCCGATCAACCCGCTTCTGCATCGCGCCCTTCGCTCGAACTCGCCAAGGCCAAACAACTCGCCGCCGAACAGCGTGTCGCTGGACGCGTGCCTTCTGCAAGTGGCATGACCGAGAAGCGCAGCCGTCCGTTGACGCTGCGCGATTCCGGCATCGACGGTTCGTTGATGTTCGCGCGCGACGTCGACTTTCGCGTAACCGGCGACATCGGCTTCATGATTCACGATATGGCAGCGACGCTGACCCCGACGCACGCCGGTCAGCCGATTGTGTTCGACGATCCGACCAGCGTGACGATCAATGTCCATCGCGGCGATGTCACGCTCGACAGCGCCAAGCTCACCGCGATTTTCAATCGCTACCTGTTCCAGTACCAGGGATCGCCGTTGCGCAATATGCGTGTGGTGCCGCAGGACGGCGGCACTTTGCGCATCACGGGCGAGATGCATCGCGACACATGGGTGCCGATCGTGCTGACGGGATCGCTGTCGATGCGCAACGCCGACGACCTCGTGTTCCATGCCGACCATGTCGAAGTCGCCGGCATCGGCGCCGACAAGCTGATGCAGGCCGCGCACGTGAAGATGGCCGACCTGTTGAAAGTGGACACACCGATCGCGCGTCTCGACGGCGACGACGTCGTGATGCAGGTGGCCAAACTCACGCCGCCGCCCGCGTTGCGCATGACCATCACCCGGATCGACACCAGCGCCGCAGGCGTACGTTTCACGCTCGACGACCACACGGTGCAGAAAATCGACTGGCCCGCTACGATGCCACCGCGCGGCATGCTGGTGCTGGGCGGTGACGTGAAGTTCATGCGTTCGATGCCGATGAACATCGACATGGCGCTGACGCCGCTCGATTCGAACGCGCCGTTTGTGCTCGACCTGTATCACTACCGCGACCAGATGGCGGCCGGCTACTTTACTTTCGACGAGGCGGGCGCACTGGACGTGCACCTGCCGTCATATACGACGCTAGCCAGCGCCGCAAAAGACGCACCGATGCAGATGGGCAGCGCGAGCGCGCGCTTCAACGACAGCTTCATTCGCGCGCAACAGGAGTCGCTCGCGCAGGCGCGTCTTGTGTGGCAACACGTGCCGCAGACTTTGCGGACCGTGTCGGTTGCACGCACGACTCCGGTCGGGACGCGCGCGGCGTTTTCCGGTCAGAACATGGCGACGCCAGGGGCCGCGATTAGCGACGAGCGGCACTCGTCGGGCGCGGCACCGTTGATTCACGTCGAGAATGTGGACTTCTACGTATCGGGGCGAATTGGCTTTCATGTACGTTCGCTGGATGCGCAGATGGTGCCGAAGAAACCGGGTCAACCGGTCGATCTCGACGATCCCGACCAGTACGACATTCGCATTATTGGCGGCGAAGTGGTCGAGCCGTGGCCTGCGATGGCGGCGTTGTTCAACGATTACCTGCTCGACTATGAGCCGCGTTCGCTGAACGATTTGCAGTTGAAACCGGTGGACGGCAAGTTGGAAGTGACGGGAGGGATCAAGTTGTGGAATCACTTTCCTGGCGTGTGGCTGCCGACGACGATGAGCGGCACGATCGTGGCCAAGGATGAGCGTCATCTTGTCTATGAGCCGACTTCGGTGAAGGTGTTGGGGGTGCCGCAGGCGGGGTTGTTGCGGGCGCTGGATATTCCGTTGGCGTCGTTGACGCCATTTACGCGCAAGGGTGTCGCGTTGAAGGGGAACGCGTTGGTGTTCGATCAGTACACCGTGTTTCCGCCGCCGGTTTTGCAGGGGCGGCTGGCGAGTGCCACGGTGACGGATGAGGGGTTGGTGTTGAAGTTCAAGCGCGATAGTTCGGTTGCTGCTGCGAGGGCGCCTGCCGGCGCTGGGAAGAGCTTTGTGTGGATCGAATCCGGTGATGTGAAGATGTTTAATTCGTTGGTCACGAATGCCAGGACTTTTATTAGGGATAGTTCTAATCCTGGGGTGATGAAGTTTGATCTTTATGGATATCGGAGGGATGTGTCCCAAGGGACTGTGAGGATGGGGGAGGATGGGGCATTGGAGGTGGACTTGGCCGCTAGGAAATAGCGGTGGGGTTTGCCTTCGCGGCGCTTTGTTTTTGTGTGCCTGTGGTGTTGGCCTTTCCTTGAATTGTTAGTGGTTTATTAGCGTCGCCCCTGTGCGGGGCGGGCACTTACTTCTCTTTGCCGGCCGCAAAGAGAAGTAAGCAAGAGAAAGCGGCTCAAACCGCCAGTTCTTAAGCGGGTCCCCTGGCTTGGAGGGGATAGTGGTGCATCTGGAATCGGTGCCCTCGCACCTTCGGCGTGAGTGACAAAGGCGTCATACTTCCGGCGGCGCTGCGCGCGCCGACGCGGTCGTTCAACAAACCGGCCGCGGTGTTTACGCTAAGCGGTGATTCAGAAGGCTACCCGCTGCGTTCGATGCCCGTGGCACGTCTAAAGGCAGTTCGCCGTACCCGATGCCCGCGGCACTTCACCAAGCTACCAGCCGTACCCGATGCCTGCGGCGTTTCGCCAAGCTACCAGCCGTACTCGTTGCCCGGGGCACTTCAAAGAGCTGCTTGCCGTTTTCAACACCTAGTGTAGTGCGTCACAAATAATG
>NZ_JAQQDU010000109.1:0-27175 GCF_046027825.1 Paraburkholderia sediminicola
CTCCAAGCCAGGGGACCCACTTAAGAATTAGCGGTGTGAGCCGCTTTCTTTGCTTATCTTTCTTTGCGGCGGCAAAGAAAGTAAGTGCCGCCCCGCACAGGGGCAACGCTAATAGACCGATAAGAAAACAAGGAAAGGCCAAGGCCGCAGGCACACAGACAGAAAGCGCCGCGCAGGCAAAAGAACGAAGCAAACCCCAACACCCCAAACAAACAGCCAAAAAAACAAGCCCCCCGCAGGGACAAACCCTAACACTTACAAACAACACCTTGACCGCGCCCCACATTCAGCGCACCGTGAAGAAGGAAAAACACCACGGGAGCGTGAAATGTCCCTCAACTTCCCGAACCCAAGCCGCAGTTATGACGCCTTCCGTCATTGTGTCAATTTCTGGGGCTACGACAACGCGCGCGAAATCGCTTTCACTGTCAATAATTCGGTCATTTCGAATCTGAGCCCGAGCGTCGGCTCGGACGAACCGGCAGTGCTGGCGGCCTTCGACCGTCATCGCGAGCAAATCCTCACGCTCGCTCGCGGTCTGTATGTCGGCGGTCCGCAAAACCGCTATACGATTTCTTGATGCAGCGCGGCGCGGCACGTCCAACCGGACCTGCCGTGCGCCGCCTTGTTCCACAGCCGAAGCAGCGCGGCGCCCACCGGCGCCTCGCGGTGCTTCGCCGCGGGAGTTCCAGCATGGATGATGACCAGGTCAACCTAGACGAAATCGCCGACAGCAAACGGCGGCGCGAAGCCGCACGCATCGCCGGAATCAACGAATCGGCCGCACCAGCGGCAAGCGGGCCGCAGCAAGGCCAGCCGGGCAACGAAGCCGCACCGAAGCAATGGGTCAAGCACGTCACGAAGTGGCTCGGCGCGAAGCGCACACTGATGCAACCGCGCCCAACCTTGGTGCTCAAAAAGAAACCAGCCGTTCTTTAGGCATGCGGCGCGAAAATAACCGGCGTAAAGCCGGTTTTTCTATTTGTGCCGCGCCCTCTACGCCGATAAACGCGTGCTTGCCGCCGGGTGGTTGTCGGCAGGTCATTGCATTCGCCACTCGAGCCGCAATTCAAGCGGCCGGTTCGCGCACCGGGCCCCCAGTCAGCGAAACGATGAAGTCGAAGAATGCCCGCACCTTGGCCGGTGGATGATGCCGCGAAGGGTAGAGGGCATACAGCGGATAAACCTCGTCGCCCCAGTCGGGAAACAGTTCGATCAGTTTGCCGGTGGCGAGCAACGCCTCGGCGCCGAGCGCGAGAATTTGCGCGACACCCTGGCCCGCCGCACACACGCTATGCAAGGTGCCGACGTCGTTCACGGTCAAGCTGCCTTGCGGGGTAATCACGATCTTCTTGCGTCCGCGATGAAACTCCCAGCTAAACGGGTAGCCCGTTAGCGGATCACGGAACTTGATGCACACGTGCTTGCCGTTCTCGAGTTCGGCCGGGCTCGCCGGATGTCCATGTTTCTTCAGATACGACGGCGCGGCCACGGTCAGAATCCGTGTGTCGAGCAGCTTGCGTGCAATCAGCGTTGAAACCGGCGGGTCGCCGAAGCGGATCGCTAGATCGAAACCATCGGCGACCATATCGCCTAACTGGTCGCGCGTGATCAACTCGAGTTGCAGATCGGCATGTTTATCGATGAAGCCACCGAGCCGCGGTCCCAGTACGAGACGCGAGAAGAACGGGTCCATGTTCACGCGCAAACGTCCGCGAACCGCGGTCGCACCCTGAGCCGCCGAAGCGGCCGCTTCTTCGAGTCCGCCGAGCAGCGGCACGATCTGTTCGTAAAAGCGCCGGCCTTCGTCCGTCAGCGTGACCGAGCGGGTGGTGCGGTCAAATAGCCGGATGCCGAGGCGTGCTTCGAGCCGTGCAACCGAACGACTCACCCCGGATTGCGACATGTCGAGCGCTTCGCCGGCCGCCGCGAAACTGCCGCAGTCAACGATCGCCGTCAGCACGCCCATGCCGTTCAGCATGCGCTCGTCAAATGGCATGTGATATTCCTTTGTTATGCATTAATGCCTGACATGCTAACGCGAAACACCGTTTGAATTCACAGGTCGGCGTCGGGAAACGCTGCCTGTCCGAGTGAATCGATGACGCGGCATCATGAGTGGAATGACAGCCGCGCTATCGCGTCAGGTGCCCGGTTGGCGCTAATCTGTATGAGTTCACCTGACGCACAATGGAATGCGGTTCCCACCATGCGTCAGGCATATTTTTGCTGATCAATGGAGTACGCCATTATGTCGCGCGTTTTTATTACCGGTTCCGCCGACGGCCTCGGTCAGATGGCCGCTCGCCTGCTCGTCGACGCTGGCCATCGGGTGGTTTTGCACGCGCGCAATGCCTCGCGTGCCGACGAAGCCTTGAAGGCCGTGCCGGAAGCGGAGACTGCTTTAGCAGGCGATCTGTCGAGTATTGCCGCCACGATCGCATTAGCGGAGCAGGTCAACCAACTCGGCCACTTCGACGCGGTGATCCACAACGCGGCGGTCGGTTACCAGGAGCCACGCCGGATTGCCACGGTGGATGGCCTGCCGCACGTGTTTGCGGTCAACACGCTGGCGCCCTACGTATTGACCGCGCTGATCGGCAAGCCGCAGCGGCTCGTGTATCTAAGCTCGGGCCTGCATCGGAGCGGCGACGCGAGTCTCGACGATCTGGCATGGGAGCGACGGCACTGGCAGGGCGCGGCGGCCTATTCGGACTCGAAACTGCATGACGCGCTACTGGCGTTTGCGATGGCGCGCCGCTGGCCGGAGGTGTCGTCGAATGCGTTGGAGCCTGGTTGGGTGGCGACGAAAATGGGCGGGGCGGGTGCGCCGGATGATCTGCAAGCAGCACCCAAAACCCAGGTATGGCTCGCCGTCAGCGATGATCCGGCGGCTGCCGTCGGCGGCGGGTACTTCTATCACATGAAACCGCGCGAGACGCATCCGGCGGTTCACGATGTCGCTGTGCAGGAGCGCTTGATCGAAGCGTGTGAGGGATTTTCCGGCATTCGTTTGCCAGATTGAGAGACGCTCCTCAGCGCCCCGCGCCCTGGGTCGCCTGGCCACGTACGTCGCGCGTGACGGGCTTCTCGTCGAGGTGGCGGAACACCCATGCGGACACCAGCGTGATGACGCCCACGCACACGAAGCTCAGGCGGAACCCGAGCGCCGCCGATCCCCATTGCGCCGAGAACAGATTCACGAGGCCGCCGCCGATCGAGACGCCCAGTCCGATCGCCAGCATCTGCACCATCGAAAAGAGGCTGTTGCCGCTGCCGGCATCCTCATGCGAGAGGCCTTTGAGCGTGACGCTGTTCATCGCCGCGAACTGCATGGAGTTGGCGCCGCCGAACACCGCCAGAATCACGATCTCGACGATGAGCGGCGTACCCCGCGTAATCAATGCGAACGCAACGATCGCCGACCCAACGATCACCGTGTTGACGAGCAGGAAGGTGTCATAGCCATAGCGGCGCACGAGCGGCGCAATCCAGCGTTTGGTGAGGGTGCCGGCCAGTGCGGCGGGCAGCATCATCAGGCCGGAATGCAGCGGTGTATAGCCGAGTTGCAATTGCAGCAGCAACGGCACGAGGAACGGTACGGCGCTCGAGCCGATGCGGCACACCAGGTTGCCGATCAGACCGACGCTGAAATTCGGCTCGCTGAAGAGCGAGAGTTTGAAGAGCGGATTGCTACGGCGCCTGGCGTGCGGAATGTAGGCAAGCGCGCTGACGACAGCGAGCGCGAAGAGACCCGCCGACCACGCCGCGCGGTGCGTCTCGACCGGCGTCTCGACGGCCAGCGAAAACGTGATCATGCACAGCGACAGCAGCCCACAGCCAACGAAGTCGAACGGCGGCGCCTCGGCTTCGCCATGCGCCGGCAAAAACCGCTGCACCGCGTAGAGACCGACCGCGCCGATCGGCACATTGATTAGAAAGATCCAGTGCCACGTGATGGCCTCAACGAACCAGCCGCCGAGCGTAGGACCGGCGATCGGCCCTAACTGGCCGGCAATCGAAATGAACGCGAGCGCCGACACGTATTGCTCGCCCGAGACGCTGCGCAGGACGGCGAGCCGCCCGATCGGTAACAGCATCGAGCCGCCCAGCCCTTG
This sequence comes from Paraburkholderia sediminicola, assembly GCF_046027825.1. GTDB lineage: Bacteria > Pseudomonadota > Gammaproteobacteria > Burkholderiales > Burkholderiaceae > Paraburkholderia > Paraburkholderia sediminicola_D. The sequence goes on from NZ_JAQQDU010000109.1 coordinate 4,119, forward strand.
CAGGACCCGTGCCATCACCAGTTGGCCGAGCGTATGCGCGCTCGCGCAGCAGATTGAACCGAGCACGAACACAAGAATCGCCACGAAATACACACGCCGTGTGCCGAAACGGTCGGCGAGCCAGCCCGACGCGGGGGTGAGCATCGCCATCGTCAGCGTGTAGGCGACCACGATCGGCTGCATCGCGAGGGGCGCGACGTGCAGGCTGTTCGCGATCGACGGCAACGCGGTGTTGACGATCGTCGTGTCGAGCGACTGCATGAAAAAGCCGGCGGCGACGATCCAGAGCAGCGCGGTTTGGGCGGAGTCCTTGTTCATATTCAAATGAGCGATAGGGCGCTGGCGGGGACAGATCGGCGGCCCGTGCTCGAAACAATCGTTGGGGGGATCCCGTCATGATATTGACATTCTCGTCAATCGGGAACCTCACTGGAGGCGTTGACTGTTATCGACTTTACCGATAACCAGGACCACAATGGAGCATGCTCAATCCCATCTGGCTCAAGACCTTCGCAACCGTCGCAGCCTGCCATAGCTTCACCGAAGCGGGGCGGCAACTCGATCTCACGCAATCGAGCGTCAGCGAACATATCCGCCGGCTCGAAGAGAGCGTGGGGCGGCGTTTGTTGGTGCGCGACACTCATTCGCTCGCGATGACCCCGGACGGCGAGGCCATGCTCGCCCATGCCACCGTGATCCTGCAGGCACTCGCGCGGGCTGAGTCGCAGTTTCGCGCGCCGCGCCTGAAAGGGCGCGTGCGGCTCGGTTCATCGGACGACGTCGCGCTCGGACCGCTGCCCACCGTGCTGGCGGCGTTTCGCGACGCGCATCCGGATGTCGAGCTGGAAATCACGATCGGTATGACCGGCAAGCTGTATGAATTGCTGGACGACGGGTCGATCGATCTGCTGGTCGGTAAGCGGCGTCTGGGCGACCGCCGCGGTGTGCCGCTTTTCACGGGGCGGCTGGAATGGCTGGCACGAATCGGTACGCGGGTCGATCTCAGTCAGCCGTTGCCGCTGATCCTGGTCGCCGAGCCGAGCGTGACGCGAGCCGTGGTGCTCGATGCGCTCGCCGAAGCCGGTTTCAGTTGGCAGGTGGTGTGTACGAGCAGCAGTCACGCGGGTTGCATTGCGGCCGCGCGCGGTGGCCTCGGCATTACGGTTCGTCCGCAGTATCTGGCCGCGCGAGGCCTGGCGCCGCCGCTCAACGCCGCCAGTCTGCCGACGCTGCCCTCGGTGGAATTTATCGCGCTGGCCGCCAAACGGCTTAGCCGTCCGGCGGGCACGTTGCTGCAGTTGCTGCACGACAGCGATTTGCGCGGGTCGTGGATCGGCGAGTGAACGTGTGTGGCGCGTCTTGGGGGAATGGACTAACCCGAGGCGCTGTTCCACTTAGGTGGGCATGGCCGCCGCCAACGTATCGAACTCCGTACCCCACGCCGTGCGCCATGCGCGGCGCGTCGCTTCATCGACCCATGCGCCGTCGATACCGTTCAGCATGAACTGCCGCAACTCGGCGATGCTGAAGCCGAAGTGGCTGAACATCAATTGCCATGCTTCGCTCGGCGTCACTTTGTGCAGTGTCGGGTCGTCGGTGTTCGGGTGAATTTTCAGGCCCAGACCCGGCATGCGCCGCATGGGATGCTGTTCAGCCCAGACTTCCGGGGCGAGCGTGCGCAAATAGTAGGAGTTGGTCGGCACCACGGTAAACACGATGCCGCGCTCCGCGTAAAGTGCCGCCAACTGCGGGTTTTCGACGATCGTATAGCCATGATCGATCCGGTCGCACTGCAGCAGGTCGACGGCCGTCTCGACATTGCGCCAGGGCATGCCGAATTCGCCCGCATGCGCGGTGGTTTTGAAGCCAGCGTTTCGGGCGTTGCGGTAGGCCTTCCAGAACAACTCAGGCGGCCTGTCGTTCTCGCGATAGTCAATGCCGAGGCCCGCCACTTCGTCCGCACGATGCACGCACATCCAGTCGACCAGCGCGACCGCTTCGTCGGGATCGGCTTCGCGGTCGATGCTCGGGATCAGTCGCGCGCTGATGCCGAAGTCACGCGCGGCGTCGCGAATCGCGGTGACAATGGCCGCTTGCGCATCCGCATAGGGAATCTTCGAGACGCGCACCGTACCGGTAGGATTCCAGAAAAATTCGCTGTGACGCACCTGGTGCGCGGCGGCATCGGCGAGATATTCGTAGGCGATGCGATGCAGGTCGTCCGCCTGCGTGAGCAGATGCTCGTCGAGCGCGCGCAGCACACGCAGCACGCCAACGGGCTTTTCGCCGCGCGTATAGAACGCGTCGATCTCTTCGCGGCCGATCGGCGCATGGCTCTTTTCGGCAAGCGCGATGAAGGTCTCATGACGCACCGCGCCCAGCAGGTGGCAATGCAACTCGACTTTCGGCAGGGCGGTGAAGAAAGCGCGATGGGCGTCGGTGAGCGTTATGCCGAGGCGCGATGCGGGCACGTTGCCCAATGTCTCTTTCATGTCGGTATGGTTTTCGGTAGTGCGTAAAACTCGACGCAAATTCAGTTTAGTGCAAATGCAGAGTGAAAACGTGCGGCTACGTTGGGTGAGCTGGTGGGCAAGCAGGCGGCGTCACCGGGCCGATCAACTCAGCCACCGCGCTCAATGCGGCTTCACCACGGTATAGAAGTAATAGCCTAGCGGCACGGCCAGCACATGGAGACCCCACGGTACTTCACGAAACCGTCCGGCGAGCAGCTTGACGAGGACGTAGCAAAGCAGACCACCCGCGATACCGGTACCGAAACTGTTCGACATCAGTGTGAGCAGCACCATCGAAAGAACGGGCAGCGAGTCGCTGAAGTCGTCGAAATGCGTATGGCGAATCGTGCTGAACATCGACAGCCCGATCAGGATCAGCGCCGGGGCGGTGGCTTCTTTCGGTATTGCCAGAGCGACCGGCACGAATAGCAGCATCAGGGCGAACATCGCGGCCGCGGCGAGCGAGGAAAGACCTGTGCGTCCCCCCGCTTCAACGCCTGCCGCGGACTCCACCAGCGCGGTGAGCGCCGGAATGCCGAACACCGGACCGAGCGTCGCCGCAATCGAATCGACCAGAAACGGCCGGTTGATGTTCGGCAGATTCGCGTTTTCATCGAGCAGCTCCGCTTTGGCGCCGACGGCGAGCGTGGTGCCGAGCGTCGAGAAAAACTCTGCGGCGAAGAACACGAACAGATACGGAATCGCGGCCACACTCAATGCGCTCGCAATGTCGAGCTTGAGGGCGATCGGCGCGATGCTATGCGGCCACGACAGAAACGACGCGGGCATATGCGTGACGCCGAGCGGCACACCGGCGCCGGCCGCGATCAGGATCGCCCACAAAATCGCACCGGGTACACGGCGGCCTTGCAGCACGACAGCCGCGCCGAGGCCGATCAATGCGACCAGGGTGCCGGGCCGCGAAAAATCGCCGAGCGCGAGCGCATTGGTCTTCGCATTGGCGATCACCATCCCGGCGTTACGGAAGCCGAGCACCGCGATGAACAAACCGATCGATGCTCCGAGGCCGAGCTTGATCTGCGCCGGAATCAGCCGCACCACAAGGCTGCGCGCGCCCACGAGAGTCAGGATCAGGAACAGCACACCAGAGACAAACGCTATGCCCAGGCCTGTTTGCCACGCGACGTGTTCGCCCGCGAGCGTAATGCCGAGAATCACCGAGCCGCCGATGCCCGGCCCCACCAGAAACGGCAGATTCGCATACAGCGCCATCAACACCGTGCTCAGCACGAACACGAGAATCGTCGCGGTAGTCGCCGCGCCGCGATCCATGCCGCCCGCCGACAGCAGCGACGGAATCACCACCAGCAAGTAGGCGGCCGCGAGAAACGAGGTGATGCCGGCAATCGCTTCGATACGCACACTGGTTTTGCGCTCGGCGAGCGCGAAACGCTGTTCGAGCCAGCCGCTGCGCGCCGTGTGTGCCGGGTTGTTCGTCTGCGGCATTGAAGATTCGTTATTGATCAATTGATTCATCCTGTAATCACGCCATTTATACTGCTGCGCATTGCGTCGATGCATTGCTCTCCATGACCGACCGTTCGTCCCTGCTGCCCGCGCTTACATTGCGCCAAATCCAGTACTTCGTCACGCTTGCGCATGCGCGCAGTTTCACGCAGGCCGCGCAGTCGCTCGCGTTGACGCAGCCTGCGTTGACCGCGGCGATCCGGCAGATCGAATTCCTGCTCGGCGGCCCGCTGTTCGCGCGCTCCGCTCATCGATTGACGCTCACGCACGCGGGCGCCAGCGTGTTGCCGCTCGCCGAGCGTCTGCTCAATCAGGCGCGCGGCACCTTCGACGATATGGCGAGCACCTTCGCCGAGCGGGTGCAGACAGTGCGCATCGGACTGATTCCGTCGGCGGCTGCGCGCCTGTTGCCCGCGCTCGCTTCGTTGCGCGCGCAACAACCGTCGCTGCGGTTCACGCTGAACGACCTGCCGAACACCGCCTTGATCGATGCCGTGCGCCAGGGCGCGGCCGATTTCGGCGTCGGTGTGCACGAGCCCGACGCGGCGGCGGACAACGACGGTGAGGCCGCGTTGCGCTACCAGGATCTGTTCGAGGATCAGATCGTGGTAGTGGTGCGGCGCGACGATCCGCTCGCGCAGAAGAAGAGCCTTGCGTGGGCAAAGCTGGTGGGCCGCGATCTGGCGGTGTTCGTGCGCGGCAGCGTCAGCGATGCCCTGCGGCGCACCGGCGGGGCCGAAGGTCTGCAACTGACGGTCGCCTACCGCGTCGAGTACACGGAGCCTTTGTACGAACTCGTGCGCAGCCGTCTGGCGATTGCGGTGCTGCCCAGTCTCTACACCATGCATCTGCACGATACGGAGCTGGTCGCGTTGCGCCTCGACAAGCCGCGCGTCACCCGCTCGATCGCGCTGATTTCGCTTGCCGGCGACGATCGCGGCCCGCACGTGCGGGCTTGCCGCGAGTGGATCGCCGCGCATATCTGACGCGACGTACGCCGGATGCAGGCGCGTTGCCGAGCCTTTCACGGGTTCACGCATGGGTTCATTGGTTCACGGCAAGGTGGCGAGGCGTGTGCGCAAGGCGGCATAAAAACCGTCCGCGTCGACTTCGGTGATCCAGGTCGCGTTCGGCTTGCGGCCGCTGTGCCCACTCCAGTCCACCACAGTTTCACCGAGCGTCCATTCGCCGACTGTCTCGATCACCACGTTGACCTCGCGCCCTTTGAATAGAGACGGCTCGATCAGGTAGCCCGTCGCGCAGGGATCGTACATCGGCGCTTCTTCGACACCCTTGCGTCCCTTCTGATACGCGACTTCCGCAGCCAGAATGTCGGCGACCATCGTGCCGCAGCGATTGCCGAGCGCGCGAATCGGCGCGATCCGTGCCGGCGTGATCATCGCTTTCACGGCGACGTCGCGCGGCAGCACGACGACCGGCACACCGCTGGCAAACACGACTTGCGCGGCTTGCGGGTCGACATAGATATTGAATTCGGCCGCAGGCGTGATGTTGCCGCGTTCAAAGAAGGCGCCGCCCATCAGCACGATTTCGCGGATGCCTTCGCGAATTTCCGGCGCTTCGATGAATGCGGTGGCGAGGTTGGTCAACGGCCCGATCGCACACAGCGTCACGCTATGCGGCGGCGCCGCCTGCAAGGTGTCGATCAGAAACGCGACCGCGTGCTGCGGTGCGAGCGGGGCGAGCGGTTCATGCAGCGGCACGCCGTCGAGGCCGGTCTTGCCGTGCACGTTGGCGGCCGTGATCAGTTCCCGCGTGAGTGGCCGCGGGCAGCCTGCATACACCGGCAGCGATTGCGTACGCTCGGCCCAGTCGCGCACGATGCGGGCGTTGCGTTCGGTGAGATTGAGCGGCACGTTGCCCGCGACCGTCGTGATCGCGCGCACATCGAGCCGGTCGCTCGCTCCGAGGGCGAACAGGATGGCAATCGCGTCGTCCTGACCGGGATCGCAATCGATGATCACGCTGCGGCGGGTGCCGCTTTGCGAAGCGATGGCGCTGGAAGAGGACGGGCCGCTTACGGCATTAGCGGCGTCGGCACCGCCTGAGGCCGCGCCGGCAAACATCGGCCAGGCCGAGGCACCCGCAGCCAGTCCCATGGCCGTGCGCAAAAATGCGCGCCGGTCTTGCGTTGGATCGAAGGCGTTCATCATTGTCAGAACACGTGGCGCATGCCGACCGTCGTGATCATCTGACGGATGCCGTTGGATTGAGCGTAGGCAAAAATCTGCGCGTGTTGCGCGTCGCCAGCGGCTTGCTGCGCGATCACCGTCAGCGCGACGTCGGTGCGTTTCGACAGGAAATAGTCGGCTTGCAGATTGACCTGATGCCATTTGGGGCTCGTGTTGATCACATCGTATTTGCCGTCCGTGAAGGCATACGCTGCGCCGAGAATGAGCGCAGGGCCCACGTGGTAGTTCACGTTCAGATTGTAGTTCTGCAAATGCAGATGCGAACCGTCGAGATAATCGTAGCGGACATCGGTGAAGAGCGCTGCAAATTGCGCGGGACCGACGGTATAGAAGCCGCCCGTGCCGAAGATGCGCTGCTTGCTCGCATACGCGGCCGGATGCAACGCGCTCTTCGCGAAGATCAGCAGTGACGACGCGTAGTCGTTCGAAATCGCGCCGTCCGGGTTGGTCGCGCTAAACGGGTTGTTGTACTGCGCGTAGACCACGCTCCACTTCAGCGGGCCGTTCTCGTAACCGGCGCCGAAGCTGTACGCATTGTTGTTGGCGAAACCGGTGGCGTTGCTGAAGCCGTACTCGGCGGTGGCCTTCAGGCCGCGATAGTCGGGCGTCACGTACTTCACTGCGTTTTGCACGCGGATGTCGTTATAGCCGTTGTCGTTGTCGCCGATATTCACGCCGTTGCTCGCGATGATCACCGGGCCGACATAGTCGTGCACGGTGTCGTACTGGCGGCCGAAGGTCAGCGTACCGAATGTCTTGCTGGCGAGTCCGACGAACGCCTGCCGGCCAAATTCGCGGCCGTTTTGCGACGCATTGCCGGTCATCACGTTAAAGCCGTTTTCCAACTGGAAGATCGCGGTCGTGCCGCCGCCCAGATCTTCGACACCCTTCAGGCCCCAGCGCGGATTCTGGTTAGTACCCGACAGTGCCTGCCACGCGTTCTTGCCGCCCTGATTCGTCGCATAGCCGACGCCAGCCGAAATCAGGCCATACAGCGTCACGCTGCTTTGCGCATGGGCGGCGCTGGAGAGTGCGCCGGCGATCGCGAGAGGGGCGAACTTGAGTAGTTTCATCGTGGTCCAGTAGCAGGAAAGGAGGGCGCCGAGCGTAAGGCGCATTTGAACTGGGCTCGACTATACGAAGTCGTCGGCTATAAAAATAATGTTGTTTTTTTATAGTTCCATAAATTTAATCTATTCAATGAAGCCTTCGGCGACCACCGGCGAAACAGCGCTTGCGTGCCTGTTGCGCGTTTGCCGCGCCTCGCGAATTTAATTTTTTACTGTCGGGGCGGATCGCTATACTTTCCATATGCGGTTACATGTTCTATATATGGAACAAAAACTACAAGAACCCCAATGACCAAGAACCTGACCATCAATCTACGGATCGCGATCACCATCGCGTTTCTCGGCGTGCTGCTGATTGCCACCGGCGCGCTCGGCATTCTCGGGATGAACGAAAGCAACGAGGCGCAGCGTGAGGCGTACACGGTGCATTTCGCCTCGGTCGTGGCGCTCGGCAAGTCGGGCACGGCCATGTCACGTGCGCGCTTCGGGCTCGACTGGGCGATGAGCAACCCGCGTTCGCCGCAACTTGGCGCGCAACTCGATCGCGCCCGCATGCTGCTCGCCGATTCCGACAAATGGTGGAACAGCTTCCGTGATCTACCGAAAACGCCTGATCTGCAACGTCTCACCGACGATCTCGACGCGAAGCGCACCGCGGTCCGGCGTGACGGTATCGACAAGCTGGTCGATGCGATCCGCACAGGCGACGCGAGCTGGATGGACGAAAGCCGCGCGAATCACCTGATTGGCCTTTATACGGCGATGAACACGAGCCAGGGCGCGTTGGAGGATTATCTGAATCAGCAGGCAAGCGATGTGAGCGAGCGCTCAGCCGCGTTGTTTCACACGCTGCTGGTTGCGTGTATCGGCAGCATTCTGGTGGGTCTGACGGTGGCGTTCGTCAGTTGGCGCACGTTGCGTCGCGCGATCATGGGGCCGCTGAACGACGCGCTGCGCCAGTTCGATGCTATCGCCGCCGGCGAATTGACCACGCACGTGCCCATTCGCTCGAACGACGAAATGGCGACGCTGCTGCGTGGTGTCGCCTCCATGCAGGACAAGCTCGGCGCGACCGTCACTACCGTACGCGCCGGTTCGCACTCGATCGCTTCGTCGACACAACAGATCGCCGCGGGCAATCTCGATCTGTCGCAACGCACGGAGGAGCAGGCGGCGTCGTTGGAGGAAGCTGCCGCGGCGATGGAACAGCTCACGTCGACCGTACAACTGAACGCAGAGAACGCGCATCACGCAAGCGAGCTGGCGCTGCGCGCGTCGGAGATGGCCGCGCGTGGACGCAGTTCGGTCGGCAGCATGGTCGAGACGATGCGCGTGATTCACGCGGGGTCGTCGAAGATGACCGGCATCATTACCGCGATTGAAGGCATCGCATTTCAGACGAATATCCTCGCGCTAAATGCGGCCGTCGAAGCCGCACGCGCGGGTGAAGAAGGGCGCGGCTTCGCCGTGGTGGCGGGCGAAGTGCGCAGTCTCGCGCAACGTTCCGCCGCTGCGGCGAAAGAAATCGGCGCGCTGATCGCGGAATCGACTTCGCGTGTCGAAAGCGGCGCAGGGCTCGTCAATGAAGCGGGCGATACGATGCAGGAGATCGAAGCGGCGATCGGGCGCGTGGCGCGGATTGTCAGCGAGATTGCAGCGGCCTCTAAAGAGCAGAGCGAGGGTATCAAACAGGTGAGCCTCGCTGTCACGCAGATGGATGAGGTCACGCAGCACAACGCCGCGCTGGTCGAAGAGAGTGCGGCAACGGCGAACTCGCTCGCGGATCAGGCGCGGCAGTTGAGCGAGTTGACCTCGGCCTTTAAGGTCGCCCGCGAGGTGGCGGGACGTGAGCCGGCGTTCTGAGTCAGTGCTCAAGCGTCCTTACCGCGTGTAATGGCATCGTTGCCGGGCTTCGGGCGATTCTGTATGGTGGATCATCGACCTACCCGATGAGATCCCGAATGACGGCCGCCACAGACCAACTTCCGCAACCGATTCGCTCCGATGTCCTGATTGTCGGCGCCGGCCCCGTGGGCCTCTTTGCCGCTTTCGAAGCGGGTGTGATCGGCCTGTCATGCCAGATTGTCGACGGGCTCGACAAGGTGGGCGGGCAGTGCATCGAGCTCTATCCCGACAAGCCGATCTACGACATTCCCGCGATTCCGTCGTGCACCGCACGCGAACTGGTCGAGCGGTTGATGGTGCAATGCAAGCCGTTCGATGTGCCGATCCATCTCGAACAACGGGTCGAGTCGGTCGAGCAGCGCGACGATGGGCGCTGGACCGTGCGCACCGAGCGTGGCCTCGTATTCGACGTGGCGGCGATTCTGCTTGCCGCCGGCAACGGTGCGTTCGTCCCGCAGAAACTGGCGCTGGCCGAAGCCGTGCCGCTGGAATCGCGTCACGTGCACTACAGCGTGCCACGTCTCGCCGATTTCGCCGGCAAAACGGTGGTGGTGGCCGGCGGTGGTGATTCCGCGCTCGACTGGGCGCTGGCGCTGCGCAAGGTGGCGCGGCACGTGACGCTGGTGCATCGGCGCAACGGCTTCAGCGCGGCGGATTCGAGCGTCGAGTCGATGCGGCGGGCGGTCGAGGCTGGCGAGATGGACTTCATCGTCGGCGCGATTTCAGGGCTCAACGTCGAGGGCGATGCGTTGAAATCGATCGCGCTGCGGCATATCGAAGGTGAAACGCAGCTCGAAACCGAGCAGCTCGTCGTGCTGTATGGATTGGTCGCCGATCTTGGACCGATCGCGAAGTGGGGTCTGTCGATCCACGCTGGCCGCGTCGATGTAGATACCTCCAACTACGAAAGCTCGCGGCCCGGCATCTTTGCGGTCGGCGACATTGCCAACTATCCGAACAAGCAGAAGCTCATTCTGTCCGGTTTTCACGAGGCGTCGCTGGCGCTGCGCAAGGCGTATGCCTACGCCTATCCCGAGAAGAAGCGGGTGCACGTCCATTCCAGTTATGACGCGAAGCTGGCGGAAAAGGTCGGGGCGGCGGGCTGAAGATCTGGCGAAGTATCGACGCTTGCTGAAGCGTGCCGACGTTTGCTGCTTTCAGTTGTCGACGCGATAAGGTTGGACAATAGGCGAATCATGCAAGCGAGCCGGTGTATGCTTTTGATCACACCCATTGACTCTTCCGGCTATGAACGAGCTCGACACCCACTCCACAGATGACGACGACGGGGCCGCCAACGTGTCGCCCGCGCTCCGTGTGAACTCATCCGTCGAGGTCGATTACGGTGCGCTGGTCCAGTCGATCGAAGACTACGCAATCTTCCTGCTGGACCCGACCGGGCATATCGTCAGCTGGAATGCCGGTGCGCAGAAGCTGAAGGGCTACGCGGCGCACGAGATCATCGGCGAGCACTTCTCGCGCTTCTATTGTGCAGAAGCCGTGGCGCGCGGCTGGCCTGCTTATGAGTTGCAGCAGGCAGCATTGACCGGCCGCTTCGAGGACGAAGGCTGGCGGGTTCGCAAAGACGGCACGACCTTCTGGTGTAACGTGGTCATCACGGCGGTGCGCAATCAGGCGGGTGTGCTGACGGGCTTCGCCAAGATTACCCGCGATCTGACCGCGCAGCGCGAGTACCTGGAGGCGTTGCGGCAGAGCGAGGAGCGCTTCCGTCTGCTGGTCGAGAACGTGAAAGACTACGCGATTTTCATGCTCGATCCGGATGGCTACGTGGTGAGCTGGAACGCGGGTGCCGCGCGCATCAAGGGCTATAAGCGCGAAGAAATCGTCGGCCGGCATTTTTCGACCTTCTACACGCGCGAAGAAGCGGCGGCCGGCAAGCCTGCACGCGAACTGGCGATCGCGAGGCAGATCGGCCAGGTCGAAGACGAAGGCTGGCGTGTGCGCAAGGACGGCACGACTTTCTGGGCCAACGTCAACATCACCGCGGTGTATGACGAATCGAACCGTCTGCGTGGCTTCGCAAAGGTGACGCGCGATCTGACCGAGCGCCGTGAGCGCGAAGAACTGGAACGCTCCGGCTACCGTATGCGCAAGTTTCTCGCCACGCTCGCCCACGAGTTGCGTAATCCGCTTGCGCCAGTGCGCAACGCGATCGGCGTGATGCAACTCGAGGCGGGTATGAGCCCTACGCTGGCACGCTCCCGCGATCTGATCGACCGCCAGGTCACGCATCTCACGCGCCTCGTCGACGATCTTCTCGACGTCGGCCGCATCATGTCGGACAAAGTCGAGTTGCGGCTTGCGCGTGTCGATCTGGCCGAAGTAGTGGCGCGCGCGATCGAAGCCGCGCGGCCATTTACCGACTCGCGGGCGCAGAGCGTGGCGACGCATATGCCGGCCGAGCCGCTTATCGTGAGCGGCGACACCACGCGGCTTGTGCAAGTGCTGCAAAACCTGCTGCATAACGCGTCGAAATTTTCGCCGTCCGGCAGCCGTGTCGAGATATTCGGGCGTGTCGAGCATCGCATGGCGGTGCTGGAAGTGCGCGATCGAGGCCGCGGCATTCCTGTACGTTCGCTCGATGCGATCTTCGAGTTGTTCGTGCAGGAAAAGAGTGGGCAAAGCCTTGGCGAGGGTGGCCTCGGCATCGGCCTTACGTTGTGCAAATCGTTGATCGAAATGCACGGCGGCAGCATCATCGCGAGCAGCGAGGGCGAGGGATGCGGCAGTTCGTTCACGCTCAGTTTGCCGCTTGCCGCGGCGCCCTCCGAAGCTCAGGTTGATCAGGCTGGCGTTCCCTGCGCGGCAGTGTCGCCGTTGCGGATTCTGCTGGTGGACGACAATCGCGACTCCGCCGACAGCCTCGCCATGCTGTTCGAACTCAAAGGCCACGAAGTCCGCATTGCCTACGACGGCGCGCAGGCGCTCGATGTCGCGCCGCGCCTCGTACCCCACCTCGCGCTGATCGACCTTGCGATGCCAAAAATGGACGGCTTCGCGACGCTGGCGGGGTTGCGCGAGATGCCCGCGCTGGCCGGCACGGTGTTCGCCGCGATGACAGGCTTCGGTCACGCAAGCGATCGCGAGCGTACGCAGGCGGCCGGTTTTCACTCGCATCTCGTCAAGCCAGTGGACCTCGCGCTATTTGAGGCCTTGCTGGAACAGGCGCAAGCGCGGCGCGGGCAGTGCGGTCCGGGCTAAAGTCAACGGGCGCGCTTCCTTCATACAAGCATGCTGCGCGCCATCTTTAGCGCGCTTTCCCCCCTGAAATAGCACGGCTTGTCCCAGGTGTTCGATGCCTGAGGCACGCCGCTTGCTGTTCGTCTGCACGTGCCGCTGCTATCAAAAGTCCGCGCACATAGATCGAACTGCTTCAGGGAGGCATGATGCTCGATACGCGCGATCGTGCGGCCAGCGTGAGTGCGCGGTCGTCGGAACGAATCAGCAGCACTCGCACTCGCGATCCTCATGCGGCATTCGCCTCGCAATCGACGGTACGCTCTGCCGGTTCGCTGGAAGATTTTCTGCATCACACGTGTTTCGATGCGTCCGACGCCACCGCGCTGGGCGATGTTTTTCGCGCGCTGGTCGAACGGGGCTATGACCGTTTGCCCTTCGTGCCGTTGCCAGGGCACGGGCATACGCTTGCGCGTTGGCGCGCCCTGGCGGCGGTTGCGGCGTGCGATCTCGGTCTCGTCAAACTGTTCGAAGGCCATACCGACGCGCTGGCGATCCTCGCCGAGTTGCATGGGCCCACGGCATCCGTTGGCAGCCGCTGGGGCGTATGGGCCGCGGAACCGCCTGACGCCCGTGTGCAAGCCAGCAAAGGTGCAAATGGCGCCGACGATGCCGCGCAACTGACGCTGAGCGGCACGAAAGCCTGGTGTTCCGGCGCGGGCGTGGTCAGTCATGCGCTCGTCACCGCATGGCTCGATGGCGAACCTGTGCTCGCAGCCGTCGCGATGGATCAGGCATCGATTTCAATCGACACCTCGAAGTGGCGAGCCGTCGGCATGCAGGCCACCGCTAGCGCGGACGTCACTTTTGATCGGACTGCGGCCGCACGCGTGGGCGCCGCGCATGCATACGTGCGCCGGCCGGGTTTCTGGCACGGCGGCGCCGGCATTGCCGCGTGCTGGTACGGCGCCGCTTCGCGAATCGGCGTGACGTTGCGCGACGCATCGATGCAACGTGCCGACGGATATCGGCTCGCCCACCTCGGCGCGGTCGACGTCGCGTTGGCCGGCGCTGCTGCCGTGCTGCGCGAAACCGCTGCTCATATCGACGCGAACCCCCAGGCCAACGCTCGACCAGAAGCCATGCGCGCCCGCCTCATCGTTGAAGAAGCAGCCACGGTCGTGATGGCTCACGCGACGCGTACGCTCGGCGCCGGTCCGTTATGCCGCGATGCACGCTTTGCCCGTGCGCTGGCGGACCTGCCAGTGTTCTTGCGGCAAAGCCATGCCGAACGCGATCTTGCCGCGCTCGGCGAGCTGATTGTCAAAGCAGGGGACGACTCCGCTGCGGGAGGTGCGCCGTGGACGCTCTGACGCAATGCAGGGAGGGCCGCTGACATGTCCTCTACAGCGGTGTATTTCGATGAACTTTACAAAAGCAGCGACGACCCGTGGCACCTGCGCGAAGGCTGGTACGAGCAACGCAAGCGTTCGCTCACGCTTGCCCTGCTGCCGCGTCCGCGTTATCGCAACGCGTTTGAACCGGGCTGCGCGAACGGCGAATTGACGGCCGGGCTGGCGACCCGCTGCGACGCGCTGCTTGCCGCCGATCTGCACGAAACGGCCGTACGTCTTGCTCGCGAACGTGTTGCGGGTCTGCCGCAGGTCCGTGTCGAACAGCGTAGGGTGCCGCAGCAATGGCCGACCGAAGCGGGACCGTTCGAGCTGATCGTGATCAGCGAACTTGCTTATTACCTCGATGCAGCTGACCTCGAAACACTGGCCGCGCGAATTGCAGCGTCGCTTACGCCGGACGGTACGCTGCTCGCTTGCCACTGGCGCCGTCCGTTTGCCGAGGCGCTCGCTTCCGCCGATGCCGCGCACGCATTGTTCGATGCGCGCTGCGGCCTGTCGCGTCTCGCGCATCACGACGAAGCCGATTTGCTGATCGACGTATGGTCGCGCGACGCGCGTTCGGTGGCGCAACGCGAGGGGCTCCTATGATCGGCGTGATCGTTCCAGCGCATAACGAAGAGGCCTTGCTGGCGCCGTGTCTTGCTGCGTTGGTCGAGGCATCGCGCCACGCCGGTCTGACCGGCGAGCCGGTGCGGATCGTTATCGTGCTCGATGCCTGCAACGATTTTTCCGGCGCGATCGCGCGTGCCTACGGCGTCGAAACATTGACGCTGAAGGTGCGCAACGTCGGCATCGCGCGCGCGACGGGTGCCGATTTTCTGCTGGCGGACGGCGCCCGCTGGCTTGCTTTCACCGATGCGGATAGCCGCGTGTCGCCGGGCTGGCTGGTCGCGCAGTTGTCGCTGGAAACGGACGCGGTGTGCGGCTCGATTGCCGTCGACGACTGGGCCACTCATCCCCACAGCGTGCGCGAATATTTTCGCAAGACCTATGTGGACGCCGACGGCCACCGCCACGTGCACGGTGCGAATCTCGGCGTGTCGGCCGAAGCGTATCGACGAGCTGGCGGTTTCCCACCGCTCACGTGCAGCGAAGACGTCGCGCTTGTCGACCGTTTGATCGCGACCGGGGCTCGTATCGCGTGGAGCGCCGCACCGCGCGTCATCACGAGCGCGCGTACGGCGACGCGTGCGCGCGGCGGCTTTGGCGATACGCTCGCTGCATTAGCGAGTGGCTAGTGCGCTGGGTGACCCGGTTCACGCTCGATGAACCACGTGGCCGTGGCAATTCTCAAACGCAACGGCGAAGTGAACGTGATCCGGAAGCAGGATTGACGAGGCGGGACTTTACCCGCGACCGCCTCGCGAGATATCTTCACCGGCACGATGCGGCATGCGCAAGGTGACCGGAATCGACGCGAACGAGCACAAGCCCACCACCAGAAACGCGGGCCAGAAATCGGACCACATGATGCCCGGATGTCCGTGCAGCACGCGCGAAATCTGCAGCACGATACCGCCCACCGTCACGCCCAGGCCGAGCGACATCTGCTGCACGACGCTGCCGAGACTCGTGGCGCGTCCGACATCGCGGCTGGCGATTTCCGCGTAGGTCAGCGAGTTGAGACTCGTGAATTGCAGCGCGGGGAAAAAGCCGCCGAGCAACACGACGACCCAGATGATCCAGGTCGGCGTGCCAGGGAAAAACAGTCCGCACGCCGCGATCGCTATCCCTGATAGCGCGGCATTCACCACCAGAACCGAACGGAAGCCGAAGCGATGCAGCACGCGCGAGGCGAACGTACGCATGAACATGCCACCGAACGCCGACGCGCACGTAATCAGGCCGGACTCGAACGCGCTCATGCCGTGTCCTTCCTGCAGCATCAGCGGCAGCAGAAAGGGCAGTGCGCCGAGGCCGATGCGAAACAGCGACCCGCCGAGTACGCTCGCCTGAAACGTCGGCACTTTGAAAAAGCGCAGATCGAGCAACGGGAGTTTGACGCGCTGGGCGTACGCGACGTAGGCCGCGAGCAGCGCTACGCCGCACGCGCACATGCCGAACGCGTTCAGATTCGAAGTGAGTTCGCCGCCGATTAGCGACAGTCCGAGCAGAAGCAGCACTGCGCCGGCCGCTGACAGAAAAAAACCGATCCAGTCGAGCGGCCCCGGATCGGGTTCGCGCGTATTGGCGATATACCGGTTGGTCAGATAGATGCCGAGAATACCGATCGGCACGTTGATGAAAAAGATCAGACGCCAGTGCAGATAGGTTGTGATGAAGCCACCGAGCAGTGGCCCGGCTGCCGGTCCAAGCAACGCGGGGACACTCAGATAGTTCATCGCCCGGATGAAGTCGGATTTGTGGACCACGCGGAAGATGATGATCCGTCCGACCGGGACCATCATCGCGCCGCCGACGCCTTGCACGAAACGGGCGAGGGTGAAGGTGGCCAGCGAGTTCGACGCGGCGCACAGGAGCGAGCCGGTCACGAAGATGCCGATTGCCGTACGGAAAATCGTGCGTGCGCCGAAACGATCCGCGAGCCAGCCGCATACGGGGATAAACACACCGAGACCCAGCACGTAGCTCGTCACCGCGATTTTCAGCGTGACCGGATCGCGCCCGAAGTCACGCGCCATGGCGGGCAAGGCGGTGACGATCACGTTTGCATCGACACTTTCCATGAACATCGCGCACGCGACGATCAGGGGCGCAATCAGGGCTTTCTCGACGACGGTCATGACGGGCGGGCGATCTGCGGCGGATGGTCGCAGGCAAAGGGGCCATTATTGCACCTGTACGGTGCGGATGGTTAATAGTGCGCCGCCCGATTCCGCCCCTTTTTGAGATTACGTGGATCGCGGATGTGATCGTCGCGCAACATGCCGGCGGCATTATTGATATTTGTTGCGGTGCGGGATAAGAGGGCTATAATCGGGTTATTGCCTAGGTATAAACCCTATACAGGAGTCCACCATGAACACCGCATCTAGCACCACCACCACCGTCCGCACCGCTGCCGCCGCTAACACCACGTGGCTGGGCAAGCTGCGCGCACTGGCTCTGCACGCGCTGAACCTGCATCTGCAAAACTGCGCCGTGATCGCTGAAGCGCATCGCCGCCCGCAGTAAGCGTCTGAGCAACAGCCGGTCTCTATCGTTACCGGCCGGGAATCTCGAACACCAGACAGGTCGTCGTGGCATGCGCGTAGAGCGTGCCGTCGGGGCCGACAAGGCGAGCTTCCGCCGTCGCCAGTTGCCGTCCGCAATGAATCACCTTGCCTTCGGCTCGCACGCGTTGCACGCGCGGCGTCACGGCTTTCACGTAGTTCACGCTTAGCTCGGCGGTGGTGTAGCCACGGCCCGGCGGCATCATCGTGTGCACCGAGCAGCCTAACGCGGAATCGAGCAGGGTGGCGATCCAGCCCCCATGCACTGTGCCCAGCGGATTCAGATGTTGCGCGAGTGGGGTGCCCTGAAACACCGCGTGTCCCGCACTGACTTCGACGACCAGAAAGTCGAGCGTGCGCGCGATCGCGGCGTACGGCAGGTCTGCATTCATCATCGCCTGCATGAATTCCAGTCCTGTCTTGCCCGCCACCTGTTCGGGGCTGGCGACGCCGGGTCCAGGGCCGGCGTTAATCACCGCCAGAACTTCCTGCTCGCGCGCGAGCCAGCGTTCCAGTTGATTTTCGTTCGTCAATTCGGGTCTCCTGTCCTGAGGGAAGCATGCTTCGGAATCGATGCATCGTCATCGATTAGAGCATCAAAGCGCTTCAGGGCGCTGGAGGGCGTGCTCTGGATCGCCGACACGCGCAGCGCCATGTCGCTTGCCGTGGGGGCGCGGATTTCTCGTGCTGTGAATTTCTCGTGCTTATG
Source organism: Paraburkholderia sediminicola (assembly GCF_046027825.1). Taxonomy (GTDB): domain Bacteria; phylum Pseudomonadota; class Gammaproteobacteria; order Burkholderiales; family Burkholderiaceae; genus Paraburkholderia; species Paraburkholderia sediminicola_D. The sequence continues at coordinate 21,803 of NZ_JAQQDU010000109.1, forward strand.
CGCGGGTCAGCGACGCCACCGGGCGTTGCACCGTGGCCGCTCGCGCAGGCAGTGCGCTTATTTCAATAAACGTTTAAAATCGCGCCCCCTGCCGACTGCTTCGGCTCACACCAGTACAGCAGCCCAATCGGCAATATTGCCCGTTTTATCGGCGCGTGTTGCTCCGTCAAGCGGCGAAGCGCATCCCGCTTCAATGACCTGCTCAGGTTAAAGCCCTACGAATTGACTGACATTGGCTGACGCTGTCAACATTTTTCACACTTTGCCGTTATTCTTTTGTAATCGCCAAAGTAAGGCGATGCCGCGGCAGACGACCCGTCGCCGCGACAGCTCCACGCAAGGCCCGCATTGACCATATTCCACCGATATAACAATAAATTCGACCGGCTAGGGGCGATGTTTGAACGCGTCTCGAAGATGCCCGGCAAGCGGAGCATCCTCTCGCCCGTGCTCGCACTCGTCATTTGCGGGCTGTTGCTGGTCGTCCTGCAGCATCTCTCGCAAGCGGTTGACTATCGCTCGGTCGTGCACCAGTTGCGTCACCTGACGGCGGGCGAGTGGGCTGCGGCGCTCGGCGCGACCGCGCTCAGCTATATCGCGCTGGTCGGCCGCGACGCAGTCGGCTTGCGCTATCTGGGCGCCACGGTGCCGCGTGCGGCGCTGTGGATCGGCGCGACCGCGGGTTCCGCGCTCGGCAATGCGACTGGCTTCGGCGCGTTGACGGGGGGCGCCGTACGCGCGCGCGTCTACGCGGCGTCGAACGTCACGCCCGCACAGATCGGCCGCATGACCGTGTTCACGAGCGTTTCGCTGGCGCTCGCGCTGGTGCTGATGACCGCGCTCGGCATGGTGTGGCTCGCCGACCCGCTCGCGACGATGCTGCATCTCCCGCCGCTCACGTTGCGTTGGAGCGGCGCTGCGCTGCTCGGCATGCTCGCACTCGCGGCTGCCGCCTGCCGTCGCGACACGCGCCCGATTCGCACGCGCTGGCAGTGGCTGTCGTTCGATATTCCGGCGCGTCGCGACCTGCTTGCACAAGTGGCCCTCGCCGTACTCGACGTGGTGGCCGCGGGCCTCGCCTTGTGGGCACTGCTGCCGCATGCCGACGTCAGCTTCGTGACCTTCATCACCGTCTATGCCGCCGCCATGCTGCTCGGCATGATCGGCCACACGCCGGGCGGCGTTGGCGTGTTCGAAGCGGCGATGGTGTTCACGCTGAACGGCAGTGTGCAAGCGCATCAGATGGTCGCGGCGCTACTCGCTTATCGCGCGATTTACTTCGGTGTCCCCTTGATTGTCTCGGCAGCCTTGCTCGCTGGCTTCGAAGGCCGCGCGCTAAAAAGCCGTTTGCCGCTGCGTCATGCGGCGGGGGCGTCGAAACTCGCGCCGCTGTTCCTGAGCCTCGTGACGTTCGTGGTCGGCGGCATGCTGGTGATTTCCAGCGCAACGCCGGCGTTCTGGCATCGCATCCGGATTCTTCACGACCTGCTGCCGCTGTGGGTGCTCGAAAGCTCGCAGATGCTGTGCAGCGTGCTCGGCGTGCTGTTGTTGTTTGTCGCGCGTGGTTTGCTGCGGCGTCTGGATGCGGCGTGGTGGATGACCTTGCTGCTGGCGGTATTGAGCCTCGCGCTGTCGCTGACGAAAGGCCTTGCGTTCGTGGAAGCGGGCGTGCTCGGCATGCTGATCGCGCTGTTGCTGTCCACGCGCCGCCGTTTCAACCGTCATTCGTCGCTGTTTGCCGAGCGCTTTACGGCGGGCTGGCTCGTGTCGGTGGCAATGGTCCTTGCGCTCGCCGTGTGGGTGATGCTGTTTGCGTTCCGCGACGTGCCGTACACGCGCGACCTGTGGTGGCAATTCGCCTTCGACGAACGCGCACCGCGTGCGCTGCGCGCAACCCTGGCCGCCAGTCTGTTCGCCGCGATCTTCGCGTTCTGGCAGTTGCTGCGCCCCGCGGCGGGCCGCTTCGTCATGCCCGCTCCGCAAGATCTGCAAGACGCGGCGCGCATCGTGCGCGCCCAGGAGCGTAGCGACGCCGGTCTCGCGCTGATGGGCGACAAGAGCTTTCTCTTTTCCGAGTCGCGCGAAGCCTTCCTGATGTACGCGAAAAATGGCCGCACGTGGGCCGCGCTTCACGATCCGGTCGGTCCGCGCGAGGAGTGGGCCGGGCTGATCAGCAAGTTCGTCGCGCTCGCGCATGCGCATGGCGGCCGCGCGGCGTTCTATCAGGTGCGCGCCAACGCTTTGCCACTCTACCTCGACGCCGGTCTCACGCTGATGAAGCTCGGCGAAGAAGCCCACGTGGTGCTCGACGATTTCGACCTGAAGGGCTCGCACCGCGCCCATCTTCGTTATGCGCTCAAGCGTGGCGAGCGTGACGGCTTTACCGTCGACGTGATCGATCCGGCCGATGTGCCAGCGTCGCTCGAGACGCTGCGCGAGATCTCCGACGGCTGGCTCGATAGCCGCGATGCGCGCGAAAAGAGCTTCTCGGTGGCGGCGTTTACCGACGAGTACCTCGCCGCGCAATCCGTGATGCTGGTGCGCCAGAACGGCGAGCCGGCCGCTTTTGTGACCTTCATGACGACCGATATGAATACCGAAGCGACGGTCGGCGTGATGCGGCACGTGGAAAGCGCGTCGCCGTATGCGATGGAATATCTGTTCACCCACCTGGCGCTGCATCTGAAGCAGGCGGGTTTCCGCTCGCTCAGTCTCGGCATCGCGCCGCTCTCCGGCATGCAGCCGACACCCCTCGCGTCGCGCTGGCATCGGCTGGCAGGCATCGTGTGGCGCTTCGGCGGCCGCTTCTATAACTTCCGCGGACTGCGTGCTTTCAAGAGCAAATTCCAGCCGCATTGGGAGCCGCGCTATCTCGCGGCGTCGGGTTCGGTGGGCGTGTTCTTCACGCTCGCGGACCTGTCATTGCTGGCAGGAGGCCGGCGTTCATGACATTGCATCCGTTTTTCAAGCTCGCCGTTGCGGCGAGTCTCGTGGCTGCCAGCGCGGCCGCCTTTGCTGCAACCACTACCGTGCCCGGCGGCCGTTTTGGCGATGTGACGGTGACGCAGCCGGTCGGCCCATTGCGCGGCTTCGTGGTGCTTTACTCGCTGGCCACCGGCTGGAGTGCAGCCGACCAGCAAACTGCCGATGCGCTCGCCAAGGCCGGCGCGCTGACCGTCGGCGTGGATACGGCGCGTTATGCGGCCAATCTGAGTGCGAAGAAAGAAGCCTGCCATCAACTGGTCGGCGATGCTGAATCCTTGAGCCATCAACTCGAACGGCAATCGCAATCGAGCCGCTATTTCGCGCCGATCGTCGCGGGTACGGGGCAGGGCGCGACGCTTGCGATGCATGTGCTCGAACAGGCGCCGTCAAATACTGTTGCCGGCGCGGTATCGGTGGATGCAGAGCGCGATCTGGATCCGCGCTTTCAACCGTGCCCGCCGGATCCGACGATCATCCGCGACAAGGTGCCGGGCTTCGTCGAAAAAGCGACGCCAGGCAACGGCGATCGCACGCGACTCGTTGCCATGGTCACGCCGCATTTGCAGACGGTGTCGACGAGCGATGACGACCTCTCCGATCTGCCGCTAATCGAGTTGCCCGCCGCGCATCCGAACGGTCTCATGGCGGTGGTGATTTCCGGCGACGGCGGCTGGCGCGATCTGGACAAGACCATCTCTCTCGCCTTGCAGAAAGATGGCGTCTCGGTGATCGGTGTGGACAGCCTGCGCTATTTCTGGAGCGAAAAGACCCCGGCGCAGACGAGCCGCGATCTCGCGCGCATCATGCAGACCTACGGGTCGCGCTGGCACGCGGAGCATATTGCGTTGGTCGGCTATTCGTTTGGCGCCGACGTGATGCCGTTCGCCTATAGCCGCCTGCCTGAAGCGCAGCGGGCGAAAGTGTCGCTGATTGCGCTGCTAGGCTTCGCGCCCGACGCCGATTTCCAGATCCGTGTGGGCGGCTGGCTCGGTATGCCGGCGAGCGATAAGGCATTGAAGGTGCAGCCTGAATTGTCGCGTGTGCCGCCCGCTATCGTGCAGTGCTTCTACGGTGAAGACGAGAAGGACACCTTGTGTCCGGCGCTGACCCATACCGGCGTCGAGGTGATCCGGACGTCGGGCGATCATCACTTCGGCCGCGACTACAACGCGCTGGAGCGGCGCATTCTGGACGCCTTCAGAAAGCAGAGCGGCGTGCGCAACTAGTGTCCTGAGTTAGAAATTCATTGCCTTATTTGCGTTGTGTACTAACCTGGGTTGCAGGGTTCGCAAATAAGCGAGGCGATGATGAGGGGAAGACCGAAGGCGCCACTGATCTTGAGTGAAGCGGAACGTGAACAGCTCACGGCGCTGACAATGCGGCGCAAGACCGCGCAGGCGCTGGCCTTGCGCGCACGCATTGTGCTGGCCTGCGCCGAGGGCATCGACAACAAGACGGTCGCGACAAGGCAGCGTGTCACCTCGCATACGGTTTCGAAGTGGCGTTCGCGATTCATCAATCACCGCGTGGACGGGTTGCTCGATGCACCGCGCCCGGGAGCACCGAGGACGATCGAGGACGCCCAGGTAGACGCGCTCATTGCGCGCACGCTTGAGTCCGTGCCCACGGGAGCGACCCACTGGAGCACGCGCACAATGGCCCGCGAGATGGGGCTGTCGCAGACGGCCGTGACGCGAATATGGCATGCCTTCGGGCTTCAGCCACACCGGCAGGAGACCTTCAAGCTCTCCAGCGATCCATTGTTTGTGGACAAGGTGCGCGATATCGTTGGGCTGTATCTGGACCCGCCGCTCAAGGCCATGGTGTTGTGCGTGGACGAGAAGAGCCAGATCCAGGCGCTGGACCGCACCCAGCCTATGCTGCCGCTGGCCCCGGGCATCCCTGAGCGACGCACGCACGACTATATGCGTCACGGCACAACCACACTGTTCGCGGCGCTGGACATCTCCACGGGCGAAGTCATTGGCGAACTGCATCGACGTCATCGCAGCAGTGAATTCCTGCAGTTCCTGCGCACCATCGAGGCCAACGTGCCACCCCAACTGGACGTGCATCTGGTGATGGACAACTACGGTACGCACAAGACCTCCTCGATCAATACGTGGCTGGCTCGCCATCCGCGTTTTCATGCGCATTTCACCCCGACCTCTGCTTCGTGGATTAACCAGGTCGAACGATGGTTTGCCACGCTCAGCGAGACATACATCAGCCGTGGCACTCATCGCTCCACCCGGCAACTCGAGCAGGCTATTCGCCAATACATCCAGATCAACAACACTGATCCGAGACCTTTCAGCTGGACCAAATCGGCCGACGACATCCTCGCCAGCGTCAAACGATTTTGTCTACGAATTTCTAACTCGGGAC
>NZ_JAQQDU010000011.1:0-142476 GCF_046027825.1 Paraburkholderia sediminicola
CGGCTGCAAAGAAACCGTCCGTGGCGTGACGGTGCGGCCACAGTGACAGGTAATCGCCCATTTCCAGGTCGATGCGCTGCTCGGCCAGTACGTCGCGCGCCGGCACCAATGCGAAGTCCGGATGGTTGGCGAGGAATTGCTGCACGACGGCTTCGTTTTCCTCTTCCAGAATCGAACAGGTGGCGTAGACGAGACGGCCACCCTTCTTCACCAGACGCGAGGCGCTGGCGAGAATCGACGCCTGCTTCGGTGCCAGTTCGGCGACCGACTCCGGCGACTGGCGCCATTTCAGGTCAGGGTTACGGCGCAGCGTACCCAGGCCGCTGCACGGCGCATCGACCAGCACGCGGTCGATCTTGCCGGCCAGACGCTTGATCTTCGCATCGTGTTCGCTGTCGATCAGCACCGGATTCACGTTCGACAGGCCGCTGCGCGCGAGGCGCGGCTTGAGCTTGGCCAAACGGCGCTCGGAGACGTCGAATGCGTACAGACGGCCGGTAGAGCGCATCGCCGCGCCCAGCGCCAGCGTCTTGCCGCCCGCGCCCGCGCAGAAATCCACGATCATTTCGCCGCGCTTGGGCGCGACTAGCGAACACAGCAACTGGCTGCCTTCGTCCTGGACTTCAACCCAGCCGTGCTGGAACGCGTCGAGCTTGGTGAGCGGCGGCTTGCCGACCACCCGCACGCCGAACGGCGCGAAAGGCGTCGCGCCCCCTTCGATGCCGGCCTTCGATAGTGCGTTCAGCACGTCGTCACGGCTTGCCTTGATCGGGTTTGCGCGCAGGTCCAGCGGCGCCGGATAGTTCAGCGCGGCGGCCAGTTGCGCCAGTTCCGCGGGTTCGAAACGCTTGGAGAGCGCCTGATGGATCCAGTCGGGCAGATTCAGGCGAATCCGCAGCGGCAGGCTTTCCGGGTCAATCTTCGCGACGTGTTCGAGCCAGTGCGATTCGGTTTCCGACAAGAACGGCTTGAGGGCCGTGCGGCCCGCTGTCTGCATCAGTCCCAGCAAGGCCATACGGCGCGCCGGGCTGCCCGCGCCGCCTTCGGCCAGGTGGGCGAATTCCATCCGGCGACGCAGCACCGCGAAGACCGCCTCGGCGATCACGCCGCGCTCGCCATGCCCGAGCTTCGGATGCGCGCGGAAAAAGCGGCTCGTCGTGGCGTCGGCCGGGCCGTTCAGTTTCAGGACTTCAGCCAGCAAAGTCTCAGTTTGTCCAATCAAAAAACCATGTAATCTCATGCGCCCTCTCCGGCGGTGTGACCGGCAAAGAGCCATTGCGGCTCCGGCGGCGTAAGCGTGACACGCAAGCCGTCGAGGGCAAGACGCCCTTCGACGAACCAGCGCACCGCGCGTGGATAAATAATATGTTCGGTTGCCAGCACGCGTTCCGCGAGCATGGCGGGGGTGTCGCCAGCCTCGACGGGGACGGCCGCCTGCGCGACGATCGGCCCGTGATCCAGCTGCGACGTGACAAAATGCACCGACGCGCCGTGCAGGCGCACGCCGGCGTCAAGCGCCTGTTGATGGGTTTTCAGGCCCGGAAAGCTCGGCAGCAGCGACGGGTGCACGTTCAGCATGCGCCCGGCGTAGTGGTCGACGAAACCGGCCGTGAGCACCCGCATGAAGCCGGCCAGCACGACCAGATCGGGCCCGAAACGGTCGATTTCTTGCGCCAGCGCGGTGTCGAAGCCGTCGCGATCGGGAAACTGGCGGTGGTCGACCACCGCCGTGGCAATGCCGTGCGACGCTGCGAACGCAAGGCCCGCGGCGTCAGGACGGTTGGCAATCACGGCGGCGACTTGCGCCGCCCAGCCCTCGTCCGCGCAGGCGCGAATGATAGCTTCCATGTTGCTTCCCCGTCCGGAAATCAGGATGACGAGTTTTTTCATCCGTGGATTTTATCATTCGGGGGACACTGAAACGGCGACGCGCCGCCGTCTCGTGCGTTGAGCGTTTATAATCGTTTGTTTTGCGGCTCCTCGGCCGCCCTACCTCAAACCCGCTATCGTGAGAGTCTTCCGCGGTCTTCCCAATGCTGAAAGCCGTGCGCCCTGCGCACTGACCATCGGCAACTTCGACGGTGTCCACCGCGGCCATCAGGCTTTGCTCGCCCACGTCCGGGCCGCAGCCGATGCACGCGGCCTGCCCGTCTGCGTGATGACCTTCGAGCCGCACCCGCGCGAGTTCTTCAATCCGGCTGGCGCGCCGCCGCGAATCGCAATGCTGCGCGACAAGCTCGAGGCGCTGCGCACCAACGGCGTCGATCGGGTCGTGGTCGAGCATTTCAATCACACCTTCGCGAGCCAGTCGCCGGATGCGTTTGTCGAACGGATCATCGTCAACGGGCTGCATGCGCGCTGGGTGATGATCGGCGACGACTTCCGCTACGGCGCGAAGCGCGCGGGCGATTTCGCGTCGCTCAAGACCGCCGGTGAGCAGTACGGTTTCGAAGTCGAGCAGATGGGCACCGTGGCCGATCCGTCGGGCGCGCGCATTTCCAGCTCGGGCGTGCGCACGGCGCTGGTGGCAGGCGATCTCGACTCGGCGCGCGCCGCGCTGGGCCGCGACTACCTGATCAGCGGCCATGTCGTGCATGGCATGAAGCTCGGCCGCGATCTCGGTTTCCCAACGCTCAATCTGCCGATCGCGCATAAGCGTCCGGCACTGGCGGGCATTTTTGTGGTGCGCGTGCATGGCGTGGCGGACGAACCGTTGCAGGGCGTCGCCAGCCTCGGCTTGCGCCCCACTGTCGACGATTCCGGCCGCGTGCTGCTCGAGGTGCATCTGCTCGACTGGCACGGCGACGCGTATGGCAAACTCGTGCGCGTCGAATTCCTGAAAAAGCTGCGTGACGAGGAAAAGTACGTCGACCTCGAAACGTTGACCGCCGCCATCGCGCGCGACGTCGCCAATGCGCGCGCGTGGTTCGCGGCCGTCGGCACCGGCACGCCGGGCAGCCGTTCCACCGGTTTCGCCACCTCGGCCACCGACCGAATTAGATAGCCGCCGCGGTACATGCTAGCGCGCCAAGTGCTGCATGTACCCACCGCTGCGCGCATCGAAGGGCGTCCGTGTGGATCACGCGACATGCCTGCCGGGCGCGCCCAACGCCCTGCGCTTCGTGCGCAACCCGCAGCTTCGCTGCGCTTAGAAAGAATTCACCGCGACCTCATCATGAGCAACAAGAAAGCCGATTCGAAACCGCAGTCACGCTACCCGGTCAACCTGCTCGACACGCCGTTCCCGATGCGTGGCGACCTGCCCAAGCGCGAGCCGCAATGGGTCAAGGAATGGCAGGAGCGCAAGGTCTACGAGACGATCCGCGCGGCCAGCAAAGGCCGTAAGAAGTTCATTCTGCACGACGGCCCGCCGTATGCGAACGGCGACATCCACCTCGGCCACGCGGTGAACAAGATCCTCAAGGACATGATCGTCAAGGCGCGCAATCTGGCGGGCTTCGACGCCGTCTACGTGCCGGGCTGGGATTGCCACGGCATGCCGATCGAAATCCAGATCGAAAAGCAGTTCGGCAAGTCGCTGCCGGCCGCTGAAGTGATGCAGAAGGCGCGCGCCTACGCGACCGAGCAGATCGAGAAGCAGAAGGTCGGCTTCCGCCGCCTGGGCGTGCTCGGCGACTGGGACAACCCGTACAAGACGATGAACTTCACGAACGAAGCCGGCGAAATCCGCGCGCTCGCGAAGATCATGGAAAAGGGCTACGTGTTCCGCGGCCTGAAGCCGGTCAACTGGTGTTTCGACTGCGGTTCGGCGCTGGCCGAGGCGGAAGTTGAATACGCAGACAAGACCGATCCGACCATCGACGTGCTGTTCAGCTTCGCCGAGCCGGAAAAGACCGCGCAGGCTTTCGGCCTGGCTGCACTGCCGCGCAACGAAGGCGGAATCGTGATCTGGACCACCACGCCGTGGACCATCCCCGCCAACCAGGCGCTAAACCTGCACCCGGAAATCGTCTACGCGCTGGTCGATACGCCGCGCGGCTTGCTGATCCTCGCCGAAGAGCGCGTTGAAGCGTGCCTGAAACAGTACGAACTGGAAGGCACAGTCATCGCGACCACGCCGGGCGCGAAGCTCGTCAATCTGCGCTTCAATCATCCGCTCGCAGCCGCCCATCCGGCCTACAAGCGTACGGCGCCGGTTTATCTCGGCGACTACGTGACGACCGATTCGGGTACGGGTGTGGTCCACTCGTCACCGGCGTACGGCGTCGAAGACTTCGTGTCCTGCAAGGCACACGGCATGGCCGATTCGGACATCATCAACCCGGTGATGGGCGACGGCCGTTACATCGAATCACTCGCGCTGTTCGGTGGCCTGTCGATCTGGGCGGCCAATCCGCAGATCGTCGAAGCCCTGCAAGCCGCCGGCACGCTGCTGCGCACCGAGAACTATCGGCACAGCTACATGCACTGCTGGCGCCACAAAACGCCGATCATCTATCGTGCGACCTCGCAATGGTTCGCCGGCATGGATGTGAAGCCGAACGACACCGACAAGACGCTGCGCGAAACCGCGCTCGAAGGCATCGAGAACACCGCCTTCTATCCGGCGTGGGGCAAGCAGCGCCTGTTCAGCATGATCGCGAATCGCCCGGACTGGACGCTGTCGCGTCAGCGCCAATGGGGCGTGCCGATGGCGTTCTTCGTGCACAAGGAAACCGGCGAGCTGCATCCGCGCACGCTGGAACTGCTCGAAGAAGTCGCGCAACGCGTCGAGAAGGCCGGTATCGAAGCGTGGCAAACGCTCGACCCGCGCGAACTGCTCGGTGACGACGCCAACATGTACGAAAAGAACCGCGACACGCTGGACGTCTGGTTCGATTCGGGCACCACGCACTGGCACGTGCTGCGCGGCTCGCATAAAGACGAACTGCAATTCCCGGCTGACCTGTATCTGGAAGGCTCGGACCAGCACCGCGGCTGGTTCCACTCGTCGCTGCTGACCGCTTCGATGCTCGACGGCCGTCCGCCGTACAACGCGCTGCTCACGCACGGTTTCACCGTCGACGGCGAAGGCCGCAAGATGAGCAAGTCGCTCGGCAACGGTATCGATCCGCATGAAGTGTCGAACCGCCTCGGCGCGGAAATCATCCGTCTGTGGATCGCATCGACCGATTACTCGGGCGAACTGGCGATCTCCGAAGAGATCCTGAAGCGCGTGACGGAAGGCTATCGCCGCATCCGCAACACGCTGCGCTTCCTGCTCGCGAACCTGTCGGACTTCGACTTCGCGCAACATGCGCGTCCGGTCGAAGACTGGCTCGAGATCGATCGTTACGCAGTGGCGCTGTCGGCGAATCTGCAGAACGACATCCTCTCGCACTACGACAAGTACGAGTTCCACCCGGTGGTCGCGAAACTGCAGACGTTCTGCTCGGAAGACCTGGGCGGTTTCTACCTGGACGTGCTGAAAGACCGCCTGTACACCACGGCGGTCGACTCCGTCGCGCGCCGTTCGGCTCAGACCGCGCTGTATCACATCGCACACGGCCTGCTGCGTCTGATGGCGCCGTTCCTGTCGTTCACCGCGGAAGAAGCGTGGAAGATCTTCTCGCCGAACAGCGAAACGATCTTCACCGAGACCTATCACGCGTTCCCGGCAGTCCCGCAAGCCGGTGAGCTGCTCGACAAATGGACGCTGCTGCGCGCCGCGCGTAGCGACGTGACCAAGGCACTGGAAGAAGCACGCGTCGCGAACCTGATCGGTTCGTCACTGCAGGCGGAAGTCGAAATCCGCGCGAGCGGCGCGCGTTACGACGCGCTCACAAGTCTCGGCGACGACCTGAAGTTCGTGCTGATCACGTCGGCGGCGAACGTCGTGAAGGTCGACAGCGAAGCGGAAGAAGGTGTCGAAGTGATCGCTTCGAAGTATCTGAAGTGCGAACGCTGCTGGCACTACCGCGCGGACGTCGGCGCCAACGCCGAGCACCCCAACCTGTGCGGCCGCTGCTTCAGCAACCTGTTCGGCAACGGCGAAACGCGGAGCGCGGCATAATGGCAAAAACCATGTCGAAAACGTCGGCCAGCAACAGTTCGCTGGCACCGTGGCTTGGCGTCGCGCTGATCGTGATCCTGTTCGATCAGCTGACGAAAATCGCGGTCCAGAAGGTGTTTGCCTACGGTGTTCCGCATGAGGTCGCGCCGTTTTTCAACCTGATCCTCGTGTACAACCGTGGCGCCGCCTTCAGCTTCCTCGCGATGGCGGGCGGCTGGCAGCGCTGGGCGTTCACCGCGCTCGGCGTGGTCGCGGCACTGGTGATCTGCTACCTGCTCAAGCGTCACGGCGGACAGAAAATGTTCTGCACGGCGCTCTCGCTGATTCTCGGCGGTGCGCTCGGCAATGTGATTGACCGGCTCGCGTACGGCCATGTGATCGACTTTCTCGACTTCCACGTCCGCACGTGGCACTGGCCGGCGTTCAATCTCGCCGACAGCGCGATCACGATCGGCGCGATCCTGCTCGTGCTCGACGAGTTGCGGCGCGTGCGCAGTACGCGCTAGTTTGAAGGCCGGCAGCGGTGCACAGTGCCGCTGCCCGCTACCACGCTTTGTCGGAGGCTTTCGTTGGCAACCGCAGAACTCGCAGGAAAACACCTTGTCCTCGGCATGACAGGCGGCATTGCCTGCTACAAGATCGCCGAGCTCACACGCCTCCTGACCAAGGCCGGCGCGACCGTGCAGGTCGTGATGACCGAAGCGGCCACGCAGTTCATCACCCCTGTCACCATGCAGGCGCTGTCCGGCCGCCCCGTCTATACGAGCCAGTGGGACGGCCGCGTGCCGAACAACATGGCGCACATCGATCTGTCGCGTGAAGCCGACGCGATCGTCATTGCGCCCGCCTCGACCGATTTCCTCGCCAAGCTCGCCCACGGCATGGCCGACGATCTGCTGTCGACGCTGTGCGTCGCACGCGATTGTCCGCTGCTGGTCGTGCCCGCGATGAACCGGCAGATGTGGCAGAACCCGGCCACCCAACGCAACGTCGCGCAACTGCGTGCGGACAGTATTGAGGTGCTGGGCCCCGATTCGGGTCCGCAAGCGTGCGGCGAAATCGGTGACGGGCGCATGCTCGAAGCGGCAGCGACTTACGAAGCGATCGCGTCGTTCTTCTCGCCCAAGATCCTGTCCGGTCATCGCGTGTTGCTGACCGCCGGCCCGACCTTCGAACCGCTCGATCCGGTGCGTGGCATCACCAATCGTTCGAGCGGCAAGATGGGTTTTGCACTGGCGCGCGCCGCGCAGCAAGCGGGCGCCGAAGTGCATCTGGTCGCGGGCCCTGTCGCACTGGAAACACCGTGGGGCGTGTTCCGCGAAGACGTGCAAAACGCGCAGCAAATGCACGACGCGGTAATGCGCTCGGTGGCCGACGCCGACATCTTCATCGGCGTGGCTGCGGTGGCCGACTGGCGCGTCGATCACGCCAGCGAACACAAGATCAAGAAGACCGCCGAGCGCGCGCTGCCCACCTTCACGTTTGTCGAGAATCCGGACATTCTGGCCGCGGTCGCCAAGCTGCCGCGGCCGCCGTTCGCAGTCGGCTTTGCAGCGGAAAGCGGCGATCTAGAAGTGCATGGCGAAGAAAAGCGCGCGCGCAAGAACGTGCCGCTTCTGATCGGCAATCTCGGTCCGCTGACGTTCGGCCTCGACGACAACGAAGTGATCCTGTTCGAAGCAGGCGGTGCAACGAAGCTGCCGCGCGCCGACAAGCAGACGCTCGCGCGCGCCCTGATCGTCGAAATTGCGAAGCGTCTGCCCGATACAAGTCTGATCCGCTAAAGCCGCGAGGCGGCACACGCTGAATGTGCCGCCAGCCGCTTTGGCGCACCGAATCATCTGGAGCAGTACTGACATGACGCTACTTTCCGTGCTCGATCAAACGCCCGTGATCGGCGGGCACTCAGTGGCGGACGCCATCGCCGCTACCATCGAACTCGCGCAGCTGGCTGACGACCTCGGCTACACGCGCTATTGGTGCGCCGAGCATCACGGCTTGCGCGGCGTGTCGAATCCCAGCCCCGAGGTGATGCTGGCGCGCCTCGGCAGCGTGACCCAACGCATTCGCCTGGGTTCCGGCGGCGTGATGCTGCCGTACTACAGCCCATTCAAAGTCGCCGAGCAATTCATGATGCTCGAGGCGCTCTTTCCTAATCGCATCGACCTCGGCGTGGGGCGCGCCCCTGGTGGCGACATGCGCACAGCGCAGGCGGTCGCGGCCGGCGCCTACAACCGCGGCGACATTTTCCCGCAGCAGGTTGCCGATCTGGTGGGTTTGATGCACGGCACGTTGCCTGAAGATCACCTTGCGCATGGCGTGTTGCTGCAACCGCAGATCGCTACGCGACCGCAGCTGTGGATGCTCGGCTCAAGTGAATTCGGTGGCCTGCTGGCGGCACAACTCGGTATCCGCTTTGCGTTCGCGCATTTCATCAACGCGCATTTTGGGCATCAGGTGGCGCTTGCCTATCGCGAGCGCTTCAAAGCCAGCCTGGAAACGCAACAGCCCTATCTGGCGGCCGCCGTATTCGTGATCTGCGCGGACACCGAACAGGAAGCCGCCGATCTGGAAAAGGCCGTCGACTTGCGTCGCGTGCAAATGGCCTACGGCCTGAACGAGCCGATTCCAACCGTCGAACAAGGCATCGCGCAGGAATACGGCGAGCGCGAGCGGCTGGTGATCGACCGCGAGAAACCCCGCAGCATCATCGGCACGCCGGAAACCGTCACTGAGCGGCTCCATGCCTTGCAGGAACAGTTCCAGGCCGACGAGCTGATCGTGCTCACCGTAGCCGGCAGCTATCGCGCCCGGCTGCGCTCCTATGAACTTCTTGCCGATGCGCTCCAACTCGGACGCCCGGCCTCCACCCCTTAAACCTTCGAACCTGCATGAAACTCGACCTGAAGATTCTCGACGCGCGCATGCGCGACCAACTCCCGGCCTACGCCACCACCGGCAGCGCGGGCCTCGACCTGCGCGCCTGCCTCGACGAGCCGTTGACGCTGAAACCCGGCGAGACCGCGCTGGTGCCGACGGGTCTGGCGATTCACGTTGCCGATCCGGGTTATGCGGCATTGATTCTGCCGCGTTCGGGTCTGGGTCATAAGCATGGGATCGTGCTGGGGAACCTGGTCGGCCTGATCGATTCGGATTACCAGGGCCAGTTGATGATCTCGACGTGGAATCGTGGCGAGACCACGTTCGTGCTGAATCCGATGGAGCGCCTTGCGCAACTTGTGATCGTGCCGGTGGTCCAGGCCGAGTTCACTATCGTCGACGATTTCGAAACTAGCGAACGTGGCGCGGGTGGGTTCGGCAGCACGGGCAAGCACTAAGACACGAGAATGTCCTAAGCGCGAAGGCATCGCTTGCTTCTGACAAGCGCTCAGCACAACGCAAAAAGCAGAACGGCGCGGGGTTCAACCCGCGCCGTTCTGCTTTCAGGTAAGACCTGAACTTACTCGACCGACTTACTCAACCTCAACCGCTTCCGGATTCGGATTGCGCGGCGCCGGATGCTCGTCGAAGGTCAACTGCACCTTGTCCTCCGCATCCACGTCGACCGTTACGCGACCGCCGTTCATCAGCTTGCCGAACAGCAGCTCGTCGGCCAGCGCACGACGGATCGTGTCCTGGATCAAACGCTGCATCGGCCGCGCGCCCATCAGCGGATCGAAACCGTGCTTGGCGAGATGCTGGCGCAGCGCGTCGGTGAAGAGCGCGTCGACCTTCTTCTCATGCAGTTGATCTTCCAGCTGCATCAGGAACTTGTCGACCACACGCATGATGATTTCTTCATCGAGCGAACGGAAGCTGATCGTTGCGTCCAGACGGTTACGGAACTCCGGCGTGAACATGCGCTTGATGTCGACCATTTCGTCGCCGGTTTCCCGACGGTTCGTGAAGCCGATCACCGCCTTGCCCATTGCCTCAGCACCCGCGTTCGTCGTCATGATGATGATGACGTTGCGGAAATCCGCCTTGCGGCCGTTGTTGTCCGTCAGCGTGCCGTGGTCCATCACCTGCAGCAGCACGTTGTAGATGTCCGGATGCGCCTTCTCGATTTCGTCGAGCAGCAGCACGCAGTGCGGCTTCTTCGTGACGGCTTCGGTCAACAGACCGCCCTGATCGAAACCGACATAGCCCGGCGGCGCACCGATCAAACGGCTCACCGCATGACGCTCCATGTATTCCGACATGTCGAAGCGGATCAACTCGATCCCCAGCGTGAAGGCCAGTTGCTTCGCCACTTCCGTCTTGCCGACGCCCGTCGGCCCGGAGAACAGGAACGCGCCGATCGGCTTGTCCAGCTTGCCGAGGCCCGCGCGCGCCATCTTGATCGCGGCCGACAGCGCATCGATGGCCGGGTCTTGCCCGAACACCACGCTCTTCAGATCGCGGTCCAGCGTTTGCAGCTTGCTGCGATCGTCTTGCGACACGCTTTGCGGCGGGACGCGGGCGATCTTCGAGATGATTTCTTCGATCTCGTTCTTGCCGATGGTCTTCTTCTGCTTCGACTTCGGCAGGATGCGTTGCGCCGCGCCCGCTTCGTCGATCACGTCGATCGCCTTATCCGGCAGATGACGATCCGTAATGAAGCGTGCCGACAATTCAGCCGCAGCCGACAGCGCACCCGACGAATACTTCACGCCGTGGTGCTCTTCGAAGCGCGACTTCAGGCCACGCAGGATCGCCACCGTCTGTTCGACGGTCGGCTCGGTCACATCGACCTTCTGGAAACGGCGCGACAAAGCCGCGTCTTTTTCGAAGATGCCGCGATATTCCGTGAACGTGGTCGCACCGATGCACTTCAGCGTGCCCGACGACAAGGCCGGTTTCAGCAGATTCGATGCGTCCAGCGTGCCGCCCGACGCAGCGCCCGCGCCAATCAGCGTATGAATTTCGTCGATGAACAGGATCGCGTGCGGACGTTCTTTCAATTCCTTGAGGACCGTCTTCAGGCGCTGTTCAAAGTCGCCGCGATACTTGGTGCCGGCGAGCAGCGCGCCCATGTCGAGCGAATACACCTGGGCATCGGCCAGAATATCCGGCACTTCGCCGCGCGTAATGCGCCAGGCGAGCCCTTCGGCGATCGCCGTCTTGCCGACGCCGGCCTCACCGACCAGTAGCGGATTGTTTTTGCGCCTGCGGCACAGCACCTGCACCACGCGCTCGACTTCCGACTCGCGCCCGATCAGCGGATCGATGCGGCCGTCTTTCGCCATCTGGTTCAGGTTCTGCGTGAACTGGGCGAGCGGCGTTTCCTTCTGCGCGGCGGCTTCGTCGGACTCGGCATTCGCGTCGCTCGCTTTCGCGGCGTCCGTGCTGCTGGTCTTGGCAATGCCATGCGAGATGAAATTCACCACGTCCAGACGCGTCACGCCCTGCTGCTGCAGGTAGTACACCGCGTGCGAATCCTTCTCGCCGAAGATCGCCACCAGCACATTCGCGCCGGTCACTTCCTTCTTGCCGTTCGAGGTGGATTGCACATGCATGATCGCGCGCTGGATCACACGCTGGAAACCCAGCGTGGGCTGCGTGTCGACGTCGTCCGTGCCAGGCACGGTTGGCGTGTTGTCATGAATGAAATTGCGCAGGTTCTGGCGCAGATCCTCGATATTGGCCGCGCATGCACGCAACACCTCCGCGGCCGTTGGATTGTCCAACAGTGCCAGCAAAAGATGTTCGACCGTTATGAACTCGTGCCGCGCCTGGCGTGCTTCCATGAACGCCATGTGCAGGCTGACTTCCAGTTCCTGGGCAATCATGCTTCCTCCATCACACACTGCAGCGGATGCCCGGCCTGCCGTGCGTGGGTAACGACTTGCTCGACTTTGGTCGACGCGATGTCCCGCGTATAGACCCCACAAACTCCCCTGCCCTCGCGATGCACCTTCAACATGACCTGCGTTGCGGTTTCACGATCTTTATTGAAATATTCCTGCACGATCATCACGACAAATTCCATTGGCGTGAAGTCGTCATTCAGCAGCACCACCTTGTACATGGACGGCGGCTTCAGCTTCTTTTCCTGCCGCTCCAGTACGGTGCCGTCCTGCTTGTCCGGGATAATCGCCATACACCCATTCTAAACAACTAGGACAGGCCCGCAATCCTGTCAAAACCCGGCCGACCGGCCGGTGAGCCCGTTCGCTACCGCCTGATGGGTGATTACCCCCAAAAGCGTTGCGTCATTCGACGAGCCGATTGCGGAGCCGGCCCCTATCCAGTGATGCATCGCGGCCGTGCTGCGCCGCAGTCGGATCGAGTATCGCACAACCTGCCGGTACTGGCTGTGGGCACTCGCCCGGCCAGCGGACGGTGCGCGACCCGCAGAACAGCATGTGAGTCGATTATGCGACTTTTCAAGACGGCACGCTTGGGCAACCGCACATAAGAAAACAAAAGCGGGAAAAACCCTGGAAACGCCTGTTTGCAACGCGGCAACGGCATCTCAAAATTTTCTTGACACTCGAATAAAGAGCCTCAACAATCAAGCTGGCACTTTTTTCACTGAGCCATAATTCGAAAAAATGCCGATGGTGAGCTTGTGAGGAGGGAGCGGCTGCATCCCGCGGTCGTCGAGCTTTTCGAGGGCTCGTGGTAGTGACATGAGTTACAGGGGAAGTTGGAATGGCAACTGGTACGGTCAAATGGTTCAATGACGCAAAAGGTTTCGGATTCATCACGCCTGACGAAGGGGGTGAGGATCTGTTTGCACACTTCTCGGCCATCCAGATGAATGGGTTCAAGACCCTCAAGGAAGGTCAGAAAGTAACCTTCGAGGTCGTGCAAGGCCCGAAAGGCAAACAGGCATCGAACATCCAGGCACCTGCCTGACACTGTTCGTTACCCGTCCTTTGAAACCCGGCTCCGTGCCGGGTTTCTTTTTTGGGCGGCGCCTTCTAATTGCTTCTGATCTCTGGCCGCTCCTTACCCCGCCTCGTGACGTCGATAACGCGAATTTCCCAGATATCGGGTCTTGTCGGTCCTTTCTGTGGGCTTTCGATGCCTGCCCTACTATCTGGCGGCACGACGCGTTTCCGCACGTTGTATCTCGAGACTGCGAGCAAGGTCACCCTCATAGACCGCAATACCTTGATGACGCAGGTTCGACCTCACGTCGACTGCGGGCGTAATGCCAATGCTGTCGATGAGCCGACAGAAAGCATAGTCTTCCGACAGGTACATTCGCGTTTCAGGGTCGATCATCGTGTCGAAAAACGCGTAGAGAAACTCCGCTGGGTCGCCCACATCCAGCTCCGGACGGCCAGCGAGTCTCGACCGGCACTTGAGATCTGGAAAACGCTGCATCAGCGCCAGATACACCTCTCGTTTGATGAGCATGAATCCGGTGGGGGCATAGAGGACATCGAGAAAACCGTCTGCGTCCGGTTCCAGTGCGTCCGAGCGCGCGATTGCGGGATACATCACATGACATGCGCGAAAATCGGCTTTCGTCGAACCAGCCGGCAGACCCTGCTCCAGACCTCCGGCGGACCAACCGTCGATCTTCAACGGATAAACGCCTGCCACCACAGGACGATCAGCCCGCAAAAGGCGAACCACGTCCTCACCTTTGAAGCCGATATCGCCATCTATCCACATCAGATGGGTGAAGTGATCGTCCGCGAGAAACTCGGCCACCATCGTGTTGCGTGCCCGCGTGATCAGGCTGTCGAAACTGTTGAAGTTGACCCGCGTGCCGAAGCCGTGTTGACCCGCCGCATCATAGAGATCGAGAAGTCCGAGGGCATAGTCAGTCGTCACAACGGCGCCATAGCTGGGCGTCGCGACAAACACGTTTGCAGCTTTATCTTGTTGGGTCATTGAATTTTCACTCTCGTGCTGGGAATCTGGATGTCAGGCAGGGCGATGCGCCTTAACGATCAGTGGGGTAAATTCTTCGTCAGTCGTATGGTATCCGGCTCTGCGCCGCGCGCATCCCGATATAAACCTGCGGGGACAGACCGAAACGTCCGAATGGGAGCCGGTTATATCTCGACATGTGTGGGAAATCCGGACGGACGCACGCACTTACATGTTCAGTGTCGAAATACAAAAAACCCCGGCCGCCTCACGGCGCCGGGGTTTTGAATTCGAGCGGGAGAACCCGGCGCGAATCGCTTACATGTTTTCGATCAACACCTGACCAAAGCCCGAGCAGGACACTTGCGTCGCGCCTTCCATCAGCCGCGCGAAGTCATACGTCACCCGCTTTTGCAGAATCGACTTTTCCATCGACTTGATGATCAGGTCGGCCGCTTCGGTCCAGCCCATGTGGCGCAACATCATCTCAGCCGAGAGAATTTCCGAACCCGGGTTCACATAATCTTTGCCGGCGTACTTCGGCGCCGTGCCGTGCGTGGCTTCGAACATCGCGACCGAATCTGACAGGTTCGCACCCGGCGCAATCCCGATACCGCCGACTTGCGCGGCGAGCGCGTCTGAAACGTAGTCGCCGTTCAGGTTCAGCGTGGCGATCACGTCATATTCCGCCGGACGCAGCAGGATCTGCTGCAGGAACGCGTCGGCGATCACGTCTTTCACGACGATGTCGCCACCCGTCTTCGGGTTCTTGATCTTCATCCACGGACCACCGTCGATCAGCTCCGCGCCGAATTCCTTTTGCGCCAGCGCATAACCGTAGTCGCGGAATGCACCTTCCGTGAACTTCATGATGTTGCCCTTGTGCACCAGCGTGACCGAGCGGCGATTGTTGTCGAGCGCATACTGGATCGCCTTGCGCACCAGGCGCTCCGTGCCTTCGCGCGACACCGGCTTGATCCCGATCCCCGAGGTTTCAGGGAAGCGGATCTTCTTCACACCCATTTCTTCGCGCAGGAACTTGATGACCTTCTTCGCCTGTTCCGACTCAGCAGGCCATTCGATGCCGGCGTAAATGTCTTCCGAGTTCTCGCGGAAGATCACCATGTCGATCTTTTCCGGCTCACGCACCGGCGAAGGCACACCCTTGAAATACTGTATCGGGCGCAGGCAAACATACAGATCCAGTTCCTGACGCAGAGCGACGTTCAACGAACGGATACCACCGCCAACCGGCGTGGTGAGGGGCCCCTTGATCGAGACAACGTATTCCTTCAGCACCTGCAGCGTTTCTTCCGGCAGCCACACGTCCGGGCCGTACACCTTGGTCGATTTCTCGCCGGCGTAGATTTCCATCCAGTGGATTTTCCTCTTGCCTGCGTAAGCTTTTTCTACTGCGGCATCCACCACTTTCAACATCACCGGCGTGATGTCGAGGCCCGTTCCGTCGCCTTCGATATACGGAATGATCGGCTGGTCGGAAACATTGAGCGAGAAATCTGCGTTGACAGTGATCTTGTCACCGCCGGTCGGAACCTTGATGTGCTGATACGGCATGATCGGACTCCAGTGAAAGCTGTGCTGAAAGCTGGTGGGAGACTGCGAAAACTGGGTGCTCCTCGCTACGCGCAATGCCGGACGCCCGCGAGCGGCTAGGCCGTCTATTCTAGCCCACGCCGACGTGGCAACGAGCCCGTAGCGGCTTGGGGTTTTCCAACATTGTCGAAAATCAAATCAGCGAGGGTATTTACT
The DNA here is from genome assembly GCF_046027825.1 of Paraburkholderia sediminicola. Taxonomy (GTDB): domain Bacteria; phylum Pseudomonadota; class Gammaproteobacteria; order Burkholderiales; family Burkholderiaceae; genus Paraburkholderia; species Paraburkholderia sediminicola_D. The sequence goes on from NZ_JAQQDU010000011.1 coordinate 15,596, forward strand.
CTTATATCTTATATAAGACATGAGATTTGCGGTTGCTCATTATGCATTATCATTCCGCCATTTACTATCGGGTCAGCGCCTCTCCCAGCCTGCGTCGCACGCCCCCGACGCAGCCGGCGCCGCTCGACCTTCATCGATTTCCTCTATGCGACTTCTCGCCCTGAACAAACCGTTCGGCACCATCTGTCAGTTTTCGCCGCACGAAACGCGGGCGTCACTGGCCGACTGGGTGAAAATACCCGACGTCTATCCGGCGGGCCGGCTCGACTCCGATAGTGAAGGGCTGCTGCTCCTCACCGACGACGGCGCGCTGCAAGCGCGCATCGCCGAGCCGCGTCACAAACTTGTCAAACGTTATTGGGCACAAGTGGAAGGCGCCGTCGATGAGGCCACGCTGAAGAAGCTCGCGCGCGGCGTCGATCTCGGCGATTACGTGACGCGGCCCTGCCGCGCCGAATACGTCGAGCCGACTGATTCGCTGTGGACACGCACGCCGCCGATCCGCTATCGCGCCGCGATTCCGACCACGTGGATCGAATTGTCGATCACCGAGGGCAAGAACCGCCAGGTGCGTCGCATGACTGCGGCGGTGGGTTTTCCGACGTTGCGTCTCGTGCGCGCCGGTGTCGGCGCACTCGATATTTTTTCTCTCGGTCTGCAGCCAGGAGAGAGTGTTGAATTGCCGCTGAACGCGCCATGGGAAGGTATCGTCTGAACGCGTTTACCGGCGTACTTCATCCGCATTGAACCCGCGCCGAACCTCTATTTTCCACAGCAGCGAAAAAGCTAACTCGTTGTATCCGCAAACAAATTCGCGCGTGAAACCAACATGAAAAACGCGTGAAACAATTGCGTTCACGATCGCGACGCAACCATTCATTTGCTTCAGTACGTCGGCATATAAATTTTCCACAAAAAACACGTCAACCGGTGCGCGAGCTCACGCGTTATTCGACGCAGATGCCGCCCGAAGCTATCCGGCATTCAGCCTTAAGGGCCTTTGTGCAAGCCGCTCTAGCGGTCAGTGCAGGGAGTCTGAGCGCTAAACAGACGCGTCGAAAAAATATCGATGCGGCTGTCAACCGAAAGGTGGATGGCACGTTTACCGACATGACTCTACATATAACCGGGTCATTTGGTTAATTAACTAAAGCTGAGGATTTACAAAATGAACAAACTGATCGCCGCTCTGGTCGCTGGCCTCTTCGCAACGGCAGCATTCGCACAAGCTTCGGCACCGGTGGCAGCATCGGCAGCTCCGGCTGCAGCAGCTTCGTCGGCAAAGAAGACCACGAAGAAGGCAGCACACAAGAAGTCGCACAAGAAGGCAGCAGCAGCAGCTGCAGCTTCGGGCGCTTCGGAGTAAGTTTGTTGTAAAAACGCAGTCAAGAACTCGCTTCATTGCCGTTCTTACGGCGTTGAAAGGCAGATCACCGCAAGGCGATCTGCCTTTTTGTTTTTGACGCGCTCGCGTAACATTCGCGGGTTAATTTCCAGCAAGGAGTCATGCCGTGCGATTTCCCATGCGCTCGTTGATTGCGCGTTTCGCTGTTGCCGTTGCACTGCCGCTCGCCGCGATGTCGTTCGTCGCGACGACCACTGCCCCCGCTCATGCGCAAGACATGCCGCCCGGCGCGAAGCAGCCCGGCGACTTTCCGCGCGCGAAGCTGACCGCGGGCATGTTCGTGATCGACGCGGCCGTCGCCGCCAACGACGCGGACCGCGAACAAGGCCTGATGTATCGCACGACCCTCGCGCCGAATGAAGGCATGCTGTTCGTCTTCAATGAAAACGCCGTGCATTGCTTCTGGATGAAGAACACGTTGATCCCGTTGTCGATCGCCTTCATGCGCGCCGACGGCACGGTCACCGACATCGACGAGATGCAGGCCGAGACCACCAACAATCACTGCCCGAAGAACAACGGCGTGTATGCGTTGGAAATGAGCAAGGGCTGGTTCTCATCGAAAGGCATCAAACCGGGGATGAAAATCCAGGGGTTGCCGGCCGCGCAATAAACGCGCGCCGACCTCGGCGACACCCCGCTGCATTGTCAGCGGCCGCTTTCCGGAAAAAGCCGGTGCCTTTCACGAGGCGCCGGCTTTTTTTGCGTTCTGCGCGGAGCACACAATGCGCGGCGCCACGCGGCAGAGGTCCGCGCCGCGCCCCGTCAGCCCTTACCAGCAGGCCGTCACACGCGGCTGGCAAGATTCCTGCAAAAGACAGGCCGACGCGCTATCCTAGTAATCTTAGCAAAGCAGCACCCAGGCTCCCCCGGGTAGCACAGACTGCCGCCCGGCAAGCGTTTCAGGCGCGCCATTTCAAGGAGGTTCACGTGCCCCGCAAGACTCCCATCGAGCGCTACCGGAATATCGGCATTAGCGCCCACATCGACGCCGGCAAAACCACCACCACCGAACGCATCCTGTTCTATACAGGCGTGACCCACAAGATCGGCGAGGTTCACGACGGTGCTGCGACGATGGACTGGATGGAACAGGAGCAGGAGCGCGGCATCACGATCACATCGGCTGCCACGACTGCTTTCTGGAAGGGTATGGCCGGCAACTATCCGGAACACCGGATCAACATCATCGACACCCCGGGTCACGTCGACTTCACAATTGAAGTGGAGCGCTCGATGCGCGTGCTCGACGGCGCGTGCATGGTGTACGACTCGGTGGGTGGTGTGCAGCCGCAGTCCGAAACCGTGTGGCGTCAGGCGAACAAGTACAAGGTGCCGCGCATTGCGTTCGTCAACAAGATGGACCGTGTGGGCGCGGACTTCTTCCGCGTGCAGCGGCAGATTGGTGATCGCCTGAAGGGCAACGCCGTACCGATCCAGATTCCGGTCGGCGCGGAAGACCATTTCCAGGGCGTGGTCGACCTCGTCAAGATGAAGGCGATCTACTGGGACGAAGAGAACCAGGGGATCAAATTCGAGTACCGGGACATTCCGCCCGAGCTCGAGGCGACCGCGAAGGAGTGGCACGACAAGATGGTCGAGGCTGCCGCTGAAGCGAGCGAGGAACTGCTCGACAAATACCTGCACGGCGGGACGCTAACCGAAGAGGAAATCAAGCACGGCATTCGTGTGCGCACCATCGCCAACGAGATCGTGCCGATGCTGTGCGGCAGCGCGTTCAAGAACAAGGGCGTGCAGGCCATGCTCGACGCGGTGATCGACTATCTGCCGTCGCCGCTCGACATCCCCGCAATTACCGGTCACGACGAGCACGACAACGAAATCGAGCGTCATCCGAAAGACGACGATCCGTTCTCCGCGCTCGCCTTCAAGATCATGACCGACCCGTTCGTCGGTCAGTTGATCTTCTTCCGCGTGTATTCGGGCGTGGTGAACTCGGGCGATACCGTCTACAACGCGACCAAGGAAAAGAAGGAACGCCTTGGCCGGATCCTGCAGATGCATGCGAACGAGCGCAAGGAAATCAAGGAAGTCTACTGCGGCGACATCGCCGCGGCAGTCGGCCTGAAAGAAGCGACCACGGGCGACACGCTGTGCGATCCGCAACATGTGATCATTCTTGAAAAGATGATCTTCCCGGAACCGGTGATTTCGCAGGCCGTCGAGCCGAAGACCAAGGTCGACCAGGAAAAGATGGGCATCGCGCTCAATCGTCTGGCGCAGGAAGACCCGTCATTCCGCGTGCAGACGGATGAAGAATCCGGCCAGACCATCATCTCCGGGATGGGCGAGTTGCACCTGGAAATTCTGGTCGACCGGATGAAGCGCGAGTTCGGCGTCGAGGCGACCGTCGGCAAGCCGCAGGTGGCTTACCGCGAAACGGTGCGCAATAAGGTCGAAGACGTTGAAGGCAAGTTCGTCAAGCAGTCGGGCGGCCGCGGCCAGTACGGCCACGCGGTGATCACGCTCGAACCGTCGGCGCAAGGCAAGGGCTACGAATTCGTCGACGCGATCAAGGGTGGCGTGATTCCGCGTGAATACATTCCGGCGGTCGACAAGGGCATTCAGGAAACACTGAAGGCCGGCGTGCTGGCGGGCTATCCGGTGGTCGACGTGAAAGTGACGCTGACCTTCGGTTCGTACCACGATGTCGACTCGAACGAAAACGCGTTCCGCATGGCCGGTTCGATGGCGTTCAAGGACGCGATGCGCAAGGCCAAGCCGGTGCTGCTCGAACCGATGATGGCCGTCGAAGTGGAAACGCCGGAAGACTTCATGGGCAACGTGATGGGCGATCTGTCGAGCCGTCGCGGCATGGTGCAAGGCATGGAAGACATCGCCGGCGGTGGTGGCAAGCTGGTGCGCGCCGAAGTGCCGCTCGCGGAGATGTTCGGCTATTCGACCTCGCTGCGTTCAGCCACGCAAGGTCGCGCGACCTACACGATGGAGTTCAAGCACTACGCTGAAACGCCGAACAACGTCGCGGAAGCCGTGATCAACGCGAAGCAGAAGTAAGCGCTACGGGTCGCAGCACGCCATGTGCTGCGACCCGCGTTGCAATGAAGGCCAATAGAAAAAAGCCCGTCCCCGGTGGATGGGCTTTTTTTGTCCGCGGCGGCGCCTGGGTCCGCCGGCAACACACACCCTGTTGAACGTGCAAAAATGCCAGACGGCGCCACGGCCAGCTCCCGGGCGCCTGCCCACGAGGAGACACACCATGAGCCAGGATCACGAACACCCGCACTACAAGGACGAGCAACCGTCAGCGCCGATCGACTGGCGCGAACACGGCGTCAAGGTCATCAAGGGCGATCAGCTCGACAGCAATACCGCACAAACACCCGGCATGAATCGCGCGGCGGCGATCAACGCGGCGCGCGTCGGTGCGCAGAAAATCTGGGCCGGCACCGTGACGATCCATCCGAATGCCAAGACCGGCGCGCATCATCACGGCGCGCTCGAAAGCGTGATCTACGTGGTACGCGGCCAGGCACGCATGCGGTGGGGCGAACATCTGGAGTTCACGGCCGAAGCCGGCCCGGGCGACTTCATCTTCGTGCCGCCCTATGTGCCGCATCAGGAAATCAACGCGAGCACCGACGATCCACTCGAATGCGTGCTGGTGCGCAGCGACAATGAAGCGGTGGTGGTGAATCTGAACATCGACGCGGTCGAAGCCCCGGAAACCGTGTTCTGGGTCGATCCGATTCACAAACATCCGCACGACCACTGAATCTCGCTTCGCCCTGCCCTCACCAGCCGGCTACGCGTGCCGGGTAAATCCAACTTGCCCTGCACGGCGGATCGGTAAGGTTTCCACGGCGGCGGCGCCACAACATCGGGTTCCGCGCTGCGGCATCCTGTGCATTTGCGTGGGTCATGCGAGACAGCCCCACCGGGCGTTGTCGTGACGACACACGCCGGCCCTTTTATCCGTCAAACGGGCACCGGACCGTGCTGCAGGCACGCCGAACCGGTGGGCAATCGCTTACACTGAAACCGCTTTTCGCCACTGCAGCGTGCTGCAGCTTTTCGTCATTGCAATAAAGTCGCCCTGTCGCGCGCATCCGGCGCGGCCCTTCAGAACCGACAGCAGAACGGACTGGACACTCCATCGATGAAGACTCCCGCGGACCGATTTCCCGAACTCGACGCAGCCCGCCGCACCGCCGACGCCTACGGCAACCACGCTATCGACGAATTTATCGCCGGCCGCATCACGCGCCGCGATTTGCTGCGCTATGCGAGCGTGATCGGTTTGTCACTGGTTGGCGGCGGCGTTCTGAATGCGCCGCGCGCCCGCGCGCAAGGCGCAGCGGCCCCGTCTAACCAGACGATCCGCGTCGCCCATCTGACGCCGGCAGGCGCGGTCGATCCGCTCACGGTGACCGATGCCGCAAGTCTCGCGTTGCTGAACCAGACCGGCGAATTCCTGATCGACGACGATGGCGAAAAACTCGTGCTGAGGCCGGCGCTGGCCTTGTCGTGGAAGCCGAACGACAAGGGCGACGTGTGGACCTTCACGCTGCGTCCGAACGTCAAGTTCCACGACGGCCAGGCGTTCACCGCCAAAGACGTCGTCGCCACGTTCGATCGCCTCGCCGATCCGGCGAGCGGTTCGGCGGCGCTCTCGGTGCTCAAGGGCGTGCTGTCGAAAGGCGGGGCAAAGGTAGTCGACGACCACACGGTCGCCTTCCATCTCGATGCACCGAACGGCAACTTCCCCTACTACGTTTCCTCGGACAATTACAACGCCGTGATCCTGCCCGCGAACTATGCGGGTGGGTATGAAAAGAGCTTTATCGGCACCGGTCCGTTCAAGCTCGAAAAGTATCAGGCGAAAGTCGGCGCGTCATTCGTGCGCAATCCCGATTACTGGGGAGACAAAGCGTTACCGCAACGCGTACAGTTCTCGTTCTACGCCGACGAACAGGCACAAATGCTCGCCTTGCAAGGCCATCAGGCCGACGTGATGGGCACCTTCACCGTGCAGGGCGGCGCCGGCATTCTGAACAATCCGGACTACAAGGCGGTCGGCGTGAAGTCGAGCGCGCATCGCCAGATTCATATGCGCAACGACAATCCGCTGTTCAAGGACAAACGCGTGCGCCAGGCGCTGGCGTTGTCGCTCGATCGCGACGTGCTGGTGCGTGGCCTGTTCAAGGGCCGCGCCCAACTTGGTAACGACAGTCCCTTCGCACCGGTGTTTCCGTCATCCGATGCAGGCGTCGCGCAACGCAGGATCGACATCGCGAAAGCGAAGCAACTGCTGGCGCAAGCGGGCGTGCCGAACGGATTCGACGTCACGCTGACCACCGAAAAGTACATGGAGATTCCCGATCTCGCGGTGGTCGTGCAGAACGCTGCGAAGGCGATTGGCGTTCGCATCAATCTGAAAGTGGAAAGCCAGTCGCTGTACTACGGCGCAGGCACGCCGGGCAAATCGGATTGGCTCGACTCGCCGCTCGGCATCACCGATTACGGTCACCGCGGGGTGCCGAACGTGTTTCTGAACGCGCCGCTCACCAGCACCGGCACGTGGAACGCGGCGCACTTCAGGAACCCGCAGTACGATCAACTGGTCGCGCAGTTCGTCGCGGCAATCGACCTGGGCACGCAGAGGAAAATCTCCGGACAGATCCAGACGCTGCTGCTCGACGAAACGCCCGTGATCATCCCGTTCTTCTACGATCAACTGATCGCCATGCGCAAGGGTGTGAACGGCGTGCGCTTCACCGCGCTCGCGCAACTCTATTTCGATCGCGCGGTGCTGAGCGCGTAATGCGGATACAAATGCGGTGAACGCAAAGGCGTTGGACGAAAATGCGAGGGATGCAAATGCGGTGGCCGAAAATGCAGTGGGCGCAAAAGCCGTGAATGCAAAGGCCATTGAACGCATGAGCGCACGGCGCTTCTTCGGCAGGAGATCACGATGTCGACCACGGTGACGCCTTCCGCCTCCCCGGTCTCGAGCGGCAACGCGGGACGCGTCGTGCGATTTCTGGCAACGCGGGTCGGCTTGTCGTTGATTACGCTGTGGCTGCTGTCGGTGATCGTGTTCGCGGGCGGCCAGCTGCTGCCCGGCGATATCGGCCGCGCGGTGCTCGGGCCCCTCGCCGATGCGCGCGCGGTCGCCGCGCTCAATCACCAACTCGGCGCGGACCGTCCGCTCATGACGCAATACGTCGAGTGGATCTCGCATTTCGTGCGCGGCGATATGGGACTCTCCTATGCGTACCGCGAGCCGGTTGGCCCGTTTATCGCCGACGCCCTGGCGCATTCGGCCAAACTCGGCCTGTTCGCGTTTGTTGTCGTCGTGCCGCTCGGCATTGCGGGCGGTGTGTGGTCGGCCATGCACGCGGGACGCTGGCTCGATCGCACGATCAGCATCGCCGGTTTGTCGGCGACAGTGGTGCCGGAGTTCGTCTCGTCGATCGTGCTGATTCTGGTGTTCGGCATATGGTTGCGTTGGTTGCCGATCGAAGCGTCGTATCCGCCCGAAGCGAGCGCACTCGAACAATTGCGATATCTGATTCTGCCGGTGCTGCCGCTGGTGCTGGTGTTTTTCGGCTACATCGCGAGAATGGCGCGCGCGGGCACCGTCGAAGCGCTTGATGCGGACTACACACGCACCGCGATCCTCAAAGGTTTGCCGCGCCGTACCGTGATCTGGCGGCACGTCTTGCGCAATGCACTGCTGCCGACCATCACCGTTGCCGCGACGCAGCTCGGCTACATGATCGGCGGTCTCGTGGTCGTGGAGACGCTGTTCCACTATCAAGGCATCGGCTCGTTGATCTACAACGCCGCCAAGGCCAAGGACTTTCCGATGCTCGAAGCAGGCGTGCTGACGATCGGGGTGGTCTACACGGTCGCCAACCTCGTCGCCGATGCGCTGCATGTCCTGCTCAATCCGCGGCTGCGAGTGAGGAGCGCCGAATGAGCACCCTCGTTCCGCCGGCCGCACCGCCTACACCACGTCCGGCTACCGAACCGCGCTTCGACCAGTTGCGCGTGCTGCTGCGCTCGCCCACGTTCGTGGTCGGCGTGCTGATCGTGGGATGGTGGATCGTCTGCGCGATCGCCGGGCCATGGATCGTGCGAATCGACCCGTATGCATCCGATCCGCTCAACTCGCTCATGCCGCCCGACAGCACGCATTGGTTCGGCACCGATCAACTCGGCCGTGACGTATTCTCGCGCGTGATTGTCGGCGCGCGCGACATTCTGACCATTGCGCCTTTGGCGACCCTGCTCGGCACGGTGGCGGGCACGGCCCTCGGCTTGATCGTCGGCTACTTCGAGGGTTGGGTCGACAACGTAGTGGGACGGGCAATCGACGCCGTGCTTGCGCTGCCGCTGGTCATCGTCGCGTTGCTCGCGCTGGCCGCCGTCGGCGCGTCGAACTTCACCGTGATCCTCGTGATCGGCATCACCTTTACGCCAATCACCGCGCGTACGGTTCGCGCCGCCGTGTTCGCCGAACGGCATCTGGACTACGTCGCCGCCGCGCAACTGCGCGGCGAACGTGCGCCCTACATCATGTTCGCGGAGATTCTGCCGAACGTGCTGCCGCCGATTATCGTCGAGGCGACCGTGCGGCTCGGATACGCCATTTTCGCGGTCGCGACGCTATCGTTTCTCGGCTTCGGCATTCAACCGCCTTCCGCCGACTGGGGGCTCGCGCTGTCCGAGTCGTACACGCTGATGGCGGGCGGTGCGTGGTGGACGGTTGTGTTCGCGGCCGGCGCCATCGCCTCGCTCGTGGTCGGCGTGAATCTGATCGCCGACAGCGTGCAAGGAGTGCTCGACCGATGAACGGCCCGCCGCCCGCCTCGTTCCCCGCCTTCGACGTGTCGAAGAGCGATCGCACGGATGCGCTTACCGTCGTCGGCCTGACGGTCACGTACCGGATGCGGGGGCGCGATCGTGAAGTACTCCAGGACGTATCGTTTCGTGTGCGGCGCGGCGAAGCGTATGGCCTCGTCGGGGAGTCGGGCTGCGGTAAATCGACGGTCGCGATGGCGGCGCTGCGCTATCTGCCGCGCAACGGCAAGGTGAAGGCGGGCAAAATCCTCATCGCCGGCCAGGACGTGCAGAAGCTCGACACCGACGCTTTACGCACGATGCGCGCGAACGCGATTTCGATGGTCTATCAGGATCCCGGGCGCGCGTTGAATCCGTCACTGACGATCGCGCGGCAAGTCACGGAAGCATTCGAAGCGGCCGGCGTATCGCGTGACGAAGCGGTGCAGCGCACAGTCGAGATCCTGCAGCGCGTACGCATCGCGTCACCCGAACGAGTAATGGACAGCTATCCGCATCAGTTGTCGGGCGGCATGCAGCAGCGTGTGGTGATCGCCATGGCGCTCGCCTCGAATCCGGCTTTGCTGATCCTCGACGAACCGACCACCGGGCTCGACGCCACCGTCGAAGCCGAAGTGCTCGACCTCGTGGCGCAACTACGCGAAGAACTCGGCACGGCTGTGCTGTTCATCAGCCACAACCTCGCGGTGATCGGGCGAATGTGCGAGCGCGTCGGCGTGCTGTATGCCGGCAAGCTGGTCGAGGAAGGCGCCACCCAGGATGTGTTCGCGCGGCCGCGTCATCCCTATACGGTTGGACTGCTGCGCTGCTTGCCGGGCGCGGGGCGCAGCAAGGACACCGAGCGGCTCGATACCATCGCGGGTCACCTGCCCTTGCCGGGCTCGGTCACGCAAGGCTGCATTTACGCGGACCGCTGCCGCCTCGCCGACGACCGCTGCCGCCATGAAGCGCCGCCGCCGTACCGGGTGAGCGCCGCGCACGGCGATCAGATGTCGCGCTGCCATTACCACGAACGCGCGATCGAACTGCCGCATTCGGCTGCGGACGCATTGCCCCAGCATGACGGCGCGTTGCGTGACGGTGAGCGCCCTGCTCTCGTACTGCGCGCGGAAAACCTCTCGAAGACGTTCCACGTTTCCGGCGCTGCGCTGCGTGCAGTCGACAACGTTTCGATCGATCTCGCCAGTGGTGAAACACTCGGCCTCGTCGGCGAATCCGGCAGCGGCAAGACGACCCTCGCGAAACTGATGCTCGGCCTGCTCACACCGGATGCGGGCAGCGTGCTCGAACTCGACGGCACGCCACTCGCCGCGCGCGTCACGCGACGCAACGACGAGCAGGTCAAGTCGCTGCAGATCGTGTTCCAGAATCCGGACTCGGCGCTCAATCGTGCACATTCGGTAAAGCGGCTGATCGGTCGTGCGCTGTCGCGCCTCACCGCGTTGCGTGGCGCCGCGATCGACGAACGGCTCGCCACCTTGACGGCGGCCGTGCGCTTGCCCGAGCGCTATCTCGGCTCACGCACGCGCCAGTTGTCCGGCGGGCTCAAACAGCGCGTGGCGATCGCGCGCGCGTTTGCCGGTGAGCCGCGTGTGGTGGTCTGCGACGAACCAACTTCCGCGCTGGACGTCTCCGTGCAGGCCGCGATTCTCAACCTGCTCGCCGATCTGCAACGCGAGCGCGGCGTGAGCTACGTGTTCATCTCGCATGATCTGCACGTGGTGCGCTATCTGTCGGATCGCATCGCGGTGCTGTACCTCGGCCGGCTGCTGGAGATCGGACCGGCAGCGGCAGTCTTCGGCGGACCACACCATCCTTACACCGAAGCGCTGCTATCTTCAGTGCCGACGCTCGACGCCCACAACAGTCGCGCCCGTATACGTCTGTCCGGCGATCTGCCGAGCGCGGCGGCGGCGCCGCCCGGTTGCGTGTTTCAAACGCGCTGTCCGCGCAAACTCGGGGCGATCTGCGAGCAGCAAGACCCACCCTTCCTCGAAGCCGGCAGCAGTGACCCTGCGCAGCCGTCCACGCATCGCATCCGCTGCCATATCCCCATCGACGAACTGCGCACGTTGCAAGCCGCCTCGCGCGACAGCGCCGGCAAGGCCTCCGGCAACGACCCGGAAAACGCGCCGGAAGGCGCCGCACGTAACGAATAACGCGCAATAACGCGGCTTTCCGGCCACGCGTTTCATCACCGAAACGTTTTCATGCGTTTTTTCCTCGCGGGCATCGCACGCCCCTATTCGATGCCCGTCGCCGCAAGGCTTTGCGGGTAATGGCATGGATATCGCTAAGTACTCTCCAGACATTCGAAGCCAAACAGATCGGGAGAGAATCGGGAGCGCCGCTTGTGCGAATCGCCGCAGCAAGAAGCGATACGTGACGAAGCGCGCCCCGGTGTGTATCTGCTGAAGCGCATCGCAGCGCTCATCGGCGCACCGGCTACGGAGCCGGGAAGACAATGATGGTATTTGACTTGCATCCGCAAAACAGACTCGGGGGACGACGAGGCCCGCATTCAGACAGGCCCGGCGTCGGCGAATAAGCGTGGGAAATGGCGGCAACGAGGTGTCGGCATTCCCTCGGGAGAGACGTGATGAAAACCAGAAAATTCAATCAGTACTACTTCGGGGTTATACGAGGTTCGGCGATCGCGGCCGGCGTGGTTCTGCTGGTGACCCAGGTCGCGTATTCAGCGTCGACCGATGTGATCCCCAAGTGGGTCTTTCATGCCGATGCACCCATGCCTGCGAGTGACGCGCACAGCGCGACGCAACTCGCGCAAGACGACGGTGCGGCGGCAGGCGCAGCGGCCACCGGCACCGCAGCCGATGAACCGACCGCTGCCGACGATGCGGCCATTGTGTTCAGCCCACGCGATTGCGTAAAGACGACTGTTGGGGGATGCGTGCAGCATGCCGGCGGTAACGGCAACGGCGGCGCGGCAAGTGCGGGCAACAGTGGCGCGGGTGCGAGCGGCAATGGTTCCGGCGGCCTCGGCGGCGCAGCGGGCTCAGGCAGCGGCGGCGGTAAGGGTAATGGTAATGGCGGTGGTAGCAGCGGCGGTGGCAGCAGCGGCGGTGGCAGCAGCGGTGGCGGAAGCAGCGGCGGTGGCAGCAGCGGCGGTGGCAGCAGCGGCGGTGGCAGCAGCGGTGGCGGAAGCAGCGGCGGTGGCGGAGGCTTCGGTGGCGGCAGCGGCGGCTGCGGTTGCGGCAGTGGCCCCGGTGGTGGTTTTGGCGGAGGCTTCGGTGGCGGGTTCGGCGGCGGCTTTGGCGGAGGCAGCAGCGGCGGTCACGGAGGCAAGGGTAGCGGCGGTAACGGTGGTGGCAATGGCGGAGGAAACGGGCACTAGCAGTTGCCTGCTTCCCGGGTAGGGGGCCCCCGCGCCCTACCCGTCGCTAACGAGATACTTCTGTATCCCGTCCGCAGTCCCCCGGCGAAGGCGGTGATGTCTCGATCCCCCGGTCGAGCGTCACCGCCCGAGGCCGGTCAGCGTCGACAGCGCCCGCCAGCGACCCGGCAAAACGGCGCAAACCATCGTGAATCGCTGACAAGCGGCTCCCGCACACGTTCTGAATCAAAACAATCGACCGCGTTGTGCGTGACCGGAACCAAACCGAAGCGATTGCCTCATATCAGATTCAACGTTCGATATGAGGGCACCACAACATGCAACGAAACGTCCCCCACTCCATGGCGCGTACGGCCACCGGCCTGCTGATGGTCGCAGCGTTGAGCCTCGCATCGCTCGCTCATGCGCAAACGGCGGCACAAACGGCGCCGCAAACCCCCGCGCAAGCCCCGGCTACGTCGGCCCAGCCGGAGCCACCAACCCTGTCGCAAGCCGCGCCGCCGGTCGACCCCACCTTCTCCGCCTATTCGCTTGCGCAAACCTGCAAACAGAAAAACGACAACGTCGCGCAGGGTCAATGCGTTGGCGCGATCCGCGGCATCATCCACGGCTATCAGTACGGCGTGTTGTTCCTCGGTCAGCGCGCGTCGCTGCCGCCCAACGAAACGCAACGGGTGTCGCTGTGTTTGCGCAATACGCAGGTGTCGTCGATCGTCGACGATTTCGTCGCCGACGCGGCCCAGGTCAACGAAGATTCGCTCAAGCACACGCCCGCTGAAGTCGCCGTTCTGGGTTCCGTGCACATGCACCACGGTTGCAATTAATGACGCCGGTGCCGCGCGCCGCAGTGTCGCAAGCGCGCCGGCTGCAAGGCCGGCTGCCGTTCGCTCTAACGGCCACCCCTACGCTCACAGCATTTCGAGTGGCCGCTTGCTGCGAGGCGGCTTGAAATACGTGTCGATGGCAGCGAGTTCACGAGCGTCGAGTTGCAGTTGCGACGCCCGATGGTTGTCGCGCACATGCTCAACGCGTCCCGCTTTCGGAATCGCGAACACGCCGGGCTGTTGCAACACCCACGCTAGCGCTACCTGAAACACCGAAACGCCGCGTGCGTCGGCGATATCGTCGAGCGGCGAGCGCTTCGGCAGGCGCCCGTGATCGACAGGGCTGTATGCCATCGCAGGCATCTTGCGCGCGGCGAGCCACGGCACCAGGTCGAATTCCGGCCCACGGCGCGCGACGTTATAGAGAATCTGATTGGTCGCGCATGCCTCGCCGCCCGGCGTGGCGACGAGCTCTTCCATATCGTCGGTATCGAAGTTGCTGACGCCCCAGTGGCGAATCTTGCCCGCGCTGCGCAATGTTTCGAATGCCTCGACGGTTTCCGCGAGCGGCACCGAGCCACGCCAGTGCAGCAGATACAGATCGAGCCGATCGGTTTTCAGGCGCTTGAGGCTCTGCTCGCAGGCCGCGATCACACCGCGCCGGCTGGCGTTGTGCGGATACACCTTGCTGACGAGAAATACCTGATCGCGCAGCCCCGCCAGCGCTTCACCGACGAGCGATTCGGTGGCGCCGTCGCCGTACATTTCCGCCGTGTCGATCAGCGTCATGCCCAGGTCGATACCGCAGCGCAGCGCGGCGAGTTCCGAGGCGCGGCGCGTCGGATGTTCGCCCATCTCCCAGGTGCCCTGCCCCAGTTTCGGAATGTGTTCGCCGTCGGGCAGGCTTACGCTTGCGATATCGGTCGTCATGCTTACTCCTCGAAATGGCTAAACGGATTGAAGTGCGCGTAGAGTCATGCGAGTCCGTCGGCGCGCCGGCGCAGGCAAATGCGCGGCGCATGCTACGGAAACGATAGGGGCGAGTTTAGCGGTTGCACGGGCATCGGATCGGGCACCAGGCAAAAGCCCGCTATAACACAGCGCGCCGATGTCTTAGAATTGCCGCTTGCCCTTCTTGCGTGAGCCCCATGACCTCTGCCTCGGAAGACCGCTGGCGCGACCTGCGCCCGGACCCGGAAAACGACACGCCCTTGTACCTGCAACTCGCTCGCAAGCTCGGCACTGCGATTCACGAAAACCGTTGGAACGCGGGCGAGGCGCTGCCCTCCGAGCGCGTGCTGTCCGAAGCGCTCGGCGTATCGCGGATCACCTCGCGCAAAGCCATTGCGCTACTGGTCGAACAGGGATTGATCCGCCGCACCCAGGGTGCAGGCAGCTTCATCACGCCGCGCTATGAAGATCCGCTGTCGCGTCTGTCGAGTTTCAGCGAAATGCTGCGGCGACGCGGTTTTACGCCGAGTTCGAAGTGGTTGTCGCGGGAAATTTCGCCGGCTAACCGCGACGAGGTGATTCAACTGGGCCTGTCGCCGGCGGCTGCCGTGACCCGGCTGCGCCGCTTACGCCTCGCCGACGGTATCGTGATGGCCGTGGAGAACTCCACCTTCCCCGCTGCGGTGATTCCCGATCCTCAGGCCATTGGCGATTCCTTGTACACGTACCTGGAAAATCGCGGATTGACGATTGTGCGCGCGCTGCAGCATTTTCGCGCCGTGAACGCGAATGACGAGATCGCGCAGCAGATGAGTATTGCCCCGAACGAGGCGCTGTTGCTGATTACCCGGGTTGGGTATACGGCAGATCAGCGGGCGATCGAACTGACCGATACCTACTGCCGGAACGATTACTATGATTTTGTGGCGGAGTTGAGGAAGTAGTTTTCTGCCCGCCCGGCGCCTGTTCGCGGCGCCTGCGAACAGGCGCCGTACGCAAGCAACCAGACGCCGTACGGGTCAGCAGTCTTCACACCCATTTCGCCTCGTGCGCCCCTATCCGGGCCGGTGGCAGCTCAAAACAGGCAGGCGTCTCCTCCAGACGCTCGGCCGGCAGAACGCCCAGAACCTGCCCGAACTCGGACTGCACGGTTCCCAAACAATCCCGCACATCGTCGAGCGAAACATCGGGCGTCTTCCAACCGTCGGGAAGCAAGCCAAACGACTGCAGCCACCGCCCGGTCTGCGCGAGCGATACCCGCACGTGCCAGCTCCCACCTTCGGTGGCACGCCGCGCCAATGCGGCCATCGCGCCGAAAGCGGCCAGATACCCCGTGGCGTGATCCAACGCCTGACAAGGCAGATGCTTCGGCTCATCCCATCCCGCCGCCTGGCGCTCGGTAAAAGCAATCCCGCTCGCGGACTGCACCAGACTATCGAAGCCGCGCCGCCCGGCCCAAGGTCCCTTGTGCCCATAAGCGCAAACGGAGACATAGACGATGCCCGGCCGCACGCGCGCCAGTTCCTCGGGACCAAACCCGCGTGCCGTCAGAGCGCCCGGCCGATAGGCCTGCAAAAACACATCGGCGCCGCCGGCGAGCCCACGTAGCGTTGCCCGCCCCGCAGCATCGCGCAAATCGACAACAGCCGAGCGTTTGCCGCGCCCGTTGTCGATCACCAGCGGCGCAATGTTCGGCAAGTGCGGGCCGTTGACCATCAATACCTCAGCGCCATGCTGCGCAAGCGCGCGTCCCGCCACCGGTCCGGCAATGATGCGCGACAAATCCAGCACCCGCACACCCGCCAGCGGCCGCTCCGCACCACCTCGCAGTGGAGGCTCAACCGGCGCGTCGCCGATACGCTCGATCTCGAACAACGGCAGCCCCGCAATCGCTTTCGCCTGATCGAGCGCGGCCCACTCATCGGGTGTGCGAATCAGGGCGGCGCACAAGCCGGCTTCGGCGAGCGTCTGGTCAAGCGTCGCGCCATCCCAGCCGCGAATCGCCTCGGCTACCGCCGCACGGTCGTTCGCGCAACCGAGCACCTTCAGCACCCCTTCGAGATGATGCGGAAAGTTCGTGTGCAGTTGAATCCAGCGCTCGTCTCGCGTCGCGTAGAAACCCATCACCGGATCGCGCAAGGCGGGCGGCGCCCCCTCGTCGATACGCAGATAGCGCTCACTGCGAAACGAGGCCAGCGCCCGCCGCATCTCTACCGTGACGTGTTGCCGGTGTCCCGTGCGCAAGCGGTGGTATTCGGCTGCCGCGAGGCCGGTCGCGGCGATGGTCGCCGAGGCCAGCGTGCCGACCCGATAGACCGACGGCAAGCCCGGATCGGTGCCAGCAAACGAAACGGACCTCAGCGCAGTCGGGTCGCATTCCGCAGTCGTCCAGATATGTTTGAGAGCGAGTTCAGGCGTCATGGTGTTCATGTCGTTTCATCTCAGAACGGGAAGAAAGTGAACCGAGTCTAGAATTCCGCCTTGCCGCAATCAATCTTGATTATGATAATCAATATATATTGATTTCTTCGGTTTCTACACGTTTCCATGCCACCCTCCCACTCCCTGACCGCTGCCGAAGCCGCCGCCGCGCTCGGCATCAGCCTGCCTACACTGTATGCGTATGTCAGCCGCGGCATGCTGAGCTCGTCACCGGATGCCCAAGGCAAGCACCGGCTCTACGACGCCGGCGAAGTGCGGCGGCTCGCGCGCCGCAAGGAAGACGGCAAGCGCGCCGGCAAGGTCGCGCAGAAGGTGCTGGACTGGGGCGTGCCGGTGCTCGAATCGTCGATCACGCTGGTGGCCGATGGCCGCCTGCTGTACCGCGGCCACGACGCCATGGAACTGGCGCGCACGGCATCGCTGGAAGATGTCGCGGCGTTGTTGTGGGAATCCAATGTGAAGCGTATCGCCGACGCACCGGCCATCCCGTTCGCCGCCGCTCAGTGGGCGGCGTGGCTCAAGCTCTGGAGCGACAGCACGCCGCTCGACCGTGCGCTCGTGCTGCTGCCTGCCGCCGCGGCGCAAATGCCGCGGGTATGGGCGCTCGGTCGCGATGCACAACTCGACACCGCCTGCGCGGTCATGCGCTTGCTGGCCGCGGCGATGATCTCGGCAGCGCCGTCGAACGAACCACTGCACAAGCAGTTGGCTTCAGCGTGGAACGTGCGCAACCGTCAGCAGGCAGGGCTGCTGCGCGCGGCGCTGGTGGCATGCGCGGATCATGAACTGAATGCGTCGACCTTCACGGTGCGCTGCATCACGTCGACGGGGACACATTTATTCGGGGCTGTAGCGGGTGGTCTGGCCGCATTGTCCGGACCGCGGCACGGTGGCGAGACAGTACGGATTGCCGCGCTGCTCGATGAAGCGTCGCGCGCACCCGATCTCGATCGCTACCTGGCGAACCGGCTCGCCCGCCTCGAACACGGTTCCCATGGGCCGGTGTTGTCCGGCTTCGGCCATCTGCTGTATCCGGACGGCGACCCGCGCGCGCGTCTGCTGCTCGGGATGCTCGCCGACTGCGCGCCGGCCCGCTCGCCGCTAGGCGAATTGCATGCGCTCGCGCGCACGGTGCACGACACGACCGGCGCGGAGCCGAACGTCGACTTTGCGCTGGTGGCCATCGAACGGGTGCTCGGCCTGCCGGCCGGCGCCGCTTTCACGCTGTTCGCGGTCGGCCGGGTGGTGGGCTGGATCGCCCATGCAATGGAACAGACGCGCGACGGCCGGTTGATCCGGCCGCGCGCGCGCTATATCGGGGAGTACGAAGCACCCGGTTGAGACGCGGCCTTGACCGGCTGCGGAGCGAATACGGTACGCAGCCGTGCCTGCATCAGCCACAGCGTCCCGTTACGCCACGCCCAGCCAGCGCGGCAGCCAGCTCAACGCCGGCAAACCGCGCAGTACCCGCGTTGCAGCGCGTTCCGAACCGCTAGCCAGCGCAAAACGCGCACCGGCCCGCCCTGCGCTGACCCACGCCACCGCACCGCGCGGCAACTCGATCGATTGCCCCGTTGCCAGCCAGTGATCCCCACGCTCGCCTTCGACGGTCACCCAGATCTCGCCCGAGATCGCCTTGAAGATCGACGGACGCGCGACACGCCAGGCCGCCGCGGGCTCGTCATGTTCCATTTCGAAAATACGGACTTCACGCATCGTTTTTCTCCTTCGAAGAACTTTCCTGTTGTACCGATTATTGACGTGCGATCATCAGATACCCATGCACAGTTCCGAACACTTCCATCGGAACTGTTCAGTCGAAAAAACGGACAGTTGGCGGTAGTCGCGCTTCACGAGGGCGCGATGAGCCGACAGTTGGTTCGACGCCCCGGCTGCCCGGTGAAGGAAAAGAACCGCATGAAACTCGAAATCCAACTCGATCGGGACAATGGTGTACCGCTCACCGAGCAGATCGTCACGGGCGTCACCGCCTGGATTCGTGCCCGCACGGCTCACCCCGGCTCAAAGCTGCCGTCGATCCGCCAATTCGCAGCCGACTACGGCGTGAGCCGTTTCCCCGTAATCGAGGCTTACGACCGGCTGGTGTCGCTCGGCTATGTCGACTCGCGCCACGGCTCAGGCTTCTATGTGGCCGACCGTCAGCCGGCCAGCACGCACTGCCAGGGCACGTCGGACCCGCGCCGCGCCGAGGACGAATCGGGCCACCTCCTCCAGCAGTTCAACGAGCCAGGAGAGATGCTCAAGCTCGGCAGCGGCTTCATTCCCGATGCCTGGCGCGACGTGGATAGCCTCGCGCAGGCGATCCGCCACGTGTCGCGCACCGACACGGCGAGCATGGTCGATTACGCAACCCCGCTCGGCAACCTGACCTTGCGCGAACATCTGCAAGGCCGCATCGGCCAGTTGGGCATTCAGGCGGACACCTCGCAAATTCTGATCACCAACGGCGCGAGCCAGGCGCTCGATCTGCTGATGCGCTACATGCTCAAAGCCGGCGACACGATCTTCGTCGAGGACCCCGGCTACTACAACCTGAACGGCCTCCTGAAACTGCACGGCGTGAAGCTGATCGGCATTCCCCGCACCCGCTCCGGCCCGGATCTCGACGTGTTGCAGGCGCAGTTGCAACTGCATCGGCCGAAGCTGATGTTCATCAATACCGTGTTCCACAATCCGACCGGAACCACAGTCGCGCCGCCCGTGGCGTTCCGGCTGCTGCAACTGGCACGCGAACACCGCTTCACGATCGTCGAAGACGACATTTACGCCGACTTCCAGACCGACGTCACGGACCGTCTCGCGACCCTCGATCAGCTCGAACATGTGATCTACGTGGGCGGCTTGTCGAAGACGCTGTCGTCGTCGTTGCGGATCGGCTGCGTGGTGGCGAGCCACGCGATCATCAAGGATCTGGTCGACATCAAGATGCTGACGAGCCTCGGCGCTTCGCGCTTTGCCGAGGCGGTCGCCGTGTCGCTGCTGGAGCGCGGCGCGTACCGCAAATATCTGGAGCGGCTGCGCCGCCGCATGCGCGATGCGCTCGGCTCGACCATCCAGACACTCGAAGACGCTGGCTGGGAGGTGTTCGAAAAACCCGTCGGCGGCAAATTCGTGTGGGCGCGCGTGCCGCATATCGACGACGCCGTACGGCTGGTGGCATGCGGCGCACCGCTCGGCGTGATGGTGCTGCCCGGCAGCTATTTCCGGCCGAACATGGAAGTCAGCCCGTGGATCAGGATTCACGCCGCATTCGGCAATGAGCCGCGTGCCCGGACGTTCTTCCATGCTGCTGCCGCGTTGCCTGCTTCAGTCTGAGCGGCTCATCCTGGCTTCGCGCCAGATACGTGCACGCGGGCGTGCCCGCTGCGCCGGGCTGCGCTTTTCCCTAGAATAGCGAGTCCCAGCCCGTCCCTGCGCGCCTAGCCGCCCTCCATGTCCACACCGCCGACCCAGCCTGCTTCCGCCCCCGCCGCTTCGGCTCCTGCAGCGCCTGCGGCTCCTTCGGCCCGGTCGCTCACGGTGATGCTGTGGCTCGTCGCCACCGGCTTCTTCATGCAGACGCTCGACTCGACCATCGTCAACACCGCGCTCCCCGCGATGGCGACGAGCCTCGGCGAGTTGCCGTTGCGCATGCAATCGGTGGTGATCGCCTATTCGCTGACGATGGCCGTGATGATCCCGGTGTCCGGCTGGCTCGCCGACAAACTCGGCACCCGGCTCGTGTTCTTCAGCGCGATCCTCGTGTTCGCGGTCGGTTCGTTGCTGTGCGCGAACGCGCATACGTTGAATCAACTGGTGATCTTCCGCATCGTGCAAGGCGTGGGCGGTGCGATGCTGCTGCCCGTCGGACGGCTGGCGGTGCTGCGCACCTTCCCGGCGGAACGCTATTTGCCGGCTTTGTCGTTCGTGGCGATTCCAGGGTTGATCGGACCGCTGATCGGACCGACGCTCGGCGGCTGGCTCGTGAAAATCGCGTCGTGGCACTGGATCTTCCTGATCAACGTGCCGGTGGGCATCGTGGGGTGCATCGCCACGTTTATCTTCATGCCGGATAGCCGCAACGAGCACACCGGCAAGTTCGATCTGAAAGGGTATCTGCTGCTGATCTTCGGCATGGTGGCGATTTCGTTCGCACTCGACGGCCGCACCGAGTTCGGTATTCAGCACGCCACGGTGCTGGTGCTGCTGATCCTGAGCCTCGCCTGCTTCGTCGCCTATGGTTTGCACGCCGTGCGCGAGCCCGAACCGATCTTCTCGCTCGACCTGTTCAAGATCCACACCTTCAGCGTCGGTCTGCTCGGCAACCTGTTTGCGCGGATCGGCAGCGGCGCGATGCCGTATCTGATCCCGCTGCTATTGCAGGTGAGTCTCGGCTATAGCGCCTTCGAAGCCGGCATGATGATGCTGCCGGTGGCGGCCGCGGGCATGGCGGCCAAGCGCCTCGTCACGACGCTGATCGTCAAGTACAGCTACCGGCGCGTGCTGATCGTCAACACGGTGCTGGTGGGCCTGGCCATGGCGAGCTTCGCTCTCACCACCGCCAGCCAGCCGCTGTGGCTGCGGCTCGTGCAACTGGCGCTCTTCGGCGGCGTCAACTCGATGCAGTTCACCGCCATGAACACGTTGACGCTCAAGGACCTCGGCACCGGCGGCGCGAGCAGTGGCAACAGTCTGTTCTCGCTGGTGCAGATGCTGTCGATGAGTCTCGGCGTGACGGTGGCCGGCGCGTTGCTCGCGACCTTCACCGGCCTCCTGCCGCGCGTGACCGCCGCCAACTCACTGCCGGCGTTCCATGCGACGTTCCTGTGTGTCGGCATCATCACCGCGGGCTCGTCGTGGATCTTCGCGCAACTGTCGCCGGACATCCGCACGCCCGCGAAAAAGACCGATCCTTCGGAACGGACCTGAGTTATTTGCCGGGCTGCGGTGACCTCGCGGCGACCTGGCTCGGGCTGGGTGCCATGACTTCGCAGCGACATGGGCGCAACTTCGCGGCGGCCTCGCGGTGACTCGCCGTCGCCCCGGCGTCACCGCAACAAGCCTCCTCGCCGTTCCCCGCCGTGCCTGCGCCGCCGACCCGCAACGGGGCGCGTACCGCACCACTGAAGTGCGAATCATCGCCTTCGCGCCCGCGCTGGCGCACAATCGCGGTATTGACCGGGGTAACCGGGCACGCGCAGTGTGTTTCCGCGCGCGCATAGTTCTTGCTCACCTATCCTGTAAACTCACATTTTGCGCGTGCCCACTCGTGTCGAGCATGAGAAGCGCGCCGCCACTTCCACACGACTGACATGATGAGCATGATCGAACTCGATCCTCCCGGCTTCCAGCCGCCGCGCCCGATGGCCGGCGACGAAGGCTCCCGGCGCACCGTCCTGTACGGCGGCTACACGGTTTTCAGCGTGTTCCAGCCGGTTTTCTCGGTGTCGCACCGGCGCGCGATCGGTTATCACGCTTCGCTGCGCGCACACGACGAGCATGCGCTGCAGGTGCCGTCGCACGAGGTTTTCACGCAGGCGGCGCGGCGCGGGGACCTGCTGGAACTCGGGCGGCTCGCCGAATCGCTGCATCTGGGCAATTTCAATGCATTCGACAGTCACGACGAATGGCTTTTCCTGAGCCTGCACCCGGCGGCGCTGATGGACACCAGTTACGGCGACGCGCTACTCGCCGGCCTCAAGGCGCTGGGTCTCCCGCCGCAACGGGTGGTGCTGGAAGTGTCCGAACAGGCAGGCGGTGAAACCACTCGCTTCGCCGAAATCGTCGACGCATTGCGCAAATCCGGCTTCCTGATCGCCCTGGACGGCTTCGGCGCGAAGCATTCGAATATCGACCGCGTGTGGAATCTGCGTCCGGACATCGTCACGCTCGACCGCTGCATTCTCGCGCAAGCGAGCGAGCACTCACATATCGAACGCGTGCTGCCGGGCCTCGTCTCGCTGCTGCACGAATCCGGGCAACTGGTGCTGATGGGCGGCCTGAGCACCGAGCGCGACGCGTTGATCGCGCTGGAATGCAACGTCGACTTCGTGCAGGGCGCATTCTTCGCGGGCCCGAGCGTCGAGCCAGTGAAACCACAAGCGGCGGCCGGCTTGATGGACTCGCTCTCCGCTGCGCTACGCGAACGGGTCGCCGCGCGCGGACGCGCACAGTCTGCGCGGCTCGCACCCTATGTCACGGCGCTGGAAACGGCGGCTGCCCAACTCGTGGCCGGGGAATCCGTTGCCCAGGCGACCGCGCCGCTGCTCACGCTTGGCGAGACGGCACGCTGCTTTGTGCTCGACGGTTCGGGCCGGCAAATCGGCGACAACGTGCTGCCGCCGGGGCGCGCATCGCAACGCGCCAAGCGCTTCCGGCCGCTGCTGCATTCGGAAGGCGCAAGCTGGGAGCGCCGGCCGTACTTCATTCAGGCCATGCGCGTGCCCGGCCAGGTGCACCTCACGCCACCCTACCTGTCGATCAACGAGGCGCACCTGTGCGTGACGGCCTCGATCGCCGCGCATACGCCGCACGGCACGCAGGTGCTATGCGTCGACATCAACTGGGAAGTCGCTGCGCATCGTAATTGAGGCAAGGGTGTTCTGCTGAATCCGCGCGAGCAGTTTCATGACGGCCGCGCGACCCAGCAGGCGGTTCGCTGCCTGCAAACGCACCGCGCTGGTGACCGCGCGCAACGAGACGATCTTCACGGAACCGTCCGCCAGACTTTGCGTCGACACGTCGATCACCCCGACCACCTCGCCTTCGAAGAGCAACGCAATACACCTTGCGCCTTCGACCGACACCACCTCTGCATGGCTCGCCTGATGCGCGAGCGCTGTCACCGTCTCCATCCAGGCCACGGGCGCCAGTTCTTGCGTGCACACCGGTGCGTCGCTGACGACTTCCGGCGCGTCGCTAAACAGGCGCAGCAAGCCCGCCCGATCCTGTGCCTCCAGCGCGGTGCGCAAACGCTCCACGATCCGCGCATGCGCAGCGGGATCCGCCCGTTCCAGCGGCGCACCCGCGCGCTGCAAACGCGCCTTGGCCCGGTGAACGATCTGACGACAACTCGCCGGCGTACGGTCGAGGATTTTCGCAATTTCCGCGTAGTCGCACTCGAAAGCTTCGTGCAGCACGAATGCCGCCCGCTCATCCGGCTTCAGACGCTCGAGCAGGAGCATCACACCGTAGGACATCTCAGCCGCGCGCAAGGCCAGTTCCTCCGCCGACGGCGCCACCTCGTCGAGCCAAGGCTCCGGCAGCCAGCCGGCGGCCTGTGACGCGCGTTCGCGCCGCACGTGACGCAGCCGGTCGATAGCCACTCGCGTGGTGATCGTGGTCAGCCACGCTGCCGGCGTCTGCACCGCTTGCGTATCGGCGAGATGCCATTTGAGCCAGACGTCCTGCACCACGTCTTCCGCTTCGGCGCGGCTGCCGAGCATCCGGTACGCCAGCGCGAGCAGGCGGGCACGGACGGCCTCGAAGCTGGATGCCTTGTCGATTCCTTGTTCCGTCATGCGTAAACCTCCAGATCTGCATCCTTCTCAACTTGACGCTCGGGCCCCCGCCGATGTGACAGTCCAACGAAAAAATATTCCTGTCACGTCGCCGCCCTCCCCCTCGTCATAGGAACAACAACCGCGACGGGTGCGCGGTTGTTCGAATCGGCCACCACTCCCGGCTACCGGCAACGCGCCGCCTAAAACGAGGCAAACATGCATTCCAGCTATTCATCCATCACCGGCCTGGGCCTCGTGCCCACCGTGATCGAACAGTCCGGCCGCGGTGAGCGCGCCTACGACATTTATTCGCGCCTGCTGCGCGAGCGCATCGTCTTTCTGGTCGGCCCGGTGAACGAACAGTCGGCCAGTCTGATCGTCGCCCAATTACTGTTTCTGGAATCCGAGAATCCCGACAAGGATATTTCTTTTTACATCAATTCGCCGGGCGGTTCGGTGTACGACGGCCTCGCCATCTACGACACGATGCAATTCATCAAGCCCGAGGTGTCCACCTTGTGCACCGGTTTTGCCGCAAGCATGGGGACGTTTTTGCTGACCGCCGGCCAGCGCGGCAAACGGTACGCGCTGCCGAACGCGCGCATCATGATTCACCAGCCGTCGGGCGGCAGCCAGGGTACCGCGGCCGACGTCGAAATCCAGGCGAGAGAGGTGCTCTACCAACGCCAACGCCTCAACGCGATGATGGCCGAGTGCACCGGGCGCAGTATCGAAGAGATCGTCCGCGACACCGACCGCGACAACTTCATGTCGGCTCGCGACGCCAAAACGTATGGCCTCGTCGACGAGGTGCTGGAAACACGCGCGGCGCACAGCGACCCAGGCGACCCGGCTCGCCACCGTGACCTGTAGCTCGGCAAGACGGCGTCGCCCAAAAAGCCCTCGCCCCGGACGGCTTTCTGCCTTCCGCATCGGTGCGCCAGGAACACAAAAGCTGATCACCTCCGTAGGAATCGCTATCATGGTCGCGATTCGTCGAATTTGACGATCGCTTCAATGGAGATATTCATGGCGTCATCCAACGAAACCGTCAGCATGGCGCTATTCTGCGACTTCGAAAACGTTGCGCTCGGCGTGCGCGACGCGAAGTACGACAAGTTCGACATCAAACTGGTGCTCGAACGTCTGCTGCTCAAGGGCAGCATTGTCGTGAAGAAAGCGTATTGCGACTGGGACCGCTACAAGAGTTTCAAAGGCGCGATGCACGAGGCTAATTTCGAGCTGATCGAAATTCCACACGTGCGCCAATCGGGCAAGAATTCGGCCGACATCCGGCTCGTGGTCGACGCGCTCGACCTCTGCTACACGAAATCGCACGTCAATACCTTCGTCATCATCAGTGGCGACTCGGACTTTTCGCCGCTGGTGTCGAAGCTGCGTGAGAACAACAAGCAGGTGATCGGCATCGGTGTGCAGCAATCCACCTCCGATCTGCTGATCGCGAACTGCGACGAATTCTTCTTTTACGACGACCTGGTGCGCGAAAGTCAGCGCACGGTAGCCAAACGCGAGTCGTCCCGCCCGCAACAGGCCGCGCAGCAAACGGCCAAACGGACGCCCGACGAGGAAAAGTCACGCAGCAAGGAAGACCTCGAAAAGCGCCGCACCAAAGCGGTCGAGATTGCGGTGCAGACGTTCGACGCGCTCGCGTCCGAGCGTGGCGACAGCGGCAAGATCTGGGCGTCGGTACTGAAGAACGCGATCAAACGCCGCAAGCCGGATTTCAACGAGACGTACTACGGTTTTCGCGCATTCGGCAATCTGCTGGAAGAGGCGCATGCGCGCGGGCTGCTCGAATTCGGCCGCGACGAGAAGTCGGGCGCGTATGTCTATCGAAGCAATGCTGCAAGCGTGGCTGCCGACAACGTGAACGAGCCGGCCGAATCGGGCGAATCGGCAGAACAGTTGTATGAGGCACAGGTTGCCGAAGTGGTGGTCGCCGGGTCGGGCGGCAAGCACGAGTCGCGCCGCAGAGGCCGCAGCAACCGCAAGCCCGGCCGTGGTGGCCAGCAGGACGCCACTCAGGAAGCGCGCGCGGCAGTCGGGCGCGGCGCTCACGTGCAGGCCCACGCAGAAGACGTGCAGACGCAAGCGCCGTCAGTCAGCGAGCCGATTTTCGAACAGCCGGAAGCGGCTTGGGCAGAACCGGAGACCTTTGCCGCTGAACCGGTCACCGTAGGCAACGAAGTGCCGCAGGAAGAAAGCGCTGCTCAAACCAAGCGCCGCAAGGAACGCGCACCGCGCAAAACAGCCGCGAAGAAAGTGAAGAAGGCTACACCGCGAACGATCGATGAGGTACCGGAGATCGCGGCGCCTGCTGAAGCACCGGCGGCGTCCGTCAGCGCGGAAGAAGCTCCGGTGGCGGCAAAAAAGGCCGCACGCAAAACCGCACCGCGTGCTCGCCGGCCGCGTAAAACAGCGGCAACGAGCGACGCGGAGTAAGCGTCTCGCATCGCGTGATGTGCGCTGAGTGCTTCAGGTGTCGCCCTTAGCAATCTGCGCGCCGCAGCACAAACCCAGCGGCAACGAAAAGCCCCTGCTCGTAACAGACAGGGGCTTTTCCATTTTCGATCAGCAGAGCCATGCTCTGTCTGCCAGTTGATCGGGTTCGAGGCGCAAGCCGCGACGAGGAGGAACTAGCGTCAGCGGCCAGCTACGGTTGAGCTAAACCTGCAACGGCTCCCTCCCACACCACACACCACACAGTCACCGGCGACTGCGACTGCGACTGCGACTGCGACTGCGACTGCGACTGCGACTGCGACTGCGACTGCGACTAGAACCATAGCGCTCACCGCAAACCAAACACCGCCACGCCATTAGTCGCACCCACATACACCTTGCCCTTTGCGATCATCGGCGTGATGAACTTGTTGCCCGCGCCCCATTGATCACGTGTGCCGGCCTGGTTGCTGTTGTACAACTCGTTTGCAAGGTTGCTTGCGTCGTACGCATGCAAGGCACCGGTCGTGCCGTTTTCCGCCGCCCAGACGATGCCGTTGCTCGTGCCGTTGGCCGACACCGCCGGCGTCGCGCCGGGATAGGCAAACGTGGTGGGACTCTTTGACGAAGCGGTGGTCGCGAGATAAGCCCCCGAGACCGGCAGCGCCTTCAGGTTATCGTTCCAGCCGCCGTAATAGACCACACCGTTGTAGTACGCCGGCGAACCCCAGATGCCACCCGCGAGCGTGCCGATCAACTCCTGCCAGATATTGTTCGCCGTGGGACTGAATTCGCCCATCGCATCTCGATCGACGACATAGATGTTGTTGTCCTTGCCGGCGGCTACCGCCAGGTGTTTGACTACGCCGGCCGCGGTCGTCTGGTCCGGCAGCAGCATGACGCCGCCCGAGCCGAAATCGTTGTCGGCGGCGGACTGCGCCACGACGTCGTACATCGCGAAGTAATCGGTGACCTGCAGGTTCCCCAGCGACAGCTTCATCAGCGAGTCCCCAAAGTCACCGTTGACGGGAAAGCCCTGCGCGTTCAGGGTGGTGTCGAACGTGCCGTTGCCGTCCACGACGTAGAGCGACGTGCCGTCCGACGCCATGCCTGAGCCGGCCATCCAGATAGAACCCTGACTGCCGTTCGGCGTGATGTTGAGCGCGCTGACCTGCTTCAGGGCATCAGCGCTATAGGCCATCAGCCAGCCGGTGTACGCGCCGTCCATGCAATGCGAGGTCCACCCCATATAGATGTTGCCGCCAACCAGCGTAAGTGCCGCGCGCTCCGTATGTAGCGCGGGATTAAAGGTAATCAGGCCGTTGACGCTGCCCGCACCGTTGCCTGGGTAGGTCGCGGCGATCTCAGTCGGGCCGCCCAGCACTTCGGCGCCGGTAGTCAGATCGAGCGCATGCAAGCGGTGATGATAGGCGCCGCTGCTGTCCTTGGTCATTGCCACGACATACAGGACGCCGTTTGCGCCACGATTGCGATCGATGACCGGCGTCGACGTAATGCCGATTTCCGGCGTGAAGTCCGGACAACTAAAGTCGTCGCTGGGAGTTTCACCGCTGCCGATCAACGAGACTGTCCACAACTGGGCGAAGGTTGTGGCGTCATAGGCGTACACGCTGTCGTGTTCGGTCTCGACGTAGACCACATCGTGCGACGTGCCGCCGATCGGCAAACTGGTCACGAACAGCGGCTGTGCATCGACCTTGCCGTCCGCGGGGAGAAACGCGACTTTGCCAAAGCTGGCCGAACTGACATTCGTGAGCGTCAACGTCGTCTCGGCAAGCATCTGGCCGGTGCGGGCGAGATCGTTGTGATGCATCAGCACATCGGTGGCGTAGGCCGTCGTTCCCGAAGACATGCTGCCCGAACCGGTTGAGCCGGTGCCGCCTGTGCCGCTGCTGCCGCCAGTGGTCGAGCCACCGCTGGTGCTGCCGCTGCCGCCCGCTGAACCCGAGCCGGTACCCGACCCACCACCCGAGCCACCGCCGCAAGAAAGGAAGCACGCTGCGACCAATGCAATCGCCAGCCACTCGCACACGCGGAACCACACGCCCGGATTGAACGTGCCAGTTTGCGATCGCTGCATAGTCGCCTCGCTTGCACGATGTCCGGCCAACGCCGTACGGCGGGCTACGTCGCACGGCGAAGTCAGAAACGGCGTGTGCCGGCAGGGATGGGTGGAATTTGCGGACTGGGCGGAACCGCCACACAACCGGCGCCTCTCGCCCTCGATTCAAACCTACGCCCTTTGCCGGGCGGGTTGCCGCCATCGTTTCGTGTCTTTCCGCCAGACATGACAAAAGCTTTACAGCAACAAACTTGCCTGGTATCTGGCGCAAACGGTTCGTTTTGGCGAAGCGAGGCCGCCGATCAACCTCAGTAATACGGATAAGGCGAGTAGATCACCGGAGGCGGCGCGTAGTACCTCGGCGGCGGCGCGTAGTAGTACGGCTGCGGTGCGTAATAGGCCGGTTGCGGCGGCTGCGAGATCGTATTGCCTTTCGAGGTCATGCACTGCGCGTAGGCAGCGTCGTAGCGCGCTTGCAGGCCTGCGGCGGAATACTGCGCGCCATTCGCCCCGTTCGCGCCGCCAATCAACAGTCCGCTGCCCGCGCCGATTGCCGCGCCCGCGCCGGCATTGCCCGCCGCCGCACCGATCAGTGCGCCGACTGCGGCGCCGCCGAGCGTGCCCAGTGCCGCACTGTTCACGCTGTTCGTGGTTGCCGCTTGCGCGGCGGTCCCGTTCGGATCCGTCGAACGGTTCGCGTAGTCGCGGCACGCATAGTCGTCCTGCTGGAACTGCCCGAGCGGCTCACCGCTGCGCGGCAATGCGACCACACTCGGCCCGCTCGGCGGCATCACCGCGCAACCGCCGAGCGCGAGCGCGACGACGGCAACCGGTATGGCGAGGCCTATCGATTTGGTGCTGGAGATCATGTTCGTACGCTTTGGAGATATTGGAATTTAAACGTTAGGCCAATCAGTACCGTCCTTGGTTACCAGATCGTTACAGAAAGTTTTTCGCTTACATCTGCGCAATGGCGCCGCGCACTGTCCCACGCAGTGCAGGAATAAGGCCTCGATCACCCATGCCACGGCGTTATATCGGGTAACGCTTGTAAGCGAAGCGGCAATCTGATTTCACGTCTCACGCTCTAAACTGATCGCCTCCAACGCCCACGCGATCGGGTCACCAAAGGGCTCTCCCCACATCGCACGGCAACGCGAATGGACCTGCGCTCACCCATCGGCTCGGGGCGTAACCGTCAAAGAAAGAAACAGAGGATGACTCGATGAACCGGCTTGTTTTCTTAGTAGCGGCGGCTTCTGCTGCCTGCCTATCGTGCATACCGCCCGTTTTCGCACAGTCGGACACGACCGTCCCGAGCAGTGTTCTAGTCCACCCGTCGACGACAGCATTTCCCAGCGCCTCGATTGCGCAGAATTTCCAGTACATGAATCATCCGCCGCCGCCACCCGCGCCGGCGAGTTCGGTTGCGTCCACCGGAGGCGGGCGTGGCCATCGGCATAAGCAGATGTCGGCGGATTCCGATACGACCGGCGCTGCGTCAACTGAGCCCTAATTGAATAGGTGAGTAACCGCGTCAGTGAGCGCGCCTTGGGTCTGAATCCGTGCGCAATGCCGGTCCGCCGACCTCGCCGCAGTTACCAACTGTGACAAAGCTTGCACGCTGAGGTGGCCCGGCGGGCGCCGGCCGCTAGGCAATTCGATCGTGGGCGGTTTGATCGTGAGTCAGTTGCTCACGCTAAACACCACGCCGGTGGTTTATCTCTATGTTGACCGCTTGCGCCTGAAACTGGGCGCGGCGGGTGAAAGTTCGCGCGGCGGGGCCCAAGGGTAGCGCTGACGCGTCTAACGGGCGCGCTACGCGAGCCTGCTCGCACCACGCTAGCCAGACATTGCGATAAACCGCCTCGACATGGCGTGCGAAGCGCGCACCGTCCATCAACGGCGAGGCGGCGAGCCGTGCCCGCAGGCTCCCACGCATCTCGCTCAGACGCGGCAGGTCGCGCACCAACTGGACCGCCGTCTCGACAAGCTGTGCGTCGCTGTCCGCCGCGAGTTCGCGCAGACCCAGGTTCTCCAACTGGCTCAGCCCCGCGCGCCCCACCGATGTGTCACCGACTCGTGTGATGACCGGCACGCCCATCCAGTACGAGTCGAGACTCGTCGTATGGCCGTTGTACGGAAACGTATCGAGCCCGGCATCGATCTGGTGATACGTGGCCAGATAGTCCGCGCGCGGCCGGAACGAGGTAAAGGAGACCCGCTCCTCGCCGATCCCCTGTTGCCCGAGCCGCCCGAGCAGACTCGCACGAGCGGCGCCTTCCGGCGCCATCAGCAGGAGCCGGGCGTCCGCCACCTCGCGCATCACGCCGCCCCACATTCTGAACGTCGCGTCGCTCAGCTTGCACGGGTTGTTCAGGCAGCCGAAGGTCGGATGTCCGTTCGACAGCGCGGGTAACGCGTTGACCGCAGGTGTATCGGTCAACGGGTCATAACACCAGAATGAGTCCGGCAGGCGAATCGACCGTTCGCTGTACTGCGCGTCGGTACCGGCCGGGTCGAGCCATGGGTCGGTCAGCCGGTAATCGATCGCGTCGATGCCGGTCGTCCCCGGATAGGCCAGCCATGCGATCTGCACCGGCGCGGGCTTGCGCGCGAACAGCAGCGGACGGCCATCCGCCATGTGCATGGTCAGGTCGATGAGAATGTCGATGCGGTCGTCGCGGATCATCTGCGCCAGCCGCTCGTCGTTGAGTTCACGCACGTCGCGCCACACATCGGCATGACCGGCTACGCGCTGCGTCAGACTGTCCGGCCGGGTGACGCTCGCATAACAGAAGACTTCGAACTGTTCATGATCGTGATGCGACAGCAGCGGCAGCGTGAACAGCGTCTGGCAGTGTTCCCGAAAGTCCGGCGACACGTAGCCGATGCGCAAACGGCGGGAGGGTGTCGCGTCGTTCGAATGCGGCTCATGGGTGCCACGATAAGGTGCCTCATGCCGCGCCGACCAACGACGGCATTCGTCCAGCAGCGGCTGGGGTTGCTCCGCCTGAAAGGTCAGCGCATACGCCAGGTTGCTGTGCGCGACGACGTTCCCCGGATCGCAAGTGAGGGCGTGGCGATAGGCGTCGATACCGTCTTCGAGGCGCCCTTGGTCTTTCAGCACATTGCCGAGATTGTTGTGCGTAACCGAGTGATGCGGATCAACAGCGAGCGCCTCGCGCAGATGAGATTCAGCCTCGGCGATGCGGCCGAGCGTGCGCATCAGGGTAGCGGCATTGTTGAGCGCGGCAACGAAACCCGGGCGCAGGCGGATCGCAGTGCTGAACGCCTGCGCGGCGTCCTCGCGCGATCCCGATTCCTGATAGACGATACCCAGATTGTTGTATGCGTCGGCGTGTGTCGGCGTCTGCTCGATCGCCCGCTGATAGTAGCTCACCGCTTCGCGCCGCCTGCCGAGCGTATGCAGCGCATTGGCGAGGTTGTACGCGGCTTCGGGGAACGAAGGGTCCAACTCAAGGGCGCGTGTCAGCAGCGCAGCGCCCGGTTCGAATTCGCCGCGCCGGTGGAGCGCGACGCCAAGATTCAACAGGCCGCACGGCGAATCGGGCGCGACGCGCACCGCTGCTTCGAGCAAGGTCACGGCTTCGTCCAGGCGGCCGGCTGCCTCGAGCAGCGTGCCGAGATTCGTCAACGCGTTGGCGTCGCCGGGTTGCGCTGCGATCGCGCGGCGGTACGCGGCTTCCGCCCCCTGCATGTCGCCCTGCTGCCGGTAGCAGTTGCCCAGGTTATTCAGTGCCTCGACGTGGGCCGGTTCAAGCGCGAGCAGCGACGTATAAGTCTCGATCGCAGCAGCGGATTCGCCGACCGATTGCAACGCCGCGGCCAATGCGAACAACGTGTCGGTGGAATTGGCGTCGAATGACAGTGCTTGCAGATAGGCATCGATCGCGTCGACAAACCGCTGGGCAGCGGCAAACACTTGCCCGCGCACGAAGTGGTAGCGAG
Organism: Paraburkholderia sediminicola; assembly: GCF_046027825.1. Lineage (GTDB taxonomy): Bacteria > Pseudomonadota > Gammaproteobacteria > Burkholderiales > Burkholderiaceae > Paraburkholderia > Paraburkholderia sediminicola_D. Next base: position 48,441 of record NZ_JAQQDU010000011.1, read on the forward strand.
CGTTCTCAGGCGCGCGGCTCAGCGCCCGGTCGAGCCAGCCGAGCGCGGCATCGTACGCTCCCCCTTGCATGTCGAGCACGCCAAGGCGGAACATCACGTTCGCGTCGTCGGGCGCGAGCGCGAGCGCACGTTCGTACAACTCGCGGGCGTGGCTGAACTCGCCCGCGAGATGGTGCGCGGTCGCGCGTTCCAGAAGCTGAGTGGTATCCATCGTGCCCCGCGGGTGGCCTGCTATTTATTTCATCGAAGACGCTCGGGCCCGGACCGTGGTCCGCATCACCTGCTGGTGATGTCATCGCGCGAGGCGAAATATCGGCTGCGCGAGGGGGACGAACGCTAGCGAACAATAGCGAGCCAGTCCTTACCGATGTTTACCAGGACTCACCCAGTGGAACTTAAGGTGATGTGGTTACACGCTTCAAGTCCGGCGGCGAAACACCGTGGACGCTTTGCTGAGTGCGAGGTTGTAAGCGAGGTTTTGGCGAGCATGGCAGGCACCCTGCTTATAGCCAGCGCGGTGCATGCCGTGTTCAGATGAGAATAATGACGATGGTGAATCTTTCGATGGCGAGACCCGATGCTTTCGGTAAGACCGTACCCGGAATGCGGAACGCCGACGAAGCTTTCCAGCAGAAAGAAATATTCAGTAACCCGCAAGTAACATTGGGCCGGGATTGAGAAAGATTTGACGCGCAAATGCGACGCCGCTGCCGCGAGCGAGGCATGGCCCGGCTCGCGGAAACGCATGACGTCATCGGGACCCGGGCGCGCCCAAAACCTGTCCATTCACGGTCTGACCGTACATCGAGTACGGCGAGTCATGGAACTTTGCTCGCGTCGCTTCAACGGAAGTCGCAAAGCGAGGATCCTGTGGACGTTCATGGCTATCCATAAACGTCGCCACGTCCCACGCTTGCTGGTCCGTCAGCGTGCCAGCCAGGCCCAACGGCATATTCGCCTTGATGAAACCGGCTGCATTCTGAATGTCACCCATTCCGGCCCCCCAATTGAACGAATGCGCTCCCCACAGCGGCGGGAAGACGGCTTGTCCCCCGCTCGACTGTCCCTGCCCATCGGCACCGTGACATAGCGCACAGTGCTGGGCATAGACGGCGCCCCCTCTCGCGTAGTCCGCCTTTTGCGCGGGCGCGGGAAGTTTGGGATAGCCTTGCCCCGGCAGCTTTTCGCCGATCGGCGCACCTTTCGCGAGCCAGTAAGCGTACGACTCCAATGCCACGAGCACCGGGTCACCGAGCGGCGGGGCCTTGCCGTTCATGCTGTACATGAAGCATCCCTGGAGCCGCTCGGCGAATGAGTTCACATGTCCGTTCTTGCTCCGATAGGCCGGATACAAAGGATATGCACCCCACAGCGGACTCGAATTCGCCTTGCGACCTGCATCAAGGTGACAGCTGGCACAGTTCAGGGTGTTGCCGACGTACTTCCCGGCGAACGTTTGGGTATGCGTAAAGATTTGCTCGCCCAGTTTGACCGATTTGCCGAAACCGTCCGTCGGTATGCTCGACTCTGCCGGGGGCGCGAACGGCTTTTCCGGTGACGACGCCGGGGCCTGCGCAGAAGAGGCGGGCACCGCCGGCATGTCGCCGTTGGCAGCCAGGCACGCGCCGGCAACCGCACTCAACACGCCAGTGAGCACGCCGCGGTACAACCAGGTTCGATCGATCATTGCTTGCTCCCGTTCGCAGACGACTCGTCAGCCGATGCTCCCGTGCCGCCGTAGTAGGCGGCGACAGCCGTGATATCCGTGTCTGAGAGCTTGCCCGCGACGGCTGCCATCAACGCCATGGGCCCAGGCGGCCGGGTGCCGCTCTTCCAGCTATGCAATTGGCTCGCGATATAAGAGGCCGGCTGACCGGCCAGTGGCGGGAACGTGGCGCCTACACCGATTCCGCCTGGTCCGTGGCATTGCACACAGGCAGGCAGGCCCTCGTTCCAGCGCCCGCGCGTGGCGATCCATGCGCCTACGTCCGAAGGCTTGGCTGACTCGTTGTCACTCGCTTTGATGCCCGGCGGCGGCTGCAGCCCGGCGAAGTACTGCGCAACAGCATCACGCTCGTGTGCGGACAACAATTTCGCCATCGGTTGCATGATCGGGTTCTGCCGCGTCCCGTCCGCGAATGCCGTTAATTGGGCCGACAAATAGGATGCACTCACGCCAGCAAGGCGGGGGAAACCTGCTGCCGCGTTGCCTTCGCCCTTCGCGCCATGGCAACTGATACATGCGGCGACACCCTTCGCCGTGCCCTGCATCGCGATGGTTTGTCCGGTACTCAGGTCATCCGCGTGGGCACTGGACATCGCCAACACCGTGCCCGCTATGGCCAGATACGTGGTGAGGTATCTGCGCCGCACTATCTCGACCGAATCGTCCACGTCGTCTCCTTCAAATTATGGCGGGTTGTCACCCGCTCGGGCACCGGTATCCAGCTAGCGTTCGACTGTTCTCGTCGAATCGCAACAGCGCATCATTGAACTGCTGAAGGCGTAGTCTGCGCCGGTTCGTACTTGCCGAAGCCGTATCGCTGGAAAATCTGAAACGCGGCGGGCGAGTGAATAAAGCTGAGCCACTTGCGAGCCGCTTGCGGGTGCGGTGCGCCGTTGACCATCGCGCCGGCGTAGATCGCGGTGGTGTTTTCAGCGTCGGGAATGTCGACATGAGTAAGAGGATGCCCGATCTGCTCCTGGAACAAGGCTTCGGATTTCCAGAGCACACCCGCGTCGGCCCGATCCTGCATCAGAAAAAGTGCGGTTTGCCGATGATGTATCTGCGTCAGCACGGTCGATCCGTCCCGCACCTTATCCTCGTAGACGGTCTTGGCGAGCGCGTCGCCGCCGGCTTTCACGAGCGATGCCTTGATCTGCCGTGTCACGCCTTCAAACTCCGGATTGGGCATGGCGAGCCGCAACTCGGGCCTCGCCAGATCTTTGAGCGACATGACGTGCTGAGGGTTGTCGCGACGAACCATGATCGTCAGTTGATTCGTCACGTAGGGAACAGCGGGGCCGGTTAGCGTGCCGTCCGCAATGAGATCCTTGACCTTCGCCAATCCTGCGAAATAAGCGTCAGGCTTGACCGTCCATGTCATGTTGCCAACCGTGATCGTGCCGCCGGCCTTCATCTGCTTGACCAGCAAACCGGGGGGAATGGTTTCCCAGAAAATCCGCCCGCGATACTCAGGGTTCTCTTTCTCGAATTGCGCAACAAGCGGGGCCATCGCGAAGAAGTAGTTCCCCCCCACGAACAGCACAAGCTTGGGCGCTGACAGGTTGCCGTGGAAATCGGCCAGCACGTCGACCTGCGGGACGGTGAATTCGAGTCCCCGATCAATCGCGTCGTTATTTTCTCCATGCTGCCACGGCGGAAAAACGTCGGCCTGCGTCGAAGCGGGTGACGCGCACGCGATCCCAGCCGAGCAACACAGTGAGACCGCAAGAGCAAGTCGCAAGAATCGTCGAGCCCGATGCAACGGGTTGTGAGCGCAAGTGAGTGCCATGACTGATCCTTAACTGGCGTAGTGAAAGCCGACGTGTTGGAGTTCGACCAGGGTCGCCACCGCGCCGGGCGTGACGATCGCACTCGGGATGACATGGTTGGTCAGATCGGCGGCAAGCGCGTCCAGCGGCAACTTGTCCGGATTCGCATTGGCGGCGATCAGTCTCTCCGCCAGTTCCCAGATGGCGTTGTGACACGACAGAAAAACAGCACCTCTTTTCAACAGGGCAGGAATGCTGTTGTCGTGGGACGAGAAGGCGCCTTCGGCGCTTTCATGATCGCCGTTACCTATCGCTTCGGCCGGCTTGCTGTCGAGCAAGGTATTGGCCGCAAACTTGTCGCCGCTCATTTTCGCGAGACCGTATTTGTCCCACGCTGCCTGGTCGAACAAGGCCAAATGGGCCGACCCATGCGTTGCTGACACCACGAGGAAGTCGGGATGCCTGAACGACCAGATCTGCGCATTCAGGGCATTGCGCATGAGGTTCAGCCACGGCCCGCCAAGGTCGGTGTTGTCCCAAACCTGTTTCGGGTTACCTCGATACCCAATGACGGCGGAGAGCGCCTCATGATCCCATTGGTCAGGACGCTCGAGAATCATGGGTACCGTTTTGAAGTCACGGCGCCTTGGGGCGGCGGCCAATCGTTGCGTCAACTCGGCCAGATTGCCTGCCCCTCCAGGTAGCAACGAGGCGGCGTCGGCTGCGATCGCTTGCGACTGCCCGGTGGCGCTCAGAAGCGCCGTACCGGCAGCGAGGCCAAACGTCTTCAACGCACTGCGGCGCGCATTCTGGTTAGTCATGTCTGTCTCTCCTTGTTGTTGTTCGAACTGTCGAAGTCGCGCAAATGCGGGCGCACGAGTGATTCAATCGACATGGCAGCAGCCTGATGAACGTTGCCAAGTCTAAGGATATCCATTCGATAACAGAAATCGTGAATTCAGATTTGATGTATCCGCGTAGCTGATGATTCATGCGACGCACACCTACGACGCTGGAATGCAGAAAGCCCTCGCGAAGGAGGGCTTTCTGCATTCCTATCGTTTCCAGACTTCATTGCAGCAATCAGTTCAGCCGTCTTGATTCGCCGTCGTTGCTGGCACTTCAACGCTGCCCCATTCCGACGCCATCTCGAAGAACACGCGCATCGCCTCCGTCACATAGCGTTGTTGATGACGCAGCATCAGGAAATCGCGCGACGGCAGAGGCCACCGGAGTGCTGTCAGCGTCCCGGCATTGAGTGAGGAAGCCGCGACCAGACGGGACATCACGGTCGCGCCAGCGCCGGCCTCGACCGCGGCGCGTACCGCTTCGTTCGACGGAAGCTCCAGCGCGATCTCGAACCCGGAGGGATCGCCCCCTAAGCTTCGCACCATCTTTTCGAAGATCCCGCGCGTACCCGATTCCTGTTCACGCAACACCCAGGCGCTATCGCGCAAGTCAATCGTGTCGGCAGCCGTCGAATCGTGAGCCGCCCAAGGATGGCTGGGGGCGACCACTAGCACCAGTTCATCCTGGGCAACCGCGCGCACCTCGAGACCGTCGGCGTCCACCTGATCTTCCACGAAACCTAGATCGACGGCGCCCTCGGCGACCTGGCGGACGACCTGCCCGGTATTCGTGATCGACAGCTTGAGCGAAACGCCCGGGTAGGCCACGTGGAAGCGCTGCATCACCTTCGGTATCCAGTAGTTGGCTACCGTCTGACTTGCCGCGAGCGATAGTGCACCGCGCCGCAATCCGGCCAGATCGGCCAGCATGTTCCCGGCCGACGAGGCACGGGCGAGCACCGCGCGCGCTTCGCTGAGAAACTGCTGACCGGCGTCAGTCAGCACAATATTCCGGCGAATTCGGTGGAACAGTTTGATGTCGTACTGCGCTTCGAGAGCGGCGATTGAACTGCTCACCGCCGATTGCGAAAGCGCCAGTACGTCGGCCGCACGCGTCACATGCTCTTGCTCCGCCACTGCAACAAAGATACGAAGTTGATCGAGCGTCATGTTTCTCAGTGGACCTTAAGCCTTTTTTACGCCATGCCCAGCACGTGGATCAGCACGAGACTGATGAGCGCGAGCGCGACGATCGACAGCACCACCGCGAGTGTCACGCGGGGGCCGGCTTTGGCGACCATTCGCACATCGACGCCCAAACCGAGTGCCGCCATCGAAATAATCGTCAATATGTTCGCCGTGCTGCTGATGGGCGGCAACGCTTCCGTCGGAACGAGGTTGGCCGAACGAAGGGCAACCAGCGCCAGGAAGCCAATAATGAACCAGGGCAAGAGTTTATGCCAGGCAAGACGCGGTCCCTTCGACGCACCGGGCATCGCAGCAGCACCGGCACCGCGACGCGAAGCGATTGACAGGACAAGGATCACGGGACCGAGCATCAGCACACGGACCAGTTTGACCAGCGTGCCGAGATTGGCGCTAACCGCCGAAACAGGGACCGTTGCAGCCAGCACCTGCGGCACCGCATAGACCGTCATTCCGGCCAGTACCCCGTATTGCAGGTTGCTCAGGTGCAGCACGGGAACCAGCAGCGGCAGTCCGAGCACGACGATCACGCCGAGCACGGCGGTAAAGGCAATCGACGCGGCCACGTCATCGCTATGCGCCCGAATCACGGGAGCCACGGCGGCGATCGCCGAGTTGCCGCAAATCGAGTTGCCGCATGCGACCAGCAAGGCCATCCGGTGATGCAAACCAAGGACGCGCCCAATACCGTAACTGACCACGATGACCACGCCGACCACAACCACGATACCTGCCAGCAGTCCCAGCCCAGCGGCTTTGAGTGTCTGGGTGCTGAGCGAGGCGCCCAGCAGGACCACGGCAATTTCAAGCAGCGTCTTGGCGCTGAAGTTGATCCCGGCGTGCCAGTGAGCGGCCGGCTTCCAGACACTTCGCACAGCCGTTCCGACGAGAATGGCGAGGACCAGTGCTTCCAGCCACGCGCGCCCAAACATCTGTTGCTCGACCCATTGCAACCCGAAAGCAGCCAGCGTGACGGCCATGCATAGGGCAACGCCCGGCGCATGGCTTCGCACCCAAGCCAGGGTGTTGAATTCCACCGGGTGCCTTCCGGTTAAAACATGGGGTTCTAGCGGAGTCGACATCGCATCCTCGGCATTTCAGCGTCAAGATAATGGAGGGATTATCGCGATGACAGATTCTATATTCCAACGCGGAATATAGAACGAATTGATCGGTTATATAGAACGATGCTTGAAAGGGTAGCCAGACGCTCACACCGCCAGGCGGGTTGGCGGCTGCCAGTCAACCACACGAGCCGGACAGCGGCACGTGTCGCCGGGTAGCAGGAAGTCGGCGGCTGAATCGCAACCGCCGGTTTTATTTTGCGAAGATTGACAATCTTGCAGACCTGACCCTGTCAGCGGAACGCGAGGACGTCGCGTTATATCAAGCAGTGCCGTGCGGGCGCGCGACACTGATCGACTCCACCTCGTCTCACACCTACAGGATCAGCGATGAAAATACCGTTTCTTACCATGGCAGTGGCGACCGGATTGCTCGCTGCAACGGCGGCCTATGCGCAGGTCCCGGCCAGCGCGCCGGCCGGATCAACCGCCCTCTGCAAGGACGGCACGTCCTATTCAGGCGCTTCGAAAAAGGGCGCGTGCGCGGGTCATAAGGGTGTCAAGACCTGGTACGGCGCAACGGGCGCTGCAGCGGGGGCTGCCAGCGCTCCCGCAGGCGCAGCCCCTGCTGTCGCTCCGGCCGCCGCGAGCAGCGCGAAACCGGCGGCAGCCGGTGGCGGCCCCGGCCAGGTCTGGGTCAACACGAGCACCAAGGTCTACCATTGCCCGACAGACAAGTACTACGGCAAGACGAAGAATGGTGCATACATGACTGAAGCGGATGCAAAGGCAAAAGGTTTCCACGCCGATCACGGGAAAGCCTGCCAGTAAATAACGATAGGAACGCAAGAAACAAAAAAGCCCTCGCACAGGAGGGCTTTTTTTCACTACTGCTTCGACTGCGGCAACCCGCTCGGTTTTTGCAAACCTTATTGCACTTCCCAAGCCAGGTTGTCACGCTGCAACCGGCAATCTCACGCGAAGTTCTTCGACGCGAATTCCCAGTTGACGATGTTCCAGTACGCTTCAACGAACTTCGGACGCGCATTGCGGTAGTCGATGTAGTACGCGTGTTCCCACACGTCGATCGTCAGCAGTGCCTTCGCGTCCGTGGTCAGCGGCGTAGCAGCGTTGCTCGTCGACACCAGGTCGAGCGAACCGTCAGCCTTCTTCACCAGCCATGCCCAGCCCGAGCCGAACGTGCCGACTGCGGTCTTGGCAAATTCTTCCTTGAACTTCTCGAACGAACCCCACTTGGCGTTGATTGCGTCAGCCAGTGCGCCGGTCGGTGCACCGCCACCTTGCGGCGACAGGCTGTTCCAGAAGAACGTGTGGTTCCACACTTGAGCAGCGTTATTGAAAACACCACCCGATGCCTTCTTGACGATCTCTTCGAGCGTCAGGTTCTCGAACTCCGTGCCCTTGATCAGATTGTTCAGGTTGGTCACATAGGTCTGGTGGTGCTTGCCGTAGTGATACTCGAGCGTCTCTTCCGACATGTTCGGAACGAGTGCGTTTTTTGCAAACGGCAGCGGCGGGAGCGTATGTTCCATGGTGCTTTCCTTCTGTCTGTATCTGTTGTGGGGGAGTCTGCGGATAACGCTGTAGAGCACTGGATTGTAGGCGAGTTGGAATAACCCCGCAAACCAACGGACTTTATGCCCGGCATCGGCAAACATGCCGCACACATAGCGTAATTAGTGCATCCGCATGAGTTGTGCCTGCCCCATGCGGAGGTCAAAAAACCGCCTTTTCGTGCTGTCGGCGAAGTGTCAGAAACCGTCGGTCAGACGCGGTTGCACATCGGCGAGGGCAATGTCCGCAGCCCCTTCAGCAAGATGCACCGTGAGGCGCCGCCCCGGTTTCAGCGACGACGGCGAACGCACCGCACGACCGCTCTGCGCATCGAGCACGGCAGCATAACCACGCTCCAGCGTACGCTGCGGACTCAGCACCTCGAGCCGAGCGGCCAGCGTGCCGATCCGCGCAGACTGACGTTCATGCTGGCGTAACAATGCAGCGTCCAGACGCTCCGAGAGATTGCCGAGCTTCGCCTGATGCGTGGCGAGATCAGGGCGCCAGTGCTGCCAGCGCATCTGCAACAGAGAAAACCGCGCTCGGGCGTCACGCACCGGACGCGCGCCGGCCGACGCCAGCCGCACGCTCAATTGCTGCAGATGCGTGCGCTGCCGCGCAAGCCGCTCAGCCGGTGACACGAGCCGGCGCGCGAGCCAGTCGAGTTGTTGGGCACGCCGCTCCATCATGCGGCCGAAACCGCGTGCGAGCGTCGCATGCCGATGATCGAGCTCGCGCAACAACAGCACGCGCTGTGGGCTGACGAGTTCGGCGGCGCCGCTGGGCGTCGGTGCGCGCACGTCGGCGGCGAAATCAGCGATCGTGAAATCGGTTTCGTGACCCACGCCGCTCACCACCGGTACCGCGCTTTCGGCAATCGCGCGCGCCAGAACTTCTTCGTTGAACGCCCACAAGTCTTCAATCGAGCCGCCGCCGCGGCACACGATCAGCACATCGACCTCGCGCCGCGCGTTGGCCGCATCGACCATCGCCGCCAGCTTCGCGCTGACACCCACGCCCTGCACCGGCGCCGGATAGACGATGACCGGAATGTGCGGCGCGCGCCGCGACAAGGTGGTCAAGACGTCACGCAATGCAGCGGCCTGGAGCGATGTCACGATGCCGATCGCACGCGGGTGGGCCGGTAACGCACGTTTGCGCTCGGCAGCAAAGAGACCCTCGGCTTCGAGTTGCGCCTTCAGCTTGAGAAAGGCTTCGTAAAGACGCCCCTGCCCCGTGCGGCGCACCGCTTCAACATTCAGTTGCAGCTCGCCGCGCGGTTCGTACATCGTCACCAGCGCGCGCACTTCGATGCGATCGCCTTCGCGCGGCGTGAATTCGGCGTACTGCGCGCGACCGCGGAACATCACGCAGCGCATCTGCGCCTGCGCGTCCTTGATCGAGAAATACCAATGGCCGCTCGCGGCACGCGTGAAGTTCGACACTTCCCCGGCCACCCAGACGAGCGGAAACGAGCGTTCAAGCATCGTGCCAATCGCACGGTTGAGCGCGGAAACGGGGACAACAACTTCACCGCCGGGCGTGGCCGACGAGGAAAAGGGGCTTTCGGGATTCATGCGAGGAATATCGGTGACTGGCCGGACAGACGATAGACCGAGTGGCCATCGGCGTCCAGCGCAACGGGCGAATTGTTAAAAGTGTCCACATGTCGGGACCCTTTAGACGAATGCCGCCAGACCTCCTCGCCAAGCCGCGCGAATTGGAAGCATGTCATTGATTTATATGCTGTTTATATCTCGTTAAAGAGAACGATTGCCGATACGGAGGGCTCCGCGCGGCCCTTTCAGCCCATCGACTGGCAGGTTCTCCACAAAGTTATCCACAAGCTGTGGGAATCGTTGGAAGCGCTGCCGCACCGCGCCGTGCGGGGCGCGCGACTTGCCGGGCGGGACGCCCGCGCGCTAGAGTGGCGGGTTCGACGGCATACCGAACGCCGCGCAACGCTCGCCATGACGACACAATGGCGGCACACTGCGCAAGCGCATCGGATGCAGCCGCCGCGTCACCTTTTCGCTTCACCTTTCGATTGTCCGGAGAACCGCGTTGATGCCCGCACCGCGTATTGCACCTGGCGCTTCCACGCCGCCGTCCCGGCCCCCGCCGCCCGTCCTTACGGCTTGCCGATGAGCGAACTGAACAACCGTCTCGAAGCACGCCTCGCCCGCGAGTGGCAGCAGCGTGGCCCGTTTGCGTGGGCGCTCACGCCCTTCGCGTGTGCGTTCGGCGCGATTGCCGCCGCGCGCCGCGTCGCTTTCTCGTTCGGCTGGCTGAAATCCGTGCGCATTGGCGTGCCGGTGGTGGTGGTCGGCAACGTGACCGTCGGCGGCACCGGCAAGACGCCGACCGTCATCGCGCTCGTCGAAGCCTTGCGCGCCGCCGGCTTTAAGCCCGGCGTCGTCTCGCGTGGTTATGGCGCGCGCGTCAAGGGACCGACGCCGGTTTTCTCGACGTCGGCAGCGGGCGTCGGCGGCGACGAACCGCTGCTGATCGCACGCCGCACCGGCGCACCAGTGTGGGTCTGCCCGGATCGCGTCGCGGCCGCGCAGGCGCTGTGCGCCGCGCATCGCGACGTCGATGTGATCGTCAGCGACGACGGCTTGCAGCACTACCGCCTCGCCCGCGACGCCGAACTCGTGGTCTTCGACCACCGGCTCGGCGGCAATGGTTTTCTGCTGCCGGCCGGCCCGCTGCGCGAGCCGCTGTCGCGCCGCCGCGACGCGACGCTGATCAACGACCCGTACGCCCGCTCGCTGCCTCCGTGGCCGAACACCTTCGCGCTGCAACTCGCGCCCGCCGACGCCTGGCATCTCGACAACCCCGGTCTGCGCCGCCCGCTGGCGCAATTCAGCGGCGATCGCGTGCTGGCTGCGGCCGGCATCGGCGCACCGGAGCGTTTTTTCGCGACGCTGCGCGCGGCCGGTCTCACGCCCGCCACTCGCGCCTTGCCGGATCACTACGCGTTCGAGCGCAATCCTTTTGCGGACGTCGATGCGGACGCCATCCTGATAACCGAAAAGGATGCGGTAAAATTAGGGTCCTGGCACGACGCGCGCATCTGGGTAGTCCCTGTCGAAGCCGCGCTCGATCATCGCCTCATTGCATTAGTTGTGGAGAAAGTCCGTGGACGCTCGCCTGCTTGAAATTCTCGTCTGCCCGATCTGCAAGGGCCCGCTCAGCTACGACCGTGCTGCACAGGAACTGATCTGCAACGCGGACAAGCTTGCCTATCCGATCCGCGACGGCATTCCCGTGATGCTGGTCGACGAAGCGCGGCAGACCGTGGAAGGCACGCCGGTCGATCTGAATCCGGGCTCGGTCGCCTGAAGCAGCTTTGCCCGACGAGGGGTGCGTTCTGCGCGCCCCTCGCGTGTCTGATCCGCATTTGCCATCCGCATTTGCTGTCTTTCCCGTCAACGCCCGCCGTGCACTTGCGAGCGCTTTCTTCCGGTTTCATCGCCGCCCGTCCTTCCGATGACCAACGCTAACGCCACCACTCCCCCGTTCATCGCCGTCGTGCCGGCCCGGCTCGCCTCGACGCGTCTGCCCAACAAGCCGCTCGCCGACATCGGCGGCAAGCCGATGGTGGTACGGGTCGCCGAACGCGCGCGCGAATCGGGCGCGCAGCAGGTGCTGATCGCGTCGGACGCGCAAGCGGTGCTGGATGTGGCACGCGAGCACGGCTTCGACGCCGTGCTGACGCGCGCCGATCATCCGTCGGGCACCGACCGTCTCGCGGAAGTGGCGGCGCAGTTCGGCTGGAGCGACGACACGATCGTGGTGAACGTTCAGGGCGACGAGCCGCTGATCGACCCGGCGCTCGTGTGCGGCGTGGCGTCGCACCTGGCTTCGAGCCATGGGTGCGCAATTGCCACCGCCGCGCATCCGATCACCGATCCCGCGGAAATTTTCAATCCGAACGTCGTCAAGGTCGTGCTCGACGCGCGCGGCGTCGCGCTGTACTTCTCGCGCGCGCCGATTCCGTGGGCACGCGACGCGTATCAGCCGCATTGGCCCAACGTGGCGTCGATGCCCACGCCGCCGGCCCCCGCCGTCGTCCACCGGCATATCGGCCTGTACGCGTATCGCGCCCAATTTCTGCGCAGCTATCCGAGTCTCGCGATCTCACCGATCGAGCAGGTCGAAGCGCTCGAACAACTGCGCGCGATGTGGCACGGCGAGCGAATCGCGGTGCTCGTCACGCTGAATGCGCCGCTGCCCGGTGTCGACACGCCCGCCGATCTCGCGCGCGTACAGGCTTTATTCAGGGCTTGAGCGTAAAAACCCATGGCATAATCGGATGGATGTGCGCGCCTCCCATTAGGAGCGAGCGTCAGGGTTTGCCCCGGTCGCGCCGTTGTTGTCTTGCAGCGCCGTCGTTTTCGACGTGCTGCGCGAGACTTGAAACGGCAACCGACGCGGGTCCCTCGACGCATCGTGGGATGGCTGCAGCGCCACCAAAGAATTCACATAGATCTGGAGATATCACATGCGTTTGATCCTTTTGGGTGCGCCCGGCGCGGGTAAGGGCACTCAAGCCACCTTCATCAAGGAAAAGTTCGGCATTCCGCAAATTTCCACCGGTGACATGCTGCGCGCGGCCGTTAAGGCTGGCACGCCGCTCGGCCTTGAAGCCAAGCGCTTCATGGATGCCGGTGAACTGGTCACGGACGAGCTGATCATCAACCTGGTGAAAGAACGCCTGCAGCAGCCGGATTGCGCGAACGGTTACCTGTTCGACGGCTTTCCGCGCACCATTCCGCAAGCTGAAGCCATGAAGCAGGCGGGTGTCGCGATCGATTACGTGCTGGAAATCGACGTGCCGTTCGACGAGATCATCGTGCGCATGAGCGGCCGCCGCTCGCACGCAGCGTCGGGCCGTACGTACCACGTCAAGTTCAACCCGCCGAAGGTTGACGGTATCGACGACGTGACGGGCGAACCGCTGATCCAGCGCGACGACGACAAGGAAGAAACGGTCAAGAAGCGCCTCGACGTGTACGTTGCGCAAACCAAGCCGCTGATCGAGTACTACAACAACTGGGCGCAAAACGGTGACCCGTCGACTTCGCTGACGGCGCCGCAGTATCGCCGCATTCTGGGCCTCGGCACGGTCGACGAAATTCGCAACCGCGCGTTCGATGCGTTGAAGTAATCTTGCCTCTGCGTTTGTCGGTCAAAAAAACCCGCCCATTCCGGCGGGTTTTTTCATTGTGCGCCGCGTGGCGTGGCTTGTGCGCTCCCACGATCTCCGTTGTCCGCCAGGCCCAGCATTAATTAGCCATCCATAGCAATTTGGCGGCGCTATGGGGCGCCGGCAGGGGCCGCAGGCGGCCAATGCCCACTTCGCTTTCCGCATTGCAGCATAGCCGTTACAATCGTTTATCGAAAAAATATTCGATCGAGACTCGAGACATTACTGAACTGAAGCAAAGGAGAAGACATGGAGATTCGTGACAACGTATTCCTGATCACCGGCGGTGCATCGGGACTCGGCGCGGCCACAGCGCGCCTGTTCGTCGAAAACGGCGGCAAGGTGGTGCTCGCCGACCTGAATCAGGATGGCGGTGAGGCGCTCGCGAAGGAACTCGGCGGCGTGTTCGTCAAATGCGACGTGAGCCGCGAAGACGACGCCACGCAAGCCGTCGAAGCCGCCACGAAGCTCGGCACGCTGCGCGGCCTCATCAATTGCGCGGGCGTGGCGCCCGCCATCAAGACCGTCGGCAAGGATGGCCCGCATCCACTCGAGTCGTTCGCGCGCACCATCTCCATCAATCTGATCGGCACCTTCAACATGATCCGGCTCGCTGCCGCGGCGATGTCGAAGAACGAACCGAATGCGAATGGCGAGCGTGGCGTGATCATCAACACGGCATCGGTGGCGGCGTTTGACGGCCAGATCGGCCAGGCCGCTTATGCTGCGTCCAAGAGCGGCGTGGTCGGTATGACGCTGCCGATCGCACGCGATCTGTCGCGCAACGCGATCCGTGTGATGACGATTGCACCGGGTATTTTCGAAACGCCGATGCTGCTCGGCATGCCGCAGGAAGTGCAGGACGCGCTCGGTGCAATGGTGCCGTTCCCGCCGCGCCTCGGCAAACCGGCAGAGTACGCGATGCTGGCCAAGCAGATCTTCGACAATCCGATGCTCAACGGCGAAGTGATTCGTCTGGATGGCGCGATCCGGATGCAGCCGAAGTGACGATGTATCCAGCGCGCCGCGTTGCGCGGCCGCGCCAATGAAAAACGCCTGCGCATGAGTCATGTGCAGGCGTTCTGTTTTGAACGGCAGACTGGAAGCGATATTAGTCGCGGTCGTCGTACTGGGTGCGTTGACGCAGTTCATGCAACTGCGACTCCACCACCGTCGCATCCTCCGCATCCGGCCGGTCGCCGAGATAGCGTTCGAGATCCTCGAGCGCCGGGCGCAGGTAATCGAGCCGTGCATAGGCGAAACCGCGATCGCGCACTTCCTCGATACTGTCCGGCAACAGGATCACGAGACGCTGCTGCACCGCCAACAGACGCTGCCAGCGTTCCGTCTGAAGATAAGTGGACTTCAGATTGCGCAGCATGCGAGCGATGATCTCGCGGCGCGTGGCCGGTTGCAGCAACATGCGCAGCGCCCTGCTCACCGACTCGCCCGCCGACGCCACATACGGCTCCAGCATGTCCACCATCTGCGATTCGGACAGCGAATGCCCGTTGGTCGGATCAAGCATCACGTCGCCATCCGGCGTTGTGACGCGCAACAGGAAGTGACCGGGAAACGACACGCCGCGCGCCGGAATGCCGATCTGCTCGGCCATCTCCAGATACAGCACCGCCAGCGAAATCGGAATGCCGCGGCGCCGCTTGAGCACCGCGTTCAGATGGCTGTTGTCGGGGTCGTAGTAATCGTTGAGGTTGCTGGCGAAACCCAGCTCACGGAAGAAGAACCGGTTCAGAATGCCGACCTTCTGCCTGATGTCGGCATCGTCCGGCATGCGGCGCTGCAAACGCACGACCAACTCGTCGATCTCGGCCAGCGTGCCTTGCAAATCAAGATCGGGATAAGCGTCCTGCGCGAGCGAGAGCGCCGCCTCGGTCAGCGGCAGGCTGTCATCTTCGGCAACCAGCGTGCTGAAATAGTCGAGAACTCGCGTCATCGTGATCACTTCACTCGCCTTTTGAAATACGCGTACTTGAAGCCCATCAGCCAAAGCATACCGAAATATAGCGCGGCGAACAGAACCAGGCACGCCCCCAGCAACACGATGCGATCGACAGGACGGCTATGCATGCCGATCCAGTCGAAGCTGATCGCAAGCCAATGCATCGTGCCGGCCAGCACCAGACAGGCGCCGAGCAACTGCACGAAGAACTTCAGCCAGCCCTTCGACGGCATATAGATGCCGCGCTTGCGCAGGCCGAGGAACAGGAACAGCGCATTGACACAAGCACCGAGCCCGACACTCAGTGTCAGGCCCGCATGCGCGAAAATCGGCACGAACAGGTAGTTGCTCAGCTGCGTGACGATCAGCACACCGATGCCGATCTTCACCGGCGTCTTGATGTCCTGCTTCGCGTAAAAACCAGGCGCGAGGATCTTGATGAGAATCAGGCCGATCAGGCCGATGCCGTAGGCCGATAGCGCACGGCCAACCATGACCACTGAGTTGCCGTCGAACTTGCCATAGTGAAACAACGTCGCGGTAAGCGGCTGCGCGAAGAAAAACAGCGCGACGGCGCTCGGTGCGGCCAGCAGGAAGGTGACGCGCAACCCCCAGTCGAGCAGCGACGAATACTCGTGCGGGTCGGCATCGACGTGCGCCTTCGACAGGCTCGGCAACAGGATCGTGCCGAGCGCGACGCCGAGCAGCGCGGTCGGAAACTCCATCAGCCGGTCAGCGTAGTTGATCCAGGAGACGGCCCCCGGACCGATGCGTGACGCAATATTGGTGTTGATGATCAGGCTGATCTGCGCGACCGACACGGCGAACATCGCCGGCACCATCTTCGACAGCACCCGCTTCACGCCGCGGTGCGCGAGCGCCTTCAGCGGATTCAGGCCGATGCGCGGCAGCATGTCGATCTTCTTCAGACCGGGCAGTTGCACGATGAATTGCAGCACACCGCCGGCGATCACGGCCCAGGCGAGCGCATAGACCGGCGTTTGCAGGCGCGGCGCGACAAACACTGCCGCGAAGATAAAGGCGACGTTCAGCAGAACCGGCGCGAATGCGGGCAGCGAAAAGTTCTTGTACGTATTCAGCACGCCGGACGCCAGCGACGTCAGCGAGATGAAAATGATGTACGGGAACATGATGCGCGTCATCGTGACGGCGAGCGCGTACGCCTGGCCTTCATGCGCGAGCCCTGAGGCGACGATGAACACCACGCCCGACGCCCCGACCACGCCGATCACCGAGAGAATCGCGAGCGCCCAGGCAAGCACGGTCGAGGTGGCGTCGACAAGCGCCTTGGTGGCGTCGTGTCCTTGCTGGTTCTTGAATTCGGCGAGGATCGGCACGAAGGCCTGCGAGAACGCACCCTCGGCCGAAATGCGGCGCAGCAGGTTCGGAATGCGGAAGGCGACGTAGAACGCGTCAGTATATTGACTGGCACCGAACGCACGGGCGATCAGCGTTTCGCGGGCCAGTCCGGTCACGCGCGACAGCAGCGTGAAGCCGCTGACCGTCAGCAGGGCTCGGAATAGATTCATGGGGCGCTTATTATACGGGTGCCGCAGGTGCGGACGACGAGCCGGAACGCGAATCGGACCGATTTGTGGCGCAGACGTTCGGTCGGATCAGCGGATCGGGCCGTTTTTTGTTGCTTGCCCCGGGCTCCGCGAGCCGCACCAGCGTCGGCCACTCGCCCGCCGCTTGCCCGTAGCGACGGCACCGGGACGCTTGCGAACCGCTGAAACTGACAGAATTCTGGGCGATGCGCGGCAGCGCACCTCATCGGGATCGGCGATTCCCCGTTGCCACGTGCCTGATTTTGTTGCTATAATCGCCGGTTTCGAAGCTCGCTCAATTTTCGGACGGGTTTTCGGATGACTTCCGGATGAGATTCGGGCACGCCGCAGTAAGCGGGCGCAAGCCGGTCGCGAGCATCGCTCAAGCGGCACGCAAGCCGTATTGGCGCGCCAGCCAGCCTCGAAAAACACCGGAACACGGGCCCGCCTTCGCGTGGGCCGATCGATTTTTTCGACTCACTTCGACACTTTTTGCGCTCTTGGGCAATCGCTTCCAAGAGTTCGATCTAAAAGCAGCACCTACCACTTGAAGGTCAGGTACTGGAAACAGGAACAGGATAAGGAACCGTCATGGCTAACACCGCACAAGCACGCAAGCGCGCCCGCCAGGCCGCCAAGGCTAACTCGCACAACTCGGCACTGCGCTCGAAGTTCCGCACGGCTATCAAGGCTGTCCGCAAGGCAATCGAAGCCGGCGACAAGGCTAAGGCCGTCGAGATCTTCCAGGCATCGTCGAAGACCATCGACATCATCGCCGACAAGAAAATCGTTCACAAGAACAAGGCAGCTCGCAACAAGAGCCGTCTCGCTGCAGCCCTCAAGGGTCTGCAAGCGCCCGCAGCGCAGTAAATTCGGTCAGCCCGCTTCGGTGGGCTACCTCCTGTTTCCGCTGCAACGGAAAAGCTCGCCTCGGCGGGCTTTTTTGCTTGGAACTGACAGATCCGCGCTATTCCGCGCGACGTGTCGCGTCTCGCTCGTTCGCGCTCGTCATTGACGAACTGCCCAATGAGGCCTCGATCTCAGCCATAAAAAAACCCGCTGCTTGCGGGTTTTTTTACTTTTGCCGATCTGGCTGGCTTGCGCTACAGCACGTGCTTTTTTTCTTGCGGCGTTGCGTGCTCGAGCTCCAACTCGCACGCCTCGGTCACAAGGAGGTCATTGTCTTTCGCGAAGTTCATGACGAAATCGAAGGCCATCGGCTCGATGTCGCGCAAGCGCGAATCGAGAATCACGCATTTGAGGTCGCCGATCAGAGTGGGCCGGACGTACAACGAGTACTGCAGATAAGCGTTCGGTCCCCTGCCGCCCGCTCTGGGACCGAAACATGACATCACGCCCGCAAGCCGCTCCGACCAGTCGCTCGGCCGAAATTTTTTCCCGGTCGACGTGATGCCCTGAATGAAATATTCGGTTGGAGCTGCTTCGGCCATGTAGGAATACCTGTGTGACTGCCCAGCGGGATGACGGCAAAGCCGCCTGCAATGCGGCTTTGGATGCCTGAACACGTCGACCACGCCTGAATGGCGAACTGCGCCGCCAGAAACCGCGAACGGCCGGACAAGCCGCCTCGGCGCTCATCATGACGGCGCACCGCGAGGAAACTTTCCGGAGCGCGCGAGCCGTGTCCCGCAAGCTCAATACCGGCCTGCTGGGCTTAGGGATAACCGGTAGATTATAGCGCAGCGGGCCTTTTTCCGCAGCGCACACAAGCCTCGTTCGAGCGTTGCGAAAGGCTTTCAGGCAACTTACCCAGCCTTTTGGCCGACTCGTCAAACCGGACAAAATCCTTTATGCTGCATCGAGTTACCACAAACGACGGCGGCGCCGTCCGGCAATCCTGCCGGGTGAGACCGCCGTATTTGTTTCATGACCGCCAAGAAAATTCGCCACTACCTGCAGTTCAAGGATTTCTCGCTGGAAGACTACGAGTACGTGCTGGAACGCGCGCGCATTCTGAAACGCAAATTCAAGAACTACGAGACCTACCACCCGCTGCACGACCGCACGCTGGCGATGATCTTCGAGAAAAACTCGACACGCACGCGCCTGTCGTTCGAAGCCGGCATCTTCCAGCTGGGCGGCCACGCCGTCTTCATGAGCACGCGCGACACGCAGCTCGGCCGCGGCGAACCGATCGAAGACGCAGCGCAAGTGATCTCGCGCATGGTCGACATCATCATGATCCGCACGTTCGGCCAGGACATTCTTCAGCGCTTCGCCGAGAATTCGCGCGTGCCGGTGATCAACGGGCTGACGAACGAATATCATCCATGCCAGGTGCTGGCGGACATCTTCACGTACTTCGAGCATCGCGGTCCGATTCGCGACAAGACGGTCGCGTGGGTGGGTGACGCGAACAACATGCTGTACACGTGGATCGAAGCCGCCCAGATTCTCGGCTTCAAGCTGCGCCTGTCCACGCCGCCAGGCTACAAGCTCGACCCCGCCATGGTCGCGGCGGAAAGCGCACCGTTCTATCAGGAATTCGACGATCCGAACGAAGCCTGCGCGGGCGCCGATCTGGTTACCACAGACGTGTGGACCAGCATGGGCTTCGAAGCCGAAAACGAAGCACGCAAGAAAGCCTTTGCAGACTGGTGCGTGGACGCTGACATGATGGCCTGCGCCAATCCTGATGCCCTGTTCATGCACTGCCTGCCCGCCCACCGTGGCGAGGAAGTCAGCGCGGAAGTGATCGACGGCCCGCAAAGCGTCGTGTGGGACGAAGCGGAAAATCGTCTGCACGTGCAAAAGGCGTTGATGGAATATCTGCTGCTCGGCAAGCTCAATCACTGAGCGAGCCGCTGTTCAGCACCTTAAGCAGCACCTGCGTGAAGCGCGACGGGGCCTTGAATACGAGGCAAGGCAACCACGTTAGCGCCACGCATCGAGCCGGCGTCCACCGGTTGTTCACGGTTGCAAGCGGACCCGGCTCACCCACCGCACTGTCCCAAAAACGCGGGCAAGCGGCGGTTTAGTGTCAAAATAGTGGTTTTCCGCGCTCCGGAACCGCCGGTGCGCCTTGTTTTCCAGCTTTCTCCAGCTACGAGTTCACCATGAGCGATATCAAGAAAGTCGTGCTCGCCTATTCGGGCGGCCTCGACACCTCCGTCATCCTGAAGTGGTTGCAGGACAACTACGACGCCGAAGTCGTCACGTTTACGGCCGACATCGGCCAGGGCGAAGAGCTGGAACCGGCGCGCAAGAAAGCCCTGCAACTTGGCATCAAGCAGGACAACATCTTCATCGAAGACCTGCGCGAAGAGTTCGTGCGCGACTACGTGTTCCCGATGTTCCGCGCCAACACGATCTATGAAGGCGAGTACCTGCTGGGTACGTCGATCGCGCGTCCGCTGATCGCCAAGCGTCAGATCGAAATCGCCCGCGCAACCGGCGCGCAAGCGGTCTCGCACGGCGCAACCGGCAAGGGCAACGACCAGGTTCGCTTCGAACTCGGTTACTACGCGCTGGAACCGGGCATCAAGGTGATCGCACCGTGGCGCGAATGGGATCTGCTGTCGCGCGAAAAGCTGCTCGCGTACGCCGAAAAGGCCGGCATTCCGATCGAAATGAAGCACAAGCAAGGTGGCGCGCCGTATTCGATGGACGCGAACCTGCTGCACATCTCGTTCGAAGGCCGTCACCTGGAAGACCCGAAGGCTGAAGCCGAAGCCGATATGTGGCGTTGGACGGTGTCGCCGGAACAGGCGCCCGACCAGGCTGAGTACCTCGACATCGAATACGAACACGGCGACCCGGTCGCGATCAACGGCAAGCGTCTGTCGGCAGCGGAAATGCTGGCTGAACTGAATGGTTTGGGCGGCAAGCACGGTATCGGCCGTCTGGATCTGGTTGAAAACCGTTACGTCGGCATGAAGTCGCGCGGCTGCTATGAAACGCCGGGCGGCACGATCATGCTGAAGGCGCACCGTGGCATCGAGTCGATTACGCTCGACCGCGAAGTGGCCCACCTGAAAGACGACCTGATGGCCCGCTACGCCGCGCTGATTTACAACGGCTACTGGTGGAGCCCGGAGCGACGCGCAATCCAGGTGCTGATCGACCACACGCAAGAGAAGGTCAACGGCTGGGTGCGCGTGAAGCTGTACAAGGGCAGCGTCTCGGTTGTCGCGCGCGATTCGAAGGAAACGCTGTTCGACAAGACCATCGCCACGTTCGACGACGACGGCGGTGCATACAACCAGGCCGACGCTGGCGGGTTCATCAAGCTGAACGCACTGCGCATGCGGATTGCTGAAAACGCGCGTCGTCAGCGTAGCTGAGGACGCGCGTTTCGGTGAAGGCTCACTTCGCGCAAGCCAAGTTAAGCGCCGCAAGGCGCGGCCGGAGCCAAAATGCCAAGCCAGCGCGGCTGAAACTGAAGCGCAGATGCGAAAAAGGCGCCGGGAGGAAACTCGCGGCGCCTTTTTTCATTGTTGCAAGCCACTTACGCGGTCACAAACAAACCGGCTCAGCCTCCAACTCCACCCCAAACCGCGCCAGCACATCCCGCTGAACCGCCTTCGCCAGCGCCAACACCTCCGCGCCGCTTGCTCCGCCGCGATTCACCAGCACCAGCGCCTGCCGTTCATGCACGGCCGCGGCGCCCATCGCACGGCCTTTCCAGCCACATCGGTCGATCAACCAGCCCGCCGCAAGCTTCACCCGGCCATCCGGTTGAAGGTAAGACACAACCTCGGGCTCCTTAACCTTCAGCGCGTCGAACTGTATCGCCTCCACAACCGGATTCTTGAAGAAACTCCCCGCGTTACCCAGCTGAAGCGGATCAGGCAGTTTGGCCCGCCGCACCGCGACCACCGCGTCGAAAATCGCCTGCGCGCTCGGCGGCGTATCGGCGTGTCCATTCGCAGCCAACTCTCGCGCCAGATCCGCATACCCCGCCCGCGGCTGCCAAGCCTTCGGCAAACGGAAAGTAACCGACGTAATCACAAAACGGTCACGCCCTTCCCGCTTGAAGAAACTGTCGCGGTAGCCGAATCGGCAAGCGCCGGCATCGAGCTCAACCACGGCGCCCGTTTCCAGCTCGACGGCCCGCAGCCACGCAAACCGCTCACACATCTCCAGCCCATACGCGCCGATGTTCTGAATCGGCGCCGCACCCACCGTGCCCGGAATCAGTGCGAGGTTCTCCAGCCCAGGCAGCCCTTGCGACAAAGTCCAGGCGACAAAGTCATGCCACGGCTCGCCGGCTGCCGCCTCGACGTACCATGCGTCATCGTCCTCGCGCACGATGCGGCGGCCTTGCAGCGCCACGAGCAGCACCAGTCCGGCGAAGTCGCCCGTCAGCACAACATTGCTGCCACCGCCCAGCACCAGTCGCGGCAAGCCGACGGCACGCGGATCGCGCACGGCAGCCATCAGCTGCGCTTCGCGCTCGATCCGGCACGCCAACTGCGCGCGAACATCGAAACCAAAGGTGTTATGTGCCTTGAGCGGATAGCCGGCAATGAACGTGGCAGAGTTGGGTTGGGACATCAGAATGAGAAGAATGGAACGACGAACGAATCGGCATCTGGCCCCCGGCTCCGCGACAATGCGCGGCAGCCTTAGGCAAAAGGGAGTGGCGTCGGTAAAATGACGTCCGGTTCGTGATTATAGCGAGTGCCCCGTGAGCAGCCGACCGGCCGCGCCACGCACCGCAGCACTATTGGGAGAAAACAATGCCATCGTTTGACGTCGTCTGCGAAGCAGACATGATCGAAGTCAAGAACGCGATCGAGCAGTCCAACAAGGAAATTTCAACCCGCTTCGACTTCAAAGGGTCGGACGCGCGCGTCGAGCACAAGGAAAGCGAAATCACCGCCTACGCCGACGACGACTTCAAGCTCGGCCAGGTCAAAGACGTCCTGCTGTCGAAAATGGCCAAGCGCAACGTAGACGTGCGCTTTCTCGACTACGGCAAGATCGAGAAGATCGGCGGCGACAAGGTCAAGCAGGTCATCAAGATCAAGAAAGGCGTGTCCGGCGATCTGTCGAAGAAAATCGTGCGCCTCGTGAAGGACAGCAAGATCAAGGTCCAGGCAAGCATTCAGGGCGACGCGGTGCGTATCACCGGCGGCAAGCGCGACGATCTGCAAAGCGTGATCGCAATGCTGCGCAAGGACGTGACCGATACCCCGCTCGACTTCAACAACTTCCGCGACTGAACGCGCATCAGGCTCAGTACCGGGCGCGTGTTGAACGCTCGGCAATGCGCTGCGTTAAGGCTCGCCACGAAGCGCCTGGCAGCGTGAGGCGCAGCACCCGACGCGTATCGAACGACCCGCGCACAGGCAGTACGCCTTCAGTGCGCACTCCGTGAGCGAACCAGGGTACGCCGGCCAACACCCGGTCGGCACCCCGTCCGCGCTCAAGGTTCGTTACCGCCCGCCGCGCCGGCAGCTGCATCGGTTTTCTTCTTGTCGCCGATGCGGCTTTCCTGGCCGCGCATCAGCTTGGCAATGTTGCCGCGGTGGCGCCAGACCAGCAGCGAACTCATCACCACGATCGCCAGCGCGATGATGTGCGGCCCGAACAGAAAGCCATCGAAAATCGGGGCGAACACCGCCGCGGCCAATGCCGCCAGCGACGAATAGCGCGTAAAGAACGCCACGATCAGCCACGTCAGCAAGGTGGCAATGCCGAGGATCGGGTTGATCGCGATCAGCACGCCCGCTGCGGTTGCCACCCCTTTGCCGCCCTGAAAGCGGAAAAAGATCGGATACAGGTGGCCGAGAAACACGGCCACGGACGCAATCGCAACCGACGTATCGTCAAGGCCGAATCGCGCGCCGAAGTGCACCACGAACCACACCGGCAGCCATCCCTTGAAGGCGTCGCCGATCAGGGTGAGTATCGCGGCTTTCTTGCTGCCGCTGCGCAGCACGTTGGTGGCACCCGGGTTGCCCGAACCGTACGAGCGCGGGTCCTCCAGCCCCATCGCGGCGCTCACGATCACGGCAAACGACACCGAGCCGATCAGGTAGGCAACGACAGCAACGATCAGGTTTTGCATCTGGGACTCTTATAAGGATCGGCGGTCTGAAACTCGATACCCCAACCGCAACAGGGAACAAGGCGGCGCACATTCTACCGAACCCACCTGCCCGGAAAACATTCAGGCAAACGTCAATCGACGCTTGCGCACTGAACCGGCTTCGCCGCCAGCAAGTCGGTCAATACCTTGGGCTCGATGCTGACCAGAAAACCGCGCCGCCCGCCGTTCAGCCAGATCGCGTCCATCTCGAGAATGCTCGACTCGACGAACACCGGCATCTGCTTCTTCGTACCGAACGGCGACGTACCGCCGATCAGATAGCCCGAATGCCGGTTCGCCACCTGCGGCTTGCACGGCTCGACCCGCTTCACGCCGATCTGCCGCGCCAGATTCTTGGTGCTGACGGTGCGGTCGCCGTGCATCAGCACGATCAGGGGCTTGGCGTGTTCGTCTTCCATCACGAGCGTCTTGACGACATGATGTTCGTCCACGCCGAGCTGGCGCGCCGATTCCTCGGTGCCGCCGTGCTCGACGTAATCGTAAGGATGTTCGCCGAAAGTGATGCCATGACGGCGCAGCAACTGCGTCGCGGGCGTTTCGGAGACGTGTCTGGATTTGCTCATCGGCGCATTGTAATGGCGACTTTGCACAACGGCTATTTGCCGAACGGCCAATTGTGCGGGTCCTGGCATTGTGGCACGATCGTTCGCAAATCTTCCGGCGCACAGCATGCCGGGCACTGAATCGTTTTTGCAATTACCTTGCAGGGGACCAGAGTAAGACCCTAAAGCACCCACTCTGGTCGACCGCCTCGCATGGGACCAGAGTAACGCGCTAAAGCGCGAACTCTGGTCGACACAGGAGACAGCGTTGAGCCTCGATTCATCTACCCGTTCCACGATCGACATTCCCGCCCTGCTGGCCGGCCTACCCGAGCGTATTGCCGAAATCCCGGCGCTCGCGGCCGCGCGCGATCCGCAGCACGTCGCCTTGATCGAGGATGCGCGCCGCCTCACCAATGCGCAACTTCTGGAAGCCGTCGATGCCGCCGCGGCGCTGCTGCGCGAATGGGGCGTGCGCGGCGGCGATCGCGTGATGATCGTGGCCGAGAACAGCATCGTGCAGATCGTGCTGCTGTTCGCGACCGCGAAGCTCGACGCGTGGGCGCTGGTGTCGAATGCACGCCTGTCCGCCGCCGAACTCGACGCGATTCGCGCGCACGCGCAGCCTCGCGTGGTCGCGTACGCGGTCGAAAGCTCCGCGGATGCCCAACAGCATGCGCAGCGACACCAAGCTGTCACAGCGCCTGCTATCGCGCCGGATATCGGTACGTGGTCATACACGATCGACACCACCGCAAAAGCCGAACCGGTCGAAGCCGCTAATCATCGCCAATGCGCCGCGCTGATCTACACCACGGGAACCACAGGCGCGCCGAAAGGCGTGATGCTGTCGCACCGCAATCTGCTCTTCATCGCGGCCGTGTCGAGCCGCTTGCGCAAAGTCGGTCCGGAAGACGTCGTGTACGCCGTGCTGCCGATCTCGCACGTGTACGGCTTTGCCTCGGTTTGCCTCGGCAGCCTGTACGCCGGCGCCACTTTGCGCCTCGTGCCGCGGTTCGCTCCAGAAGCGGTGCGTCGCGCGCTCGCCGAAGAGCGCGTGTCGATCTTCCAGGGCGTGCCGGCCATGCACGCGAAACTGCTCGAACATCTGCAGACGCACGGCCACGCGTGGTCCGCGCCGTACCTGCGCTTTGCCTATTCGGGCGGCTCGCCGCTCGACGCCGCGTTGAAGGCACAGGTCGAAAGCGTCTACGGCCTTCCGCTGCACAACGGCTACGGCATGACCGAGAGCAGCCCGACCGTCTCCCACACCATGCTCGATGCGCCGCGCAGCGATTGCTCAGTCGGCGAGGTCATTCCCGGCGTTGACGTGCGGTTTGTCGGACTCGACGGCGTGGATGCCACGCCGGGCGAAATCGGCGAACTGTGGGTGCGTGGCCCGAACGTGATGCTGGGTTACTACCGCAGCCCGGAGCAGACCCGCGCCACTGTCACCGAAGACGGCTGGCTCAAGACCGGCGATCTCGCGCGGCGAGACACGGACGGTGCGTTGCATATCGTCGGGCGCAGCAAGGAGTTGATCATTCGCTCGGGCTTCAACGTGTATCCGGCGGAAGTCGAGCATGTGTTGAACGCGCATCCACAGGTGGTACAGTCGGCGGTGATCGGGCGCGCCGTGGAGGGTAACGAGGAAGTGGTCGCGTTCGTCGAATTGATCGCGGGTGCGAAGGTGTCGCCGGCTGAACTGATCGCGTGGTGTGGCGAGCGTCTCGCGCCCTACAAGCGGCCTGCCGAAGTGAAGGTACTCGCCGCGCTGCCGGCCGCGTCGACGGGCAAGATTCTCAAGCACCGGTTGCGCGAGTTCATGTAACGCAGCAGCCATGCGGCGGTAGCGGCTATGGCGACGACAGCGACTACGGTCACACGATTTGTGGCCTTGGTAACGGTCGCCACCTTGGCCGCTACGGGCCACAGCAACGGCAGCCGCATCACGACTCAATGCCGCTGCCGGCGCACCTCACCCCCGCGGATGATGCTGCGCATGCAGCGACTTCAACCGTTCGCGCGCCACGTGCGTATAGATTTGCGTGGTCGAGATATCCGTATGACCGAGCAGCAATTGCACGACGCGCAAATCGGCGCCATGGTTCAGCAGGTGCGTGGCGAACGCGTGCCGCAGCGTATGCGGCGAGAGTGGCGCGCGCACATCGGCCGCTGCCGCGTGACGCTTGATGATGTTCCAGAACTGCTGGCGGGTCATGCCCTCCGCGCGGCTCGTGACAAACAGCGCATCCGTCGCCCGCGCCCCTAGCAAAGCCGGACGCGCTTCGCGCAGATAACGTTCGATCCAGCCGTGCGCCTCTTCCCCGAACGGAATCAGGCGCTCTTTCGAGCCCTTGCCCATCACGCGCACTACGCCTTCATTCAGACCCACTTCCACCGTCTTCAGCGTGACGAGTTCGGTGACACGCAAGCCGCTCGCGTACATCAACTCCAGCATGGTGCGATCGCGCAGGCCCAGGGGCGTGTCGATATCCGGCGCACCGAGCAGCGCTTCGACTTGCGCCTCGGTGAGCGTCGACGGAAAACGCGGCGGTTGCTTCGCGGAACGCACGCGCACCGTCGGATCGACCTGCGTGCGATGCTCGCGCACCGCCCAGCCGTAGTAGCGGCGAAACACCGAGAGCCGCCGGTTCGCCGAGGTGGATTTGTCTTTCTGACGCGCCGCGCTATAGGCGCTGAGATCGGCCTCGCTGGCGGTGTCGAGCGACGTGTTGCGGGTTTGCGCGAGCCATTCGCAGAACAGCCGCAGATCGCGCCGGTACGCATCGAGTGTGTTGCGCGACAAGCCGTGCTCGAGCCACAACGCGTCGCAGAACGCATCGATCGAGGCCGAACTCGCCACAAACAAAGGTGACGCGATGGGCGCGTCTTCAGTCACGGTGTCGCTCATGCGTACGGGATACCTTCATGCGCCAGAAGCCAGCGCTTGACGTTGCGAAAGAAACCATCGCCGGCGTGATGTGCGAATCCGCCGATGCCGCTCGAACTGACCACCCGGTGACACGGAATCACGATCGGGAAGTAGTTGGAGCCGCACGCCTGGCCGACCGCGCGCGGGACGCTGCCGAGTTGCCTCGCCAGTTGCCCATAGGTCAATACGACGCCCGGCGGAATGTCGCTGATCGCTTGCCAGACACGTCGTTGATACGTGGTGCCGACCGCTGCCAGCGGCAATTCGAACTTCGCGGACGCGCGCTCGAAATAACGCTCGATCTGCTCGACGGCCTGCTTGGCCAGCGGTGTGTCCGGCGCGACGCTCTGGATCGACTCTGGCAGATAGACGATCTCGCGCACGGCCTCGCCTTCTAGGCGAATGCCGACCTTGCCGAACGGTGCATCGATCACTGCGTTGAACATGATTGCTTGCCTCATGACTGGACCGGCGCCTTTTAAACGTCACGGTAGCGTACCTGCATGGGGTGCAGGCGTTTCGCCCAGAAAAACCGCCTCGCCGGAATGCCGCTACTTTACGCCGCTTCCAACGCCCACTCCACATGCTCGCGCACCACGGCGGAGGGGTCTTCGGCGCGCAATTTAAGCGCGTGAACAATCGCCTCGCGCGCATCCACACTCAAACTTTCCGAAGAGGCCCGCAGCGCATTACCCATCCCCACCGCCAGATTGCGCAGCCAGCTCTCATAGCCAATGCGGCGAATCGCACTGCCCTGCATGCGCGTATCGAACTCGTCCGCGCTCCATGCGAACAGTTCGACCAGCGTCGCGCGATCGAGTCCGTGCCGCACGTCGAAATCGGCAACCGGCGCAGCCTGCGCAAACTTGTTCCACGGACAGACGAGCTGGCAATCGTCGCAGCCATACACACGATTACCGATCAGCGGCCGCATTTCCAGGGGAATATTGCCCTTCAATTCGATCGTCAGATACGAAATACAGAGGCGTGCATCGACCTTATAGGGCGCCACGATCGCACCCGTCGGACATGCGCCGATGCAGCGCGTGCAACTGCCGCAATGCGAGCCCGGCGTTTCGGGCGCATCGTCGGGCGACGTCTCGGCATCGGTGGGCAACGGCACGTCGACATAGATTTCACCGAGAAAGAACAGCGATCCGGCGTCGCGCTGCAGCAGCAACGTGTGCTTGCCGCGCCAGCCGATGCCGGCCTTCTGGGCAAGTTCTACTTCGAGCACCGGCGCCGAATCGGTAAAAACGCGGTAGCCGAACGCGCCGATCTCCGCCTCGATTTTCTCGGCCAGATGTTGCAGACGGTTACGCATCACCTTGTGATAATCGCGGCCCCGCGCATAGATCGACACCACCGCCGCCGACGGGTCTGCGAGCCGCGCATGCTCGGCTGCGCGCCAGTCTTGGGGGGCGAGCGGGGTGTCCTGCAAAGCGCTTTCGTGCGCCTTTCCACGCAATGTCTGAGCTGGCAAATAGGCGATGCGCGCGGTAATCACACGTCGCGTGCCGGCCACAAGCTCGGCGGGGCGCGCGCGTTTCATACCGTGTTTCGCCATATAATCCATCTCGCCGTGGCAACCCGCGTCCAGCCATGCTGCAAGCGGCGCTTCGGCAGCGGAGAGATCGGTGTCGCTGATACCGATCGCCCCGAATCCCAGTTCACGGCCCCACGTTTTGATGTTGAGCGCGAGCGCATTCAGCGCCGCTTCATCGAAATGACGCTCGGCACGCACATCGTCGTTAGACGCAGGCGTGCAGGAAACAGGGGACTCCGGACTTCGGTTCATCACGCCATTTTACGAGAATGCCCGTCAATCCCGATCTCGCGATCCAACCGCCCGCCGATATCCTGCTCGAACGCTCCTTCGCGCTCGCGGACGAGGCCGCCACCCATGCATTCGGCGAGCGCTTCGCCCGGGCGATCGAAAGCGTGCGCGAGTTGCAGCAAAAAACGCAACAACGCGCGCCAGGCGCTGCGGATGATCAGGCATTCCACGGGCTCCAGGTACAACTCGTCGGCGACCTCGGCGCCGGCAAGACCACGCTCGTGCGCGCGACCTTGCGTGGCCTCGGCCACACCGGCCGCGTGCGCAGTCCCACTTACACACTCGTCGAACCCTACGTGCTCGAGCGGCCCGCTGGGGAACTCGCGCTCTATCACTTCGATCTGTACAGATTCACCGATCCGGCCGAATGGGCCGACGCGGGCTTTCGCGAGTACTTCGACAGCGGCGCCATCTGCCTCGTCGAATGGCCGCAGCGCGCCGGACGGCTCCTCGGCGTGCCGGATCTCGTCTTCTCGCTCGACCTGGACAGCGGGGGCGACGGCCGGGTACTCGTCGCACAGGCATATAGCGAATCAGGAAAGGCATGTCTCGAAAGATGTTGATCAAACCGTTCCGCTCGATCGAATCAGCGGCTACCGCAACGCATAACTGGCGGCGCCGCCAGATTCTGCGCGCGGGCGCGTCCACGCTCGTGCTTGGCCTTGTCGCTCCGCGTCTCGCGTGGGCGAGCTCGGTGCTGGGCGTGCGGGTCTGGCCGGCGCGCGATTACACGCGTGTGACGATCGAGTCGGATCAGCCTTTGCAGAACGCGCAGCAGTTGCTGCAGAGTCCGGACCGGCTGGTGGTCGATCTGAGCGGCCTCGATCTGGATCAGGCGCTGAAAGACCTGGTGTCGAAGATCATGCCGAACGACCCGCAGATTCAGTCGGTGCGCGTAGGGCAGTATCAGCCGCACGTCGTGCGCATGGTGTTCGATCTGAAGGGCTCGGTGAAACCACAGGTGTTCACGCTGCCGCCGGTCGGCGCGTACAAATACCGGCTGGTATTCGACCTGTACCCCGCTGTCGCGCCCGATCCGCTCATGGATCTGCTCGCGCAGACCGAGCGCAAGCAGCAAACGCTGGACGAGAATAACGCGCCGCCCGCCACGCTAAGCGGCCCGGGCACCACGCCGCCCACCCCTGACAACAGCGAAGCCTTCTTCGAGCGTTATGCGCAGAACGGCAGCGGCGGGCCCGCGCCGAGCGTGCCACGTCCGCCTGTCCACGTCACACCGACACCGGCGCCGCCCATCCTGGGCAAGCCTTCCACGCCGACGGCGCCCATCGCGCCGCCGACCGCCATCGCTCGCAACAAAGGCAGCAATAGCAGTGGCAGCAGCGCCAGCAACCTCGGCGATGACAACGACAGCGACGATAGCTACGCTTTCACCAACCCGAAATCCGGCAAGAGCAACACGGTGCGTCTGTTGACCGTCGCAATCGATCCGGGCCATGGCGGCGAAGACCCGGGCGCGATCGGCAGTTCGGGCACGTACGAGAAACACGTCGCACTCGACATCGCGAAGAAGCTGCGCGCGAAGATCGACGCGCAGCCGAACATGCGCGCCATGATGACGCGCGACGCCGACTTCTTCGTGCCGCTGAACGTGCGCGTGCAGAAGGCGCGGCGCGTGGGTGCGGACCTCTTCGTGTCGATCCACGCGGACGCGTTCACCACACCCGATGCGAAGGGCTCGTCGGTGTTCGCCTTGTCGGAGCATGGCGCATCGAGCGCCGCGGCGCGCTGGATGGCGAACAAGGAGAACTCGTCGGATCAGATCGGCGGGATCAACATCAAGTCCGCCGACGCCTCCGTCAACCGCGCGCTGTTCGATATGTCGACCACCGCGCAGATCCGCGACTCGATGCGCTATGGCAATTTCGTACTGAACGAGATCGGCGGCATTAACAAGCTGCACAAAGGCTCGGTCGAACAGGCGGGGTTTGCCGTGCTGAAGGCGCCGGACATTCCGTCGATCCTTGTGGAGACCGCCTTCATCAGCAACCCGGATGAGGAGCGCCGCCTGAACGACGACGCGTATCGGGAGAAGATGGCCGATGCGATCATGACCGGCATCAAGCGCTATTTCGCGGCGAATCCGCCGCTGGCGAAGAGCCGCATGACCTGACGCCGCCCGGCGTGACACCGGGTCATGCCGGCAATAAACAAAACGGCCGCTCGAGCACTGACCCCGCAAAGTTGGACAGTTTTCGGCCAGGGCCGCGAGGGCTGAGTTCTGTCCATCACGGGACTCAGCCCGTTTAGTTTCAGCTTGATGCTTAAGAAGCGTTCAACGCGCCGGTGAAAGCCGCTGCACGACCCAACCACCGAACACATTCACCGCCAACCCCGCCATCACCAGCAAGGCGCCCACGATCTGCGCCCCCGACAACTGCTCGTCGAGAAACAAGGACGCCGACGCCAGCCCGACAATGGGCACCAGCAGTGAGAACGGCGCCACCTGGCTGGCCGGATAGCGCGACAGGAGTCGGCTCCACAGGCCGTAGCCGATCAGCGTCGCGATAAACGCGAGGTACACGATGGCGAAAATCGACATCGCGCTGATGCCGGAGAGCGCCGCGACGATCCATTGCGGTCCCTCGAACGCGTACGACAGCGCGAAAAACGGCAGCGGCGGAATCAGGCTGCCCCACACCACCAGCCCGACCAGATCGACCTTGCCGACCTTCTTCGTGACGATGTTGCCGAGCGCCCACGAACACGCGGCGCACAGCGTGAGGACGAAACCGGCGAGCGTCATCGCGTGGCCGCCTTGCATGCCGATTACCGCGAGACCGCCCGCCGCGATCAACAAACCGACGATGTTCGGCACGCGAAAACGCTCATGCAGAAACAGTGCCGCGAAAATCAGCGTGAAGAAAGCCTGCGCCTGCAATACGAGCGAAGCGAGCCCCGCCGGCATACCAACGTACATCGCAGAAAACAGGAAAGCGAACTGCCCGAACGAAATCGTTGCCCCGTACGCGAACAGCCAGCGCCAGGGCATCTGCGGCCGCTTGACGAAAAACACCGCCGGCACCGCGGCGAGCGTGAAACGCAGCGCGCCGAGCAGCATCGGCGGCACGCCATGCAGGCCTACCTTGATCACGACGAAATTGACACCCCACGCAACCACGACCACCAGCGCGAGAAGCAGATCCCTGGGCGACATCCCGGTCTCCATTTGTTTGTTCGAACCGGCAGTTTAGCGGACGTCGCCTGACTCGACAGTGCGTTAAAGCGTAGTTAGCCGTTCAGCCAGTTTTCCACGCGCAGCCCCGGATACGCGGCGAAGTCACGTTCGTTGTTGGTCACCAGCACCACGCCGAGCGCCACGGCATGCGCGGCAATCAGCTTGTCGAGTTGATCCTTCTTACGCTCACGCGTCGCCTCGCGAATCGGACCGTACGCACTTGCTGCCGCGCTGTCGAACGGCATGACCAGAATGTCTTCGGCGAGTGCTGCCAGATTGCGGCGCTCGCGCGCACGGTTCGCCGATACCGCCACGCCGAATTCGAGTTCCGCAAAGGTGATGGCAGACATCACCACGTCGCCAACGAAACATTCCGCAAAGCGCTTCGCAACCTGTTCCGGTTGGTTCTTCATCAGGTAGATGCAGATATTCGTATCGAGCATGTATCGCGGCATTACAAATCCTCGCGTTCGGCCTGCTCGTGGTCGCCACGTCCTTCGGACATGAAATCTGGCCCGAATTTCCCGAATTTCTTGAGCACGCCGGTCAGCGGACGCCGGGTTGGACGGATCCGCAATTCTTCGCCAACTCGTTCAATTTCAACCTCGACGTCGGCGCGGTCGAATGCCAATTCGGCTGGAATACGCACCGCTTGCGAATTGCCGTTGCGAAAGACTTTGGTGAGCATGCTGAACTCCTGCTGCGGATGTACGCCGGATGTACGAGCTAATACTATATCCATCCGCGTTACCAATGTAAATACATGTGTGTACATGGCGCGCAGAATGCGGGCGCAGCCTCAACCGCAGTAGAATAATCCATTAAGCAAAATCCAACCCACCCTTTCAGCCGAGCCTGCCCATGACTTCCTCGATCAAAGCAGTCCTCAAGCCGCATCTGCGCGATGTCGGCAGTCTCACCGTGCGGCGTGTGCTGCCGGCCATGGCGGCGCGCCTGATCGGCCCGTTTATCTTCTTCGACCACATGGGCCCCGCCACGCTCGAACCCGGCGTCGGGCTCGACGTGCGTCCGCATCCGCATATCGGCCTTGCAACCGTCACGTATCTGTTCGAAGGCTCGATCATGCATCGCGACAGCCTCGGCTCCGAGCAGAAGATCGTTCCGGGCGACGTCAACTGGATGACGGCGGGCCGCGGCATCGTCCATTCCGAGCGCTCGCCGGCCGAAGACCGCGCAAGCGGCCAGACCATGCACGGTATCCAGACCTGGGTCGCGCTGCCGCTCGACGACGAAGACATCGAACCGTCCTTCTCACATCACGCAGCCGACACGCTGCCGGTGGTCGAGCGCAACGGCGTCACGCTGCGCGTGATTGCGGGCACCGCGTTCGGCGAAACCTCGCCCGTCGCAACCTTTTCCGGCACGCTGTATGTGGCTGCGGAGTTCGCTCCGGGCGGCGCGTTCGCACTCGAACCGGAACACGAGGAACGCGGTGTCTATCTGGTGGACGGCGATCTGGAGATCGACGGCACACCGCTCGAAGTGGGTCAGATGGCCGTGCTCGCGCTCGACGAAACCGTCACGCTTGCCAGCACCCACGGCGCACGCGTGATGCTGCTCGGTGGCGAGAAGCTGGATGGCGAGCGCTTTATCGAATGGAACTTCGTCGCCAGCTCGCGCGAGAAGATCGAAGCCGCGAAGCTGGCGTGGACCAATCAGGAGATGGGCAAGGTGCCGGGTGAAACCGAATGGATTCCGCTGCCGACAAGCAAATAAGCGCGAATCCGAACAAGTAAAAGTGAGCGCGAGGCGCATTGAATTCGCCCTGCCCGGCCCCACCTAGCCAACCAACCGTTTTATCGAAGAGGACGCAATGGACACCACTCTGGCCACTTTCGAACAGGACGTCATCGGGGCGTCGACACTGGCCCCTGTGCTGGTCGATTTCTGGGCGCCGTGGTGCGGCCCCTGCAAGACGCTCGGCCCGATGCTGGAAAAGCTCGAAGCCGAGGCCGCCGGCAAATGGAAGCTGGTGAAGGTGAACGTCGACGAAAACCAGGAACTGGCCGGACACTTCCAGGTGCGTAGCATTCCGCACGTCATGGCATTTGCCGACGGCCAGCCGGTCGATCAATTCGTCGGCGTGCTGCCGGAAGGCCAGTTGCGCGAGTTTATCGAGCGCCTCATCCCGCAAGGCGCGGACGCGGCACGTCTTGACGCGCAAGCCGCGCTGGCCGAAGGCCGTCGTGACGATGCCTACAATGCGCTGCAAGCCGCACTCGCCTACGACCCAGGCTTCGACGAAGCGCGCATGGACCTGATCGAAATGCTGCTCGAAGATCACCGCATCGACGAAGTGCGCAATGAAGTCGACCTGCTGTCGCCGAAAACCACGCAGGGCATCGACGCGCGCTTCAACGCGATCAAGACCCGTCTCGACGCTGTGGACGCGGCTGCTGATCTGCCGCCTACGGATGCACTCGAAGCCAAAGTCGCAGCGAACCCGGACGATCTCGAAGCACGCTTCGATCTGGCTAGTGCGCTGATCGCCCGCCGCAAATACGAAGGCGCGCTCGAGCACCTGCTCGCCATCGTGCAACGCGACCGCACGTTCCGCGAAGACATCGGCCGTAAGACGATGCTGTCGGTGTTCGATCTCGCCGCGCATCAGCCGGAGCTGGTGTCGCAATGGCGGCGCAAGCTGAGTGCGTTGCTGTATTAATCTGTAGCGCGTTCAGGTGCGGCGAGGGTGCCGCGCCTGAACGCGCCGCGGCATACACTGCATCAACCTGCCTGACTGCATCAACACCGTATCGTTCGAACGCGGCGACGCTGTAACGCCCTACCGCTTCAACCCACCGCCTGCTTCGCCAACGCCCGCAACACATGCGCGGCAGCGGCAAAGCCGAAGCTCGCGGTAACGCACACACTCGAACCAAACCCCGCACAGTTCAAACCGACCGGCCCAGTATGACCCGGTGACGTCGTGACGTGCTCCGCTTCCTCGTCGATATCGCAGACAGCAGCCTCAGGATAGATCAGCGGCTCGTCGGAATACACCGCACTCACCTTGAACTTCGCCTTCGGACCACGCGGAAAGCCATGCAGTTTTCGCAACTGCCCGCGCACTTTCGACAGCAACGGATCCTGAATGGTCAACGCGAGATCGTCGATCCGGATGCGCGTCGGGTCCAGTTGGCCACCCGCGCCACCTACCGTAATCAACGGTTGCTTCTTCTCGACGCACCACGCGATCAACGCGGTCTTGGTGCGCACGCTGTCGATCGCATCGATCACATAATCGAAACCACCGCCGAGCGCCACCGCAAAATTATCCGGCTCGACGAAGTCTTCAACCAGCCGCACGTCGCAGAACGGATTGATTGCCGCGATGCGTTCGGCCATCGCTTCGACCTTCGGTTTTCCGTAGTTACCATCCAGCGCGTGGATCTGGCGGTTAGTGTTGCTCTCAGCAACATTGTCGAGATCGATCAAGGTCAGCGTGCCGACCGCGCTACGCGCCAACGCCTCCGCCACCCACGAGCCGACCCCGCCGATACCGATCACGGCAACGTGTGCCCCTTCGAACGCAGCAAGCGCCGGCGCCCCGTACAGACGGGCAACGCCGCCGAAGCGCCGCGCGCGGTCGGCGGTTTCACTCCCGTCGAGGCTGGTAGTAAGATCGGAATGCGCGGTGGTGCTGGACATGGTGGAAGGCTCGTTCAAAGCAGGCAAAACACAAAGTGGTGAAAACGCTCAGGCACGCTCAGGCGTTCGCAGCCCGTATTTTGCCTGATCGCGTCAATCCACATCGCTGCGCCCAATTCGGTGCGATGCTAATGTCAGGCGCGCATGGCCTCAAACGCGGTGACCTGGATGTCCACACAGCGCGGCGGGACTTGACCTGGTCGTGGGCAAAGAATTCACGCCTTAGCTATACTGGTTGTACTGTAGCGTTCGCATAAGAATATGACCTCACTCGCCGAACTTCGAAAAAACTATTCGCTCGGTTCATTGGACGTTGCCGACATCGACCGCAACCCGTTTCGTCAATTCGACACGTGGTTTAAGCAGGCGGTCGACGCCCAACTGCCCGAACCGAATACGATGACGCTGGCCACGGTTGACTCGCGTGGCCGGCCGTCGGCGCGCATCGTGCTGATCAAAGGCGTCGATGAGCGGGGCTTTGTGTTTTTCACCAATTACGAAAGCCGCAAGGGCCGCGAACTGGCCGCCAATCCGTACGCGAGCCTGCTGTTCTACTGGATCGAACTCGAACGCCAGGTGCGCGTCGAAGGCCGCATCGTTAAAACCAGCGCGGAAGAAAGCGATACGTATTTCGCGTCGCGCCCGCTCGGTTCACGCATCGGCGCGTGGGCATCCAATCAAAGTCGGCTAATTGAAAGCCGTTCGCAGCTCGAAACACGCGAACGCGAAATCAGCCTGCAATACGGCGACCAACCGCCGCGCCCACCGCACTGGGGCGGTTATCGTTTGGTACCCGAAGCAATCGAATTCTGGCAGGGCCGGCCGTCGCGTCTGCACGACCGCTTGCTCTACACGCGTTCAAGTGAAAACAGCGACTGGCAGATCTCCCGCCTATCGCCTTGAAACGGAAAACGACACCGTACGCGCGTTGCCAACGCAGCAGCGCGCGCCGGTCGGACTGCGTCTCGTGGCATGGGAGTTGCGCCGCACTGAGTCGCAATCCACACAGGCTTTGCTTTAATTCAACGGACACGGAGAGATCACATGTTCTGGGAGAAAAAGCTGGCGCAGTGGGTGGAAGATGTAAAAACCAAGGCTAACCTGCCAGCACGCCTTGTGCTGTGGGATGGTCAGCAACATGACTTCGGGCAGTTCGCCGCGCCCCAGGTCACGCTACATGTCAAAAGCGCTACGGCGCTGCCTTATCTGCTCGAACCGAGCCTCGACAATCTCGGCGAGGCGTATGTGAAGGGCAAGATCGATATCGAAGGCAAGCTGTCGGACATCATCAACATCAGCTATCAACTGGCGCGCAACACCGTCACCAGTGCGAGCAAGCTGGCGCGCGTACGGCGCTACTTCCAGCACTCGAAATCGTCGGACAAGAAGGCCATTCAGTATCACTACGACGTCTCGAACGAGTTCTACAGGCTGTGGCTCGACGAGAACATGGTCTACTCGTGTGCGTACTTCGAGAACGGCGATGAAGATCTTGCCACCGCGCAGATCAAGAAGATCGACCACATCCTCACCAAAATCCAGTTGCAACCCGGGCAGCGCCTGCTCGATATCGGCTGCGGCTGGGGCGCACTCGTCTTGCGCGCCGCGCAGAAGTTCGGCGCAAAGTGCGTTGGCGTGACGCTGTCGCAGAACCAGTTCGATCTCGCGACTGCCCGCGTGAAAGCCGCGGGCCTGGAAAACCAGATCGAGATTCGTCTGCAGGACTATCGCGACATCGACGGACAGTTCGACCGGATCACCAGTGTCGGCATGTTCGAGCACGTCGGCCGCAAGAATCTGCCGGGCTACTTCCAGAAGCTTCACGATCTGCTCGTCGACGACGGCGTCGCCATGAATCACGGCATCACGTCGAGCGATTCGGACAGCGGCGAAACCGCGCTGGGCGGCGGCGAATTCATCGACCGCTATGTCTTTCCGGATGGCGAGCTGCCGCACATCGGCCTCGCGCTCGAAGCCATGCAGCGCGGTGGGCTCGAAGCGGTTGACGTCGAAAGCCTGCGCCGTCACTATGCGCACACACTGGACATCTGGGCGGAAAACTTCGAGGCGCATGCAGACGAAGCCCGCAAGCTGGTCGACGACGAAAAATTCCGCATCTGGCGTGTGTACCTCGCCGGTTGCGCGTACGCGTTCGAAGCCGACGACGTCTCGATCTTCCAGGTGGTCTGCCGCAAAGCCGGCCGCAGTGCGACGACCTTGCCGTGGTCACGCCGCTATATGTACGACAAACCGCTGTGATAGGGTTGCGCAGCGGCGATTCGTCGTCGCTGCGTGCCGGGGCTGCGTGCATTGTCTGGGCGGGCCGACGCGGCGCAAACGTTAAACAGCAGGTCGAACATCGATGGACCAGAGCGGGACAAGCGAAGTTGAACAGCCGGTGAGCGGCGAGCATGACGCACAGGCCGACGCCGTGCAGGTCGATCTGTTCGGAATGCCGGTGGAGCAGACGGTCGGGAAGACGGCAGCACCGGCATCGAAGCCTGATGTGGGCGCGAAACCACCGCGCGCAAAGGCAAGCGGCGTGGCCCTGCTCTGGCAGGAAAACGACGCACCGGTGCCACCCGAAACCGGGACTGCGGCCGAGGCCCATGCGGCGCCGGCGACAACAGATGCACCGAAAAAACGCCGCTCGCGCGACGTTCTCGCCGCCACACCCTCTCCCGAACTCCTGACGCTCGCCGCCGAACTGCCGGCGCAGGTCCACCTCGGCACGTCGACATGGTCGTTTCCGGGCTGGAACGGCATCGTCTACGGCGACGACTACAGCAATAGCAAACTCTCGCGCGAGGGTCTGACGGCTTATGGCGCGCATCCGCTGTTAAGGACCGTCAGCATCGACCGGTCGTTTTACCAGGCGCTCACCGTCACCGAGTACCTGCGCTATGCCCAGCAGGTGCCGGAGCACTTCCGCTTCATCGTCAAAGCGCCGATGACGATCACCGACGCCACGGTGCGTGCCGAACGCGGCGAGCCGGTCTCACTGAACCCGTGCTTTCTGAACGCGCAAATGGCCATCGACGAGTTCGTCACGCCATGCCTCGAGGGCCTCGGCGCGAAAGCCGGTGCACTGGTGTTCCAGCTCTCACCGTTGCCCGACCAGATGCTCGCGCAACCGGCGGCGTTCATCGAACGGCTTGCCGAGTTCCTGGCAGCGTTGCCGAAGCTGCCCGAAGGCACGTGCTACGCGATCGAAATCCGCGATGCCAGTTTGCTCACACCGCGCTTCATCCGCACGCTAAAAGCGGCGGGCGTGCGGTATTGCGTGGGGATTCATGCACGGATGCCTGATCCGCTGCGTCAGGCGGCGGCGCTTGCCTTATTGGACGGCGAGCCGGCCGGCCCGTTGATCGTGCGCTGGAGTTTGCACGGTGGCTTCAAATACGAACAGGCGAAGGCCAAGTACGAACCGTTCAACCAGCTGGTCGATCAGGACCCGTCGACCCGCGCCGCGCTTGCCGAACTGGCCGCGCGTTATGCGCTGGCCGGCCAGCCGGTGGTGATCGCGATCAATAACAAGGCGGAAGGTTCGGCGCCGCTAAGCTGCGTGGAGCTGGCGCGAGAGATTATTGAGGCGTATGCGCGCCTTGCCCATGAGCACGAGCACGGCCACGAGCCGACGCCCCCGGAGTCGGAGTCGGAGTCGGAGTCGGAGTCGGAGTCGGAGTCGGAGTCGGAGTCGGAGTCGGAGTCGGACGAGAACGAGAACGGGCAGCAGGAAGGCGGCGAGCCAGGCTGAAACCCAGGTCACCGCCCGTCCCACCAATCAGGCAGTCATCAAACCTCCACCGCCGCGCCGATTCAGCTCGCCTTGATCCGGTGCGCGAACTTCTGCCGAAACTTCGCGACCTTCGGCGCCACCACGAACGAGCAGTACCCCTGGTTCGGATGCTGCGCGAAATAGTTCTGGTGATACGCTTCGGCCGGCCAGTAGTTGCCGTCGAGCGGCAGGACCTGGGTGACGATCTGGCCGTCGTAGATACCCTGCTCGCCAATCTCGCGGATGGCCTGCAATGCCGTTTCACGCTGCGCTTCGGAGTGGGTAAAAATCGCCGAGCGGTATTGTGTGCCGACGTCGTTGCCCTGCCGGTTCAACTGGGTCGGATCGTGGATCGCGAAGAAAATATCGAGAATCTCGCGATAGCTGATCTTCGCCGGATCGAAGTCGACGTTCACGACTTCAGCGTGGCCCGTCACACCGTCGCACACCTGTTCATAGGTCGGCCGTTGGGTCTGGCCACCCGCATAGCCCGACTCCACCGAGTTCACGCCCTCGACGCCCAGATACACCGCTTCGAGACACCAGAAACACCCGCCACCGAGGGTGGCGACTTCGCCTGTCTGACTCATGCTGCTTGCTCCTTGATACGCATAGCCGGCCGATGCCGGTCCCAGTTAACCGCAACGCTCATGCCACCACCGAGGCTTTCCAGCTTAGCGGTTTTTCCACTAACTGGCAGGCGGCGCGGCCAGTCCACTGCGATTGCAGTTAAAATTGGGACAAATCGACGATTTTCACTATGACTTTTGAATCATTTATTTCCGGTCGCACGCACGATGGGTTCAGCCTGGGGTTCATCCGGCTTGGCGCAAAGGCTCCCGCCCAATGAAGCGCGCCAGCCCGCCCAACTTCGATCAACCCGCCTTTAAACAGGCGCTCGGCCAATTCGCCACCGGCGTCACCGTCATTACCACGCGCGCCGCGTCCGGCCAGTTGATCGGCATCACGGCCAGTTCGTTCAATTCAGTTTCGCTCAATCCGCCACTGGTGCTGTGGAGCCTGGCCACGCGCTCGGCGTCGATGCCGGTGTTCCGGGCGAACAGTCACTACGTGGTCAACGTGCTGGCCGCGTCGCAACTGGATCTGTGCAAACGCTTTGCCACAGTGAAGGGCGATCGTTTCGAAGGTGTGTCGCACGCCGAAGGCGACACCGGCATGCCGGTGCTCGACGGCGCGCTCGCCTGGTTCGAATGCCATAACCGCAGCCGCTACGAAGAAGGCGACCACGTGATTTTTGTCGGCGAAGTGGAGCGCTGCGGCGTCCACGAGAATGCCGCGGAGATTGCCCCGCTAGTCTTCCAGAACGGTCGATTTCACGGACTCAAGCCGCTTTGACCGCGGCGCCGCTGTGTATGAACAGCGGCCACAAGCAGGCTCAAACCGACGCAAGCTGAGCCAGCCGCCCTAAGTCAGCTATGCGGCGCGGCGTGTCCACTGCTTTTCTTCACGAGCGACA
Source organism: Paraburkholderia sediminicola (assembly GCF_046027825.1). Classification (GTDB taxonomy): domain Bacteria; phylum Pseudomonadota; class Gammaproteobacteria; order Burkholderiales; family Burkholderiaceae; genus Paraburkholderia; species Paraburkholderia sediminicola_D. The sequence continues at coordinate 89,881 of NZ_JAQQDU010000011.1, forward strand.
CCGGCACGCCCGAATCTTCCTTCAGCGTCTGCAGCACGATATTCGAACGAATATCCATCACGCCCGGCGCCTTATAGAGGCGTTGCAGCACGAAATCCGAATAGTGTTTGAGATTGTGGGCGAGCACCCGCAGCAGATAATGGGTTTCGCCGGTCACGACAAACGCGCCGACCACTTCCGGCCAATCCCGCACCGCCTCCGCAAAACGCTCGTGCCAGTTCTCCTGGTCGTTGCGCATCGACACCTGCACGAACGCTTCCAGTTCGAAACCCAGCACTTCGCGATTCAGACACGCGCGGTAATGTTCGATGACGCCCTGTTCTTCCAGTAGGCGCAAGCGTCGCAGACAGGCCGATGGCGAAAGCGAAATGCGCTCCGCCAAATCGAGATTGCTGATCCGTCCTTCTTGCTGTAGCACCGTCAAGATACGGCAATCGGTGGCGTCGAGCGAGATCGCGTTCATATTCGGTCTCCCTTTCCCATTTGACTCAAATTATGTTCCAAGACACGGCTCAGAAGGAGATTTTTTCGCAATCACATTTCGTGGCAAGCCACCTATCATTCCGGGATAGACACAATCCGCCGATGGAGACATGGACAAACTCTGGGACATCACCCCCGCCGTCGATACCGCGACGCCCGTCTGGCCCGGCGACACGCCGGTCGGCATCGAACGCGTGTGGCGCATGGAAGCGGGCTCGCCCGTCAACGTCGCGCGCCTGACGTTGTCGCCGCACACCGGCGCCCACACCGACGCCCCGCTTCACTACGACGCCGACGGCGCGGCGATCGGTCGGGTACCGCTCGATGCGTACCTCGGACGCTGCCGCGTGATTCATTGCATCGGCGCTTCGCCTGTTGTCACGCCACAACACCTGACGGGTTCGCTCGACGACCTGCCGCCGCGAGTCTTACTACGCACTTACAAAAACGCGCCGACTGCGGTCTGGGACAGCGCGTTCTGCGCAGTTGCGCCGGAAACGATCGACTTGCTGGCTGCGAGAGGTGTGAAGCTGATTGGCATCGATACGCCGTCGCTCGATCCGCAGGAATCGAAAACGATGGATGCCCATCATCGGATTCGCGCGCATCGCATGGCGATTCTCGAAGGCATCGTGCTGGATGCCGTCGCGCCCGGCGACTATGAATTGATCGCGCTGCCGCTCAAGCTGACCACGCTCGATGCGAGCCCCGTGCGCGCCGTGTTGCGCGCGCTGCCCGAATCGCGCTGATCACCGGCGCCCTGCAAAACTGAATCACCGCATTCACCGAACACCCTGATCTCTCTGACTGGACCATCATGAACACTCGTGAAGAAGCATTGGCGCTAGATAGCACCGACCCACTCGCGCCGCTGCGCGACCAGTTCGCGCTCTCACCGACCACTATCTATCTCGACGGCAACTCGCTCGGCGTGCCGCCGGCCGCCGCCGCACAACGCGCGCAGACCGTCATCGGCGCCGAATGGGGCGAAGGCCTGATCCGCAGCTGGAACACCGCCGGCTGGTTCGAACTACCGCGCCGTCTCGGCAACAAGCTCGCGCCGCTGATCGGTGCGGCCGACAACGAAGTGGTCGTCACCGATACGATTTCGATCAACCTGTTCAAGCTTTTGTCGGCTGCTGTGCGGTTGGCGAATGCGCGCGACCCCAAGCGTCGCGTGATCGTTTCCGAGCGTTCGAATTTCCCGACCGATCTGTACATTGCGCAAGGGCTGATCGAACAGCTCGACCGCGGTTATGAATTGCGCCTTGTCGACGATCCCTCCGAGTTGCCCGCCGCGATCGGCGACGACACCGCGATCGCGATGATCACGCACGTGAACTACCGCACCGGCTACATGCACGACATGGCCGCACTGACCAAACTGATCCACGACAAGGGCGCGCTCGCGCTGTGGGACCTCGCGCATTCGGCGGGCGCGGTGCCGGTCGACCTGAATGGTGTAGGCGCGGACTGCGCGGTGGGTTGCACGTATAAGTATCTGAACGGCGGTCCGGGTTCGCCGGCTTTCGTGTGGGTGCCGCAGCGGCATCAGAACGATTTCGCTCAGCCCCTGTCCGGTTGGTGGGGTCATCGCGCGCCGTTCAAAATGGACCCGGCGTATCAACCCGATGACGGTATCGGCCGTTTCCTGTGCGGCACGCAGCCGATGGTGTCGATGTCGCTGGTCGAATGTGGGCTCGATGTGTTCCTTCAAACGGATATGCAGACGATCCGCACGAAGTCGCTCGCGCTGACCGATTTGTTTATCGAACTGGTCGAAGCACGTTGCGGCGAGTTTCCTTTGAAGCTCGTGACGCCGCGTGACCATGCGCAGCGAGGTTCGCATGCGAGCTTCGAGCATCCGCATGGTTATGAAGTGATGCAGGCGTTGATCGCGCGTGGCGTGATCGGCGACTATCGCGAGCCCCATGTGCTGCGGTTTGGCTTTACGCCGTTGTATACGCGCTTTGTCGATGTGTGGGATGCGGTGGAGACGCTGCGCGATGTGCTTGCGCAAGAGACCTGGCGAGCCCCTGAATTTGCCGCCCGCGGCGCAGTGACCTGAGGAGCGCACGATGACCGATCACATGCAAACGCCGGGATTGCCGGAAGAGAAACCGGCGCAAGGATGTCCGTTTGGGCATGGCAGTGGGGTGGCCCCTTCGGCCTCGGTTACGGCTTCTGCCGCCGCCGATTCCGGCGATGGCTGGCATGACGCACAGCTCGACTTTTCGGAGTCGATGAGTTACGGCGATTATCTGTCGCTGGGGACGGTGCTGGATGCGCAGCATCCGTTGTCGCCGGATCACAACGAGATGCTGTTCATCATCCAGCATCAGACAAGCGAGTTGTGGATGAAGCTCGCGCTGTATGAACTGCGTGCTGCATTGAAGGCGGTTCATCGCGATGAGTTGCCGCCGGCGTTCAAGATGCTCGCGCGGGTGTCGCGGATCATGGAGCAACTCGTGCAGGCATGGAGTGTTCTCGCGACGATGACGCCGTCCGAGTACACGGCAATGCGGCCTTATCTGGGTAGCTCTTCCGGGTTCCAGTCTTATCAGTATCGGCAGATCGAGTTTCTGCTCGGCAATAAGAATGAGCAGATGCTGAAGCCGCATGCGCATCGGGCGGATGTTCTTGCCGAGGTGACGGCTTCGCTGGAGGCGCCTTCTTTCTATGACGAAGTCGTGCGCTTGCTGTCGCGGCGTGGGTTTGCGATTTCACCGTCCAGGTTGGAGCGCGATTGGACGCAACCGACTACGCATGATGCTTCTGTCGAAGCGGCGTGGTTGGAGGTTTATCGGAATCCTTCGCAGCATTGGGAGCTGTACGAGATGGCAGAGGAGCTTGTCGATCTCGAGGATGCGTTTCGACAGTGGCGGTTTAGGCATGTGACGACGGTTGAGCGGATCATTGGATTCAAGCAAGGAACCGGCGGCACGAGCGGCGCGCCTTATCTGCGGAAGATGCTCGACGTTGTTTTGTTTCCTGAGCTTTGGCATGTGAGGACGATGCTTTAAGCGTCTTCGTTTCGTCGTCAATGCACGATGTATCGACCGCGTTTGCGCGACGCATGGTGCCCGGTGGATGCACAGGCCAGAATGTAAAGATTGGTCACAATACGTGTGTTTAGCCTGTGTGGTTGATCGTCTTAAAAAACGGCTGGGTTAGATTTCCATGAGCCGTTAGACAAAACGGCCGGGTGTGAGAGCCCGAACGGTAGTTCACATAACCTACATTCGTGGGTCGTGCGCTTGCTTCCACACATCCATTCAATGGGCGGGTCGTAGCGAGAGGGCCGAAAGGCCCGCCGGTTTGAACTACCGCCGGTCTCTCAAACGCGCTACGTACCCGCTCACCCTGCTTGATAGTAGGTGTCGGGCGTTTCAGGAACACACCGGAAATCGCACTATGAGCAAATCCACCAAAAAGACTCAACCTGCATCACGCCTACCCGTTGATGCGCTCCAGTACGAAAAACTCGCACTGCCGGCGTTTGGCGAATGCGACCGACAAATCCGGCAGCCTGAAACACTGATTAACCTCGCGGCGAGCATCACCCAATGCCCGGCTACGACGGTTGAGGAAAGACGCCGTGAGCGCAACCTGCTGGAACACCTGCTCTATACCGTCGAGCAATACCAGCAGGAAATTGAAGGCGACCGTGACCTGTACCAGGTAGTCGCGCTCGATGCGAAGGGGGTTCCTCACAGTCGCATGACGGCCAAACTTGCGGAACAACTTCTTTCAGATGCGGCGGAAGCGGGACGAGAAGCAGGGGAAGCTGCAGCCGAAGCCAAAGCTGCGTCGGACAAAGCGGTGACGCGTAAGCAGGAGCGCGTAAAGACTGCCGCGTGCGCGCGAGCGGATGCAAAGCAGGCGGCCGTGAAGCACTAAAGAGAGGTAGCAGCCAACATGCTGCCACCTTGAAAAAGGCGCGATTTGTGAGCTGCACCTCAAGCGCGCCTCAGTGCGACCGGCCGAGTGGTACACGCGCGCGACCGACCCAAGCGCATCAAGCTATTCGTCATCGGTGTCGGGCCGGAGAATCTGTTCTCTAATCTCGCGGACGCAAAGCAGATCTCACTCTGGGAAATAGCGTGAAAACAGCAATGCTCGTCCTCGCACTATTCGTCAGCGGGGCTATCGTTGGCGGTTTGATTGGACTGTACATCGCCTTGCCACATTCGACGATCGAATGCGGCGACGAGTGCGGCGTGCGCGCTTTGGTCTTCGCCCTTCGCTGTGCATTGGCCGGTGCTTTCGTGCTTGCGCTCGCTGGCGGGATCATCGCCAAAGCGCACCGTCCGAGCCGGCAGGGTTAGCTCAATCGGAAATCGAATGAATAGGCGTTTCTTCACAACGGCTTGTTTCGGTCTTCTCGGGTTCGCGAGTGTACTTGGGTGGGGTGCTATAGACGTCAGATTGTGCAAGGCTTATCCGAGCTACTGCCGACCGGAACCCGGCGTGTGCGGTGGCATTGACGTATGCAGTAGTAACGCGCACATGATCATAGGTCTTGCACTAGTCGTACTCGGACCGCCCTTCCTATTCGCAATCCTCGGTTACCAGTTGAGCAGAAGAAATGTGAGCGCACGGCAGCTATTCTTATGGGGCTTTTTAGCCGTTGTCATTGATTGGTCGCTCACGCTCGTTGGTACGCGGGTCGTATCGTTGTAGGCCACACGCACAAGCCCATCACCTCGCCGTATACCCCCCATCAATCGGCAAACAAACCCCGCTAATCATAGAAGCCGCGTCGCTCAACAAAAACATAATCGGCGCGGCGACCTCAACGGACTCCGCAAAGCGTCGCAACGGAATCGCCATCAAAGCAGGATCGCGCTTCGCAGGATCACTCCACGCCTGCACCGCCATCGGCGTCAGCGTCACCGTCGGATTGACGCTATTCACCCGAATGCCGAACGGCCCCAGTTCGATACACAAAGCACGCGTAACCGCATCGAGCGCCGCCTTCGAAGCGGAGTAACTCAAATGGTCATCCAACGCCACAAGCGCAGCCTGACTGGAAACATTCACGATGCTGCCAGCACGTTTAGCATCGATCATCCCACGAGCCACGTGCTTGGCAACCAGCACCGCCCCCCGCGCATTCACCCCCATTACGCGATCGAAACTCGCGCCGGTCGTATCCACGGCACGCTCAAGCAAAGCAATCCCCGCACAGTTCACAAGCCCATCGAATGCATCGAGCGAGCCCAATGCCTCATCAATCGCGGCTTCATCGCTCACATCGAGCATCAACGGCTCGCAACCCGTTTCCTCAGCCAGCCGCGCGAGCTCATTCACATTCCGCGCCGCCGCGACGACATTCGCGCCAGAAGCACACAACGCTTCAACCGTCGCGCGTCCAATTCCGCTCGACGCGCCCGTCACCAGAATCGAGCGACCAGAAAAATCGAAAGTAGCATTCATGATGTCTGCAACCGATGCATGACCGGCTTCAACACCGGATACAAATCCGTATAGATGCCGAACCGCTGCTCGTACAACGCCATCCGTTGCGCGTTCGGCTCCGCACGTTCGATCAGCGTGACCCATCCACTCTGCGCTTCTTCACGCGACACCAGACCAACACCGACGCCAGCCAGCAACGCCGCCCCCATCGCCGCCTCCACGTCCTGCTCGATCGTATAGACCGGATAGCCGGTAATGTCCGCAATGATCTGCATCCAGAGATCCGAATGCGCGGCGCCGCCCACGACGATCAACTTGTCATCCAACGATTGCGCACCTTTACGTCCCGCCTCGATGTTGTGTTTCAGCGCGAACGACACGCCTTCCAACACCGCACGATACAAATGCGCCCGCGTATGAAACAGACTCAGGCCGACAAACGCACCGCTCGCCTTCGCGTCCCAGACCGGACTGCGCTCTCCCATCAAATACGGCAAGAACATCACACCATCCGAACCCGCCGGGATCTGGGAAGCACTCTCTTCCAGCAACCGATGCGGATCCCCATTCGGTATCGCGCGAGCGGCCTCAGTCTCCGCATGACAGAACTGCTCGCGATACCACGTCACCGAAGCACCTGCCGTAATCGCGCCGCCGAATACATAAATATCGCGCTGCCCGTTGAACACATGCGGCATGCTGATCAAACCATGCCGCGCGTCGACAGTCTGGTTGATATACCCCCAGCACATGCTCGTGCCGATCATTGCCACGTGTTGTCCAGCGCGCGTCACGCCCGCAGCAAACGTCGCCACCGCCGCATCTACCCCGCCCGCGACGATCGCCGCGCCCGCGTCCAACCCAAGCTGCTCGGTCCACTGCGACAACAATCCACCCACCACGTCCGACGACTCCACCAGCCGCTCCGGCATCATCGTCGCGGGAATGCCTAGCATGTCGAGCGCTTCATCGGACCAGTCGCGCTTCGCAATGTCGTAAATACCGCCGATATTGCCCGCCGAACTATGATCGACGGCGACCTCACCAGTCAGCATGTAAATCACATAGGCATTCGGCGGCAGGAAGTAGCGCGTATGCGCCCACACATCCGGCTCATGGTCGCGCAGCCACAACATCTTCGTGTAACCGTAGTAGCTATCCACGCCATTGCCCGTGATCGCATACAGTCGCTCGAGGTCGATATGTTCACACACCCACTCAACCTGATCGGTCGCACGCCGGTCCATCCAGATCAGACATGGATAGAGAGGCCGCATCTCGCTATCGACGGGAATCCCTGAGCCGCCATACAGGCTGCTCACGCACACCGCTTTGATCGACTTCGCCGCAACACCCGACTTCTTCGCTTTGCCGACGCACGCAGCAATACACTCCACCACCGCCTTCAACCACACCGCCGGCCATTGCTCGGCCCATAGCGGCCTGGGCGTGTCCGGCTGATAGCTCGACGCATGCTGCGCAACGATCACGCCGTGCTGATCGACCAGCAGCGCCTTGGTGCTCTGCGTGCCGATATCGACGCCGATGACGTAGTCCATACAGTCTCCGTTTATGTGCCGCTCATGCCGTACCTGCGCAAAGAAAGCTCAGGCGCGCGGCTTCATCAACACTTTGATCGAATCGAGCGAATTAGCGACCTTGATCGCTTCGTCCCATTCTTCCAGCGAAAAGCCGTGCGTGACGATGCCCTTCGACGTCACGAGCCCGCGCGCCAGCAAATCGATCGCAATCGGATAACAGTATGGGCCGAGATGCGCGCCGCGTACATCGAGCTCCTTGCGGTCTCCGATCACCGACCAGTCGAGCGTCGTATCCGCGCCGAACACGGAGAACTCGACAAACCGCCCAAGCTTGCGAATCATCTCCATGCCCTGATTGACGCCAATCGGTGCGCCGGTGGTTTCGATGTAAACATCGCAACCATAGCCGTCGGTCAGCGCATGAATGGTCGCCAGCGCGTCGTCCTGCTTCGGGTTGATCGTCACATCCGCGCCATACTCGCGTGCAAGCGCCAGGCGCTCTTCAACCAGATCGATCACGACGAGCTTCTTCGGCGTCTTCAAGTGCGCGACCTGCGTCATCATCAAGCCAAGCGGACCGGCGCCGGCAATCACCACCACATCGTCAAGTTGCAACTCACCACGGTTCACCGTGTGTATTGCACACGCCAAAGGTTCGATGATCGCGGCATCTTCGAGGGAGATGCCGTCGGGAATCTTGTGGACGATCGCGGTCGGCGGAATGCGCATGTATTCGGCCATGCCACCGTCCGCGACTTCGCGCTGGAAGCCGAAGATATTGTGCACTTCACACATCCAGTACTGGCCGGATTTGCAATAGCGGCACTTGCCGCACGGCACGATCTGTTCGGCGATCACGCGGTCACCCATCTTCACGCCGAAGTGATCGGCCGCGCCTTCGCCGATTTCTTCGACGAAACCGAAGAACTCGTGGCCCGGAATCACCGGCGCTTTGACCCACGGGCTCGGGCCGCCCCAGAACATCTTCGCGCCGGAATGGCATTTGCAATCGCTCGCGCAGATGCCGCACGCGGCGACGCGGATCACCAGTTCATGAGCGCGGGCCTTAGGCTTGGACACCTGTTCGACGCGATAGTCTTTCGGTGCGTGGCAGACGATCGCCGTCATGTCCTGCTTGTCGGATTGAGTGGATTGAGTCATTGCACGGTCCTGCTTATAAAAGGATTAGTCAGTGGAGAGTTACTTTCTGCGGTCGCGGCTGATGTAGATCGCCAGCAAAATAATCCCGCCCTTGATCACGTTCTGCACATACGGATTCACGCCGACCATGTTGAGGCCGTTGTTAAGTACGCCAAGTAACAAGGCGCCGATCAGGGTGCCGATAATCGAGCCGCGTCCGCCGGAGATCGACGTGCCACCCATCACCACGGCGGCAATGGCGTCGAGTTCGAAGCCGACGCCCGCGTTCGGCTGGCCGCTCATCAACCGTGCGGTCAACACGATGGCGGCGAAAGCGGAGGTCAAACCGGCAATCGAATACACGATAAGCTTCACACGAGCCACACGCACACCGGATAGACGCGTCGCCTGTTCGTTGCCACCAATCGCATACACGTAACGGCCGAATGGCATGCGCTCGAGCAACACCCACGCGATCGCATAGATCACCACCATGATCACAACCGGCGCCTGAATGCCGAGGATCTTGCCGCTACCGAAGAAGCTGACCCAATCGGGCAAGCCGTCGATCGGATAGCCACCGGTGTAGATCAGTGCGAGGCCGCGCGCGATACCCATCGTGGCGAGCGTGACGATGATCGGCGGCATACCAGCGAACGCGACGAAGAACCCGTTCGCCGCGCCGAAGCCCAAGCCGACCGCAATGCCGACCGCCAACGCGGCCACTGCATTCATCCCGGCAACGATCAAGCCTGCAGCGAGCGTGCCTGCCAAAGCCATCACCGACCCAACCGACAGATCGATGCCGCCGGTCAGAATCACACACGTCATCCCCACAGCGATGATCGCGTTGATCGACACCTGGCGCAGTACGTTCTCGATATTTGCGGCGGAGAGGAAACTGTCGCTCGCGAACACCATCACGATGCACACCACCAGCAAGCCGATGAACGGATAGAACAGCGTCGAGCGTTTCAACGCAGCCCACGTGAAGCGCACAGGTGCGCCCGGCGAGTCGCTGCTGACGGTCGATGTTTTCGGCGATGAAGAAGGACTAGGCGTGTTCATGAGTTGCTCCACGGGTGCCGGCTGTTGCATAGGTCATCACGGCGTTCGAGTCGATCTCGTCGCCTTCGAGCATCGCTTCGATGCGGCCCTGCCGGAACACGGCGACGCGGTCGCACATGCCGACGATCTCCGGCAGTTCGGATGAGATCATGATGATCGAGTAGCCGCGCGCGGTGAGTTCGCGCATCAGCAGATAGATTTCGGCTTTGGCGCCGACGTCGATTCCGCGCGTCGGTTCGTCAAAGATAAGGATGTTGGTGTCGTGATTCAGCCAGCGCGCGATCACCACCTTTTGCTGATTGCCGCCTGAGAGGGTTGCGACTTCGGTGTGCATCGTCGGCGCTTTGACGCCGACGCGCTTCATGATGTCGGCAGTGGCGCGCGCTTCACTGCGCTGGTCGATAAAGAAACGCAGCGAGCGGTACTTGCCGAGGTTGTTGATCGAGATGTTCTGCTTGATCGAGAAATCAGTGATCAGGCCTTCGGTCTTGCGGCTCTCGGGCAGAATGCCGACGCCAGCGCGCAAGGCATCCGCCGGATCGGATAGTTTCGCGGCGGCGCCATTGATGCGGATTTCTTTCACATAAGCCGGGTCCGCGCCGATCACGGCCAGCGCGGTTTCCGTGCGGCCCGAACCGACCAGTCCCGCGAAACCGAGAATCTCGCCCTCACGCAGCGTAAAGCTCAGCATCGGGCTGTCTTTGAGCAACTGCAGCTTGTCGACTTCGAGCACGATCTTCGCATCAGCGCGCAGCGGCGGCTTCGGCGGAAAACTGTTTTCGATGCGACGCCCCACCATCATTTCCACGAGGCGGCTCACATCGGATTGCGCGACCTCCGTCGTGCCGACGTACTGACCGTCGCGCAACACGGTTATGCGGTCGCACACTTCGAAGATCTCCTCGAGATGGTGCGAGATAAAGATCATCGCAACGCCCTGCGTCTTCAGCTCGCGCATGATCGCGAACAGATGTCCGGCTTCGGCGGGCGTCAGCGTCGCGGTCGGTTCATCCAGAATCAGAATGCGCGCCTCCAAAGACAACGCCTTGCCGATTTCAACAAACTGCTGCTGCGCGACCGACAGTTCACGAATCGGCACTGATAAATCGATCGCCACGCCGAGCCGCTGAAAAATCGAGGCAGCGGCGCGCCGCATCTTGCCGCGTTCAAGCAGACCCAAACCGTTCTTCAACTCACGGCCGAGAAACATGTTCTCCACCGCATTCAGATACGGAATCAGGCTGAACTCCTGAAACACGATACCGACACCCGCGGCGACCGCATCGTGGTAGTTCGTGAAGTGGCGCGCGTCGCCTGCAATCGTGATCGTGCCTTCATCTGGTTGATAGATGCCGCACAGAATCTTCATCAACGTCGATTTGCCCGCACCGTTTTCGCCGAGCAATGCATGAATCTCGCCGCGCGCGATTTCCAGGTGAATGCCTTGCAGCGCCTTCACACCGGGAAAGCTTTTGGTGATGTTGTCGAGCTTGAGAATCGTGTCCATCGGGTCCTCCTCTGCTGCTCGCCGCCATGTTCATCGAAGAGGCGCAGCGACGAGCATTCGGCTTACCAGCTAAAACCCCTGGCATTGCTCTTGTCGATCATCTTCACGTCGACCGGAATCGTTTTCGGCACATTAGCGCCCCACTTCTTCGCAAGTGCAATGCCGAGCGCGATACGCACCTGGTCGGCCGGGAACTGCGCGGACGTTTCAATGAACTTCGAATTCGGCTTCTGGATCGCGGCAATCGCTTCCGGCGCACCGTCGACGCTGGTCAGCTTGATATCCTTGCCCGATGAGTCGATCGCCGAGAGCGCGCCCATCGAGCCGCCGTCGTTCACGCTGAAGATGCCCTTCAGATTCGGATGCGCCTGGATCATGTTCTCGGTGACGGACAGGGCGGTCGCGCGTTCCTGCTTACCGTTCTGCGTATCCACGAGCTTGATACCGGGCACTTTCGCCAGCGCCGCCTTGCAGCCGCGCACACGTTCGAGAATCGGTACTACCGGAATGCCGTCGAGAATCGCCACTTCGCCGCTGCCGCCAAGCGACTTCGCCAGATAGTCGCAGGCCATCTCACCCGCGTCGAAGTTCTTGGAACCGACGAATGAATCGACCGGGCCATTCGCGTTCGCATCGACGGCGACGACCACCACGCCCGCCTTCTTCGCCGAGGTCACAGCGGATTGAATGCCGGTCGAATCAGTCGGATTCACGAGCAGGATGTCGATCTTCTTTTGCAGCATGTCTTCAACGTCGCTGACCTGCTTGCTGACGTCGTGATGCGCGTCGGTGACGACCACCGTCGCGCCGATCGACGCAGCCGCATCGTTCAGCGCCTTTTGCATTGTCACGAAGTACGGGTTGTTCAGTTCCTGAAACGTCATGCCGATCTTCAGCGGCGCGGCGTGGGCAGCCGGCGCGGCGATGAACGACAGACCGAACGCGAGCGTCGCGAGAGCGGCCGTGCTGCGCGCGAAAGTCTTCAACGATGCCTGCTTCGAAGTGGATTGCGTCATGGTTGACTCCATTATTAAAACTGTTCGATGAGATAAGCACATCCCTCACGCTGTCTGCGGACAGCGCGAAAGGTGTTGAAACGCGGGTGAACTGAAACGCTTCGCTTTGAAACGTTACGTAGGACTACGTCAGTGCTACGTCGGTGGATAGGCAGCCGCAGCGGTGCGTGGCAAATCTGGCGCAAGCACGATCGCGGGTGCATTGTCGATGCCCGTGCCGCGCGCGGCTGCCTCTTCGGAGGCATCGCGGCTCGCGTCGTTCAGTTGCTGATAGTGGCGAAATTTTGAAGGCGCCATGCCCTTCACCGCGAGGAACTGCCGGTTGAAATTCGACAGGTTGTTAAAGCCCGCCTTGAAGCAGATATCGGTGACACTCAGTTCATCGTCCGTGAGCAACTGGCACGCGAGGTTGATACGCATGCGATTCACGTACTGCACGAACGGCAGTCCCGTATGACGGCGGAAGTAACGCGAGAACGCACTCACACTTTGCCCGGCGAGTTGCGCCAGATCCGATTCGCGCAGATCGTTAGCCAGGTTCTTGCCTATATACGACAGCGCGTGATTGATGCGGGTCGACGCAAAACCGGTCGGGTCGGCCTGATAGGCGGGACTCGCGAGCGTCTCGCGGTCCTCGGCGTTCATCAGGATTTCAAGCATCGACATGAACAGCACGAGGCGGCGCAGTCCCCGCGCGGCCAGCAATTCGAGAAACAGCGGCTGGATCGCGGCGCTCGTTTGTCCACCGAACGACACGCCGCGGCGCGAGTCGGCGAGGAGCGCCTCGACCTGGCGCCACTCCGGAAAACTGTCCACACAACTCGACACGAACGCCTGCCCGAACTGAACCACCAGATTGCGCTGCGCAATGGTCTCGCCTTCCGGCACATCGCTGACCCAGTTGTGCGGCAGGTTCGGCCCCATCAACACGAGGTTGCCGGGCGCAAAGCTGCTGATATGGTCGCCGACGAACATCTTGCCGGTCGTCGCCACGATCAGATGGATTTCGTATTCCGGGTGAAAGTGCCAGCGCACCGTGCGATACGGATAGCCGTGCGACCACACTTTGAAGGATTCGTCGCGCCGTACGGCGACGACTTCCAGATCGGGTTGCATTCGCGTCTTCCTCCATGAAGCGGCGTGCTGCCGGTGCCGCTGAGCTTCGTCTTGTATAGCGAAAAGTAGCCCTCTAAAGCCTGATCCACCACTAAAAATCAGACCGCGGACCGATACTTTTTTGCATTCGGGTTAGTCCTGGCGCGGTAAAAGTCAAAATTGATGCAATGCAATACGCACGGCGAGACACGTCCCATAGCACGTGGGCGCCTCGCGAGTCGTGCTGAAAGCCCCGCCACGCCGCGCTGCGCCACGAAAAAAGCCGCAGACGTCGCCTTGACATTCGTTTCGCCGGGTACGATCATTCGCTCACAGCCAGAGCAAATGCTCCACCCGAAGAAAAACGCACGCTCCGAGCGGTGCGATCAAAGACATTCAGGAGACGCACATGAACAGCGGGCAAGGCAGCGGCGCGGCCGCACACGTGATCCTGCACATCGGCGCGGGATCGTTTCATCGCGCGCATCAGGCGTGGTATCTCCATCAGTTGAACGAGGCGAACGTGCCGGGCGAACCGCACTGGTCGCTGACAGTGGGCAATATCCGCAGCGACATGAATGCGGTACTCGAAGCGCTCGCCGCGCAAAACGGCGTCTATACGCTCGAGACCGTCACGCCGCAGGGCGAGCGCGCGTACGAGACGATCCGGTCGATCGAACGCGTGGTGCCGTGGACCGAGAGTCTCGACGCGCTCATCGAAGCGGGCGCCGATCCCGCCTGCAAGATCATTGCGTTTACCGTCACCGAAGGCGGCTATTACCTCGACGAACAGGACGAGCTCGACACGGCCAATGCCGATCTCGCGGCTGACCTGAAAGGCGGCCACACCACGATTTACGGCGCGCTCGCGGCGATTCTCGACGCCCGCATGAAGCGTGGCGCCGGCCCGGTCACGCTGCAGACCTGCGATAACCTGCGCAGCAACGGAGAGCGTTTTCATGCGGGCATGAGCGCGTTTCTCGAACGGCGCGGCGCGTATGAACTGGCGCAATGGTTCGACGACAACACCGCGTGCCCGAGCTCGATGGTCGACCGCATCACGCCGCGCCCGACACCCGACGTGCGCGAACGCGTCAAAGCCGCTACCGGGGTCGACGATGCCTGCCCGGTGATGGGTGAATCATTCATCCAGTGGGTGATCGAAGACCGCTTCATCGCAGGACGCCCTGCGTGGGAAAACGTCGGCGCGGAACTGGTCGACTCGGTGCTGCCGTACGAGGAGGCGAAGATCCGCATTCTCAACGCGACGCATAGCTGCATTGCGTGGGCGGGTACGCTGGTCGGACTGAACTACATTCACGAAGGCACGCTCGATCCGGACATTCACAAGTTCGCCTTCGATTACGTGACCGAAGACGTGATCCCTTGCCTTACGCCGAGCCCGCTCGATCTCGCGCGCTATCGCGACGTGGTGCTCGAACGCTTCGGCAATCCCTACATCCAGGACACTAACCAGCGCGTTGCAGCCGATGGCTTTTCCAAGCTGCCCGGCTTTATCGCGCCGACGCTTGCGGAATGCTTCGAACGTGGCGTCACGCCTGCGGCGACGGCGATGTTGCCGGCGCTGTTCTTCCGCTTCCTCGAACGCTGGAACGCCGGCAAGCTGCCGTATGCGTATCAGGATGGCTTGATGGACGAGCGCGTCGCGCGCGGTTTCTTTGCCGCGCCCGACCCGTTGAAGGCGTTCGCCGCTGACCGGCTGCTATGGGGCAGCATGGCGCAGACGCCGGAGTTGGAATCGGCGCTGGCGGGCGCGTTAGCGCGCGTCGACGTATGGCTGGCCAAACGCGGCGCGGCTTGACCCGTATGCCGGCGGCCAGCGTCGCCGCGACGTTGCGCGTGGACGTCGGCAGCAACGGGCATCGCATCAGGCAGCATCACTCAGCGCCGCGCACCGCGCGGCATCGAACCACACCGGTGCCAGGCTTAATGCGCATGGCACCGCTTGCCCTATGCGGCTAAAGTAGCGCATCCCTAACGACGAAGGTTTCGCGCCCATGTATCTCGGCATCGACCTCGGCACGTCCGAAGTGAAAGTCCTGCTGCTCGCCTCCGATGGACGCGTGATCGGCACCGCAGGCTCACCCTTTACCGTTTCGCGCCCGCATCAGCGCTGGGCCGAACAGAATCCCGAAGACTGGTGGGCCGGCACGCGCACGGCGCTGGCCGCGTTGCGCGCCAAACATCCGGACGAGTTCGCGCAGATTCGCGGCATCGGCCTTTCAGGGCAGATGCACGGGGCCGTGCTGCTGGATGCGGAGAACCGCGTATTGCGGCCCGCGATCCTGTGGAACGACATGCGCAGCGACAAGGAATGCGCGGAGCTAACTGAACGCGCGCCCGAGTTGCACACGGTGGCCGGCAATCTCGCGATGCCCGGTTTCACCGCGCCGAAGCTGCTCTGGGTTGCGCGCCACGAACCGGAAATCTTCGCGCAAACCGCCTGCGTGCTGCTGCCGAAGGATTACCTGCGGCTGCAACTGACCGGCGGCAAGGTGTCCGACCCATCGGATGCAGCCGGCACGCTGTGGCTCGACGTCGCCAAACGCGACTGGTCCGATTCGCTGCTCGCCGCCTGCAACATGACGCGCGCGCAGATGCCCGACTTGTGCGAAGGCAGCGCGCCGTCCGGCACCCTGCTCCCCGAGGTGGCGCGCGAGTTCGGTTTGAGCGACGGCGTGATCGTCGCGGCCGGCGGCGGCGACAATGCCACGAGTGCGATCGGCATCGGCGCGACGCAACCGGGCGATGGCTTCGTCTCACTCGGCACGTCCGGCGTGTTGTGCGTGGTCGGCGACAGTTTCCGGCCGAACCCCGCATCCGCGGTGCACGCGTTCTGTCACGCGATTCCGGATCGCTGGCATCAGATGAGCGTGGTGCTGTCGGCGGCAAGTTGTTTGCGCTGGGTCTGCAAGCTCACCTCCACCGACGAGCCAACCCTGCTCGCCGAAATCGAGGCGTTGCCAGCGGAGGCGTTGAACACTGCCCCACTCTTTCTGCCCTATCTGTCGGGTGAACGTACGCCGCACAACGACCCGTATGCGCAAGGCGTGTTCTTCGGCATGACTCACGCAACCGATCGCGCGTTGCTCGGCTATGCGGTGCTCGAAGGCGTGACGCTCGCGCTTACCGACGGCCTCGACGCCTTGCGCGCGGCCGGCACCGAAGCGAAGGCGTTGTCCCTGCTCGGCGGCGGCGCGCGCAGCGATTACTGGGCGCAACTGCTCGCCGATGCGCTCGACACCGCCACCCGTAAGCACGGTGGCGGCGAAACAGGCGCGGCGCTCGGCGCGGCACGTCTCGGCTGGCTGGCCGCGGGCGGTGATCCGGCCAAGGTGCTGACCAAGCCGCCGATCGAAAAGGAGTTCACGCCGAATCCGCAGCGGCACGCCGAGCTGCGCAGCCGGCTCGAAGCCTATCGCGCGCTCTACCGCCACGTGCGGCCGCTGTTCGACCCCGCGCGGCAACCGCTCGCCTAACCGGCAACCCACAGCCGGTTCCCGTTGAGAGGCGAGGACCGGCTGCTATCATCGGCGCACTACAAGCGAACCGTCACCGTGCCCAAGTCCACAGAAAAATTAGATCTTGCTACCCGCGCCGCGTGGCTTTACTACGTCGCCGGCAATACGCAAAACGAAATCGCCGAGAAACTGCAGGTGTCACGTCCGGTCGCGCAGCGGCTGGTCGCCTTCGCCGTCGAGAAGAATCTGATTCGCGTACGCGTCGATCACAAACTGGCCGATTGTCTTGCCCTCGCCGATCAACTCTCGAAGCGCTACGGCCTGAGCATGTGCGAGGTCGTCCCGATCGACAGCGATACCTCGGAGGAAGTCGACCGCAAGCTGGCCGTGGCCGGCGCGCAGGTCATGGAACGCTATCTCGGCGAAGAAAAGCCGATGGTGGTCGCCGTGAGCAGCGGCCGTACGCTGAAGGCCGCGGTCGATCAGATCGCGCAACTGGAGCGTCCGCAGCACCGGTTGGTATCGATGGTCGGGGCGATCGCCTCGGACGGCTCCTCGAACCGCTACGACGTCGCGCTGCACATTTCGGAGAAGACCGGCGGCAAGCACTTTCTGCTGCCTGCGCCGTTGCTCGCCGACAGCGAGGCCGAACGCGCGCAGTGGTGCAATCACCGGCTGTACCGGATCGTCGAATCGCTGTCCGCCCAGGCGGATGTCGCGTTCGTTGGCATCGGCAATATTGGCCCGAAATGCCCGCTGCACGAAGACGGCTTTATCACGACCGCGGAAGTGAATGAGTTGGTGCAAAGCGGTGCGGTGGCTGAGATGCTCGGCCTGCCGATCGATTCATCCGGCGCGCACGTCGAATCACCGACCGGCCGGCGCGTCACCAGCATTGCGCTCGACTCTCCGCCGCAGCGGCCCACCATCGGGTTTGCCGGCGGCGAGCGCAAGCGTGAAGCGCTGATCGCGGTGCTCAAAGGTGGCTGGCTGTCGGGACTGGTGACCGACGAGTTGTGTGCGAAGGCGGCGCTCGAAGCCTAAGCGCGGCGCGCACAGGCGATTGGCTGTCCGAACTTGTGACCGACGAGTTGTGTGCGCAGGCGGCGCTTGAAACCTGAGCGCGGCACGCGCAGACCGCTGCCCGCGCCCAAACGTGTTCGCAACGCGTTGCCCACGCGGGCGCCGCTGGAAGCCCGAGTGCGACGCTTGCCACGGCGGCTTATCCCGAGCGCTGATTGAAGGAAAGCGGCGCCCCGCCGCTTTCCCAATCACGTGCTCACGCAGCCAGCACTTCGACAATCTTCCGCTGGAAGGCTTTCCCATCGCTGTCAAACAAATGGCAGTGATCCGGCGTGGCGCCGAGCTTTTGCGTCTCACCTTTGGCGTGCCGTTCGAGCGGTGGAATCCGCGCGATCAGGCCATCCGGCGAAACGCTCGATTCGGCATACAGATACGCTGCGTCGCCGAGCGATTCGAGCGCCATGGTGCGCGCCGAGATGCCGTCTTCTGTCATGCCGACATGCAGATGCTCCGGACGGATGCCGACGGTGACCTTGTCGCCCTGCTTCACCGTGCCTGGCTCCACCGCGACACGCTGCGTCTCGCCGGTTTCGTAGCGCACCGTGACGCCGTCATGCGTCACTGACTGCACGACCCCTTCCATGAAGTTCATCTTCGGCGAACCGATGAAGCCGGCTACGAAGCGATTAGCCGGTGCGTGATACAGCATGGTCGGGCTGCCGACCTGCTCCACATTGCCCGCCGACAGCACGACGATCTTGTCGGCCAGCGTCATGGCTTCGACCTGATCGTGCGTCACGTAGATCATCGTGGTTTTCAATTCGTCGTGCAGACGCGCGAATTCGAGGCGCATCTTCACGCGCAGCGCGGCGTCGAGGTTCGACAATGGTTCGTCGAACAGGAACACCTTCGGCTTGCGCGTAATCGCGCGGCCGATTGCCACCCGCTGGCGCTGACCGCCCGAAAGCTGCTTTGGCTTACGATCGAGCAGATGGTCGATGTGCAGAATCTTCGCCGCATTGCGCACGGCGGCGTCGATCTCCGGCTTCCTGGTGCCGGCGAGCTTCAGGCCGAACGCCATGTTGTCGTACAGCGTCATGTGCGGATACAGCGCGTACGACTGGAACACCATCGCGATGCCGCGCTTGGCGGGCGGCACGTCGTTCACGCGCGTGCCGTCGATGGTCAGATCGCCGCCGCTGATATCTTCGAGGCCGGCGATCATCCGCATCAGCGTCGATTTACCGCAACCGCTCGGACCCACAAACACGACGAATTCGCCGTCAAGGATGTCGAGGTTGATGTCGCGCATCACTTCGTTGTCGTCGTAGGCCTTTCTGATGTTGCGCAGAGTTACGCTTGCCATGATGTGTCTCCGTGTATTGCTCTAACTGCGTTGATTCGTTTATCCAGGTGCTGCGCCAAGGCGGTTGCGCTTATGGCGTCGCTGCCGTCGCGCTCAGCGTCCATTGCGCAACCAGCTCCGGCAACTGCAACATGTCGTCGAATACGGAACGCGCGCCCGCTGCATGCAATGCGTCGATCTGCGCGTCGCTCGCATGACCGCCGCCGATAAAGCCCAGCACCGTCATGCCGGCCGCGGTCGCCGCCGTCACGCCCGTCACGCTGTCTTCCACCACCAGGCAGGCGGACGGCGCAAGGCCGAGACCACGCGCTGCGGCAAGATAGACATCGGGCGCCGGCTTCGGATTCGGCACCGCATCGGCGCAAAAGACCCGATCGCCGAAGAACCTCACGAGGCCCGTGCGCGCCAGTACGTTCTCCACATACGGGCGGAAACTGTTGCTCGCGCAGGCTTTGGTGAGCGGCACCTGCGCAAGCGCAGCCTCGATGCCATCGACTGCGGGTGCCTGCATCGCCGCTGCTTCCACCGCTCGACGGATCGCCTCGATATCCTCGGCGCTCAGGCGCTTGTCAAGTTGCGCCGCCGTGCCTTGCAACACTTTTTCGATGCGCAAGCCGAGCAGCGGCAGCACCACCGGTTCGACATCGGTATCGGGCCAGCGCGCTTCGAGTTCGTGCACCAGCATGCGCGCCGCCACGGCTTCGCTGTCGATCAGCACACCGTCGCAATCGCAGATCAGCGCGAAATTGCCTACGCTCGTACCTGCACTCGTGACTGCCGTCATTTCACCGCCCCGAACGTAAGGCCGCGCACCAGTTGCTTCTGCGACAGCCAGCCGACAATCAGGATCGGCGCGACCGCGAGCAGCGAAGCAGCGGAGAGCTTGGCCCAGAACAAACCTTCAGGACTCGAATACGAGGCGATGAACACAGTCAGCGGCGCGGCGTTCGAACTCGACAGGTTGATGCTCCAGAACGCTTCGTTCCACGACAGGATCACCAGCAGGAGCGCGGTGGAGGCGAGCCCCGGCAGCGACATCGGCATGAGCAGGTAGACGATTTCCTGCCACGTCGCCGCGCCGTCGATCCGTCCTGCTTCGAGAATGTCGCGCGGAATTTCGGCGAAGTACGTGAACGACATCCACACCGCAATCGGCAGATTGATCAGCGTGTAGACGATCACCAGACCGGACACCGTATCGAGCAGGCCGCTGTTTTTCCACAGCAGATAGATCGGCACCAGCACGCCGACCGACGGCATCATCTTGGTCGACAGCATCCACAGCAGCACTTTCTGCGTGCGGCGCGTCGGAAAAAAGGCCATCGCATAGGCGGCCGGCACGGCGAGCAGCAGGCACAGCACCGTGACGCCCACCGAGATCAGGATGGAATTCCACGCGAATGCAAAATAGTTGCTGCGCGCGAACACCTCGCGGAAGCTATCGAGCGTCGGGATGAAAAACAGCGACGACGAATACGCCTGCTGCTCCGTCTTGAACGCGGTGATCGTCATCCAGAAGATCGGGAAGAACAGCAGCAGCGCGACCAGCCAGGCAATCACGCCGGGAATGCCGCGGCGAATCGTGGCGAACGGTGATTTGGCCGGCACGCTGATGGACGTCGAGGTGGACGTCGGTGTAGAGGCAACGTGGCTCATTTTTCGTACTCCCCTTTCAGGTTCTTCGCGAGCATCCGCACAAGGAAGAACGACACGATGTTAGCCAGCACGACAGCCAGAATGCCGCCTGCCGAAGCGAGACCGACGTCGAACTGTTGCAGGCCCAGCGAATAGATCAGGTACGACAGATTGGTGGTCGCGGTGCCCGGACCGCCGCCCGTGGTCGTATAGATTTCGGCGAAAATCGACAGCAGGAAAATCGTCTCCATCATCACCACCACCGCGATCGCCCGTTTCAGGTGAGGCAGCGTGATGTAGAAGAACATCGAGAACGGACCCGCCCCGTCGATCTTCGCCGCTTCCTTCTGCTCCTGATCGAGCGACTGGATCGCGGTGAACAGAATCAGGAACGCGAACGGCAGCCACTGCCACGCGACGATCATGATCACCGCCGTCAATGGATAGTCGGCGAACCAGTCGATCGGCTGCATGCCGATCGCGCGCATACCCTGTGCGATCAGGCCGTACACCGGGTGCAGGATCATGTTCTTCCAGATCAGCGCGCTGACCGTCGGCATCACGAAGAACGGCCCGATCGCCAGCAGCCGCGCGATGCCCTGACCGTAGAACTTACGGTCGAACAGGATCGCCATCAGCACGCCGCCAACCACGGTGATCACCAGCACCGAGATGATCAGTTCGAGGGTGTGCCCGATCGACGGTCCGAACGACGGATCGGTGGCGAGATACTTATAGTTGTCGAATCCGGCGAAGCCTTTGAGATCCGGATTCAGCAGGTTGTAGCGCCGGAACGAAAACCAGATCGTCATCGCCAGCGGAATGGCCATCCACAGTACAAGTACCGCGACCGAGGGCGATACCAGCCAGCGGGCGGAATTGGCTTTACGGACTTCGCGTTCTTTTTCTGTCTGGGGATGGGCATGCATGAGAGGTAGGCGCAGAGGACGCATGATTGACCACCTGTTCGGTAATGCGCGGGCTGTCCGGCGAAGACACCACCTTGGCCGCATCACTCGCCGCGACGCCAGGCGATGTTGCGACGCGTGAGTGGCCAATAAGTGGCGAGGACGGCCCGCTGTGCTGCGTGAGCCGGCTGACGGGCGTCAGCCGGCGCGTTTCGCGTTACGTTGCAGTGCTTGCGGTGCGGCTCAACACTGCGGCTTACTTCTGATAGCCGGCCTGTTGCACGGCGCGGTTCGCCGTTGCCTGCCCGGCTGCCAGCGCCTGATCGACCGTCATCTGACCGGCAACCGCGCCGGAGATGCTCTGACCGACCACTGTGCCGAACGACTGGAACTCAGGGATGCCGACGAACTGCACACCGGTGTACGGCACCGGCTTCAACGTCGGGTGATCCGGATCCGCCGTTTCGATCGCCTTCAGCACGAAGTCGCCGAACGGTGCAGCCTGTTTGTATTCAGGGCGCGCGTAGGTCGAATGACGCGTTCCCGGCGGCACCGAGGCCCAGCCTTCATCCTTCGCGACCAGTTCGATGTACTGCTTCGACGTGGCCCACGCGATGAACTTCTTCGCCGCGTCAGCCTGCTTCGACGACTTCGGAATGGCCAGCGCCCATGCCCACAACCAATGCGAGCCCTTCGGCGTGACTTCGATTGGCGCCGCCGCAAAGCCCACCTTGTCGGCGATCTGCGACTGCTGCTTGTTGTAGAGCATGCCGGCGGCCACCGTGGCGTCGATCCACATCGCGCATTTGCCCGAGGACATCAGCGTCAGGTTCTCGTTGAAACCGTTCGAGCTCGCTCCCGGAGGGCCGTCTTTCTTCAATAGATCGACGTAGAACGTGATGGCCTTCTTCCATTCCGGCGAGGTCAGTTGCGCCTGCCACTTTTCGTCGAACCAGCGGCCGCCGAAGGTGTTCACCACCGTCGTCGCGTACGCCATGTTTTCGCCCCAGCCGGCCTTGCCGCGCAGGCAGATGCCGTACATGCCATTGGCTTTGTCCGTGAGCTTGTCGGCGAATTGCGCGATCTGGTCGTAGGTCGGTTGATCGGGCATCTTCAGGCCCTTGGCCGCGAACAGATCCTTGCGGTAATACGTCATCGAGCTTTCGACGTAGAACGGCAGCGCGTACAACTGGCCGCCGCTCGAGAGGCCGTCGCGGGCTGTTTTCACGACGTCGTTCAGATCGTAATCAGCGGGCAGGCCGGTAAGCGGCGTGAGCCAACCGCGCTTGCCCCATTGCGGCGTTTCGTACGCGCCGATCGTCATCACGTCGAACTGGCCGCTGCCGGTCGTGATGTCCGTGGTGGCGCGCTGACGCAGTACGTTTTCTTCGAGAATCACCCAGTTGAGCTTGATGTCCGGATTCGCCTGCTCGAAAGCGGGCGAGAGCTTCTTCAGCTCGATCATGTCCGGGTTGTTCAACGTGGCGATGGTCACCGTGGCGGCCTGAGCGTTCAACGCAAAGCATGCAAGTGCGCCGGCACTGACCGCCTTCAGCGTGGTTTTGGTAGCTGGTTTCATGTGTTGTCTCCTTTCTCGTACGTTATGTAGTGCTGCGTTTGTTCTACGAAAATGACGAAGGGTGAAGCGGGGTTGGCTCATCCACGCTGTGATCCGCTCAGCTCATCCAGTTTCCGCCGTCGACGTTCAGGGTCTGCGCGGTGATGTAGTCGGCATCGGCCGACGCGAGAAACAGGGCGGCGCCGGTCAGATCGTCCGGCACACCCATACGGCCGAGCGGCACCGCCTCACCGACCAGGCGCTTCTTCTCGCCGAGCGGCCGGTTTTCATAGCGTGCGAAGAGCGCGTCGACTTCGTTCCACATCGGCGTATCGACGACGCCCGGCGCGATGCCGTTCACATTGATCCTGTGCGGCGCGAGAGCGAGGGCTGCGGATTGTGTATAGCTGAGTACGGCGGCTTTGCTTGCGCAGTAATGCGACACCAGCGCTTCGCCACGCCGCCCGGCTTGCGACGACATATTGATGATCTTGCCGCCGTGGCCCTGCTCGACCATTTTCCGGGCAACGGTTTGCATCAGGAAGAACATGCCCTTCACGTTGACCGCGAAGAGGCGGTCGAACACGTCCCAGGATTCATCGAGGATCGGGCGCATATCGAAGAGCGCCGCGTTGTTGAACAGGATATCGACCTGGCCGAAACGCGCCAGCGTGCTCGCGAGGATGCGTTCGATATCCTCGCGGCGCGTCACATCGGCACTGACAGTCAGCACGCGGTCACCATACGCGGCGCGCAACGCGTCGCCGAAACTGTCCGCCGGCTTCACATCGACCAGCACGCAACACGCGCCTTCGTCCAGATAGCGCCGGGCCACGGCTTCACCGATTCCGCTTGCCGCACCCGTCAGAATGGCCACCTTGTCTTGCAATCGTGCCGCCACTGCCTGTCTCCGGTTCGTTGCGCTTCTTGAGACGCGGTGAGCGAACGCTCGCTGCGCGAACAATTGCTCTGTTAGTGATCGAATGATCGGATACGGACCGGGTCATGTCAAGGCGCTCGACCAGATTTCGATGGTGCAGCGCGGCAGGAGCGCCGCGCCGCCGCTCCCCGCCCCAATCGACACCGTGACGAGAAATCGCAGGCAGCCAGGCCGCTTGCTGCAGAAGTCGCTGACAAGCACGAGAGATACGTTATATCATTTCGAACTCGCTCAGCTTTGGGCCAGCAGCCTGCGTGCGGCACCGCCGATGCGCAGGGTCGAACGGCGGCATGAATGCCCCCTATGACTGCCAAAGTGACCGCCAAAGCGCGCCGCTCTTAAGTTTTGTAGTTCATTCAACTCTCACCCAGCAGGGAACAACGATGAAGACATTCGGTTCGATGTTGAACGGGGCGCGCCATGCGCTGAAGCGCTCGAAGACCGTGGCCATGGGCACGGCGCTCGCGGCTGCTGTCACGCTCAGCCAGAACGCGTTTGCCGCGGATGCGAAAATCCCGGTGGTGGCAGCGGAGAACTTTTATGGTGACGTCGTGCAGCAACTGGGCGGCGACCGCGTCGACGTGACGAGCATCCTCAGCAATCCGGATCAGGATCCGCACCTGTTCGAAGCCAGCCCGAAGACGGCGCGCGCCTTGCAGCATGCGAGCCTTGTGGTCTACAACGGCGCCGATTACGATCCGTGGATGGCAAAACTGCTGGCCGCCTCGAAGAGCGCGAAGCGCACCACGATCATCGCCGCGGATCTCGTCGGCAAGAAAGGCGGCGATAATCCCCACCTCTGGTACGACCCGCAGACCATGCCGAAAGTGGCGCGCGCGGTGAGCGAGGCGCTCGTAGCGGCTGACCCGGCGCACAAGTCGGCGTACGATGCGAACCTCGCGAAGTTTCTCGATTCGCTGAAACCCATCGACGCCAAAGTCGCCGATCTGCATAGCCGCTACGCCGGCGTGCCGGTGACGGCGACCGAGCCGGTGTTCGGCTATATGTCGGACGCGATCGGCCTCTCGATGCGCAATCTGCGCTTCCAGTTGGCGACGATGAACGACACTGAAGCAAGCGCGGGCGATATCGCCGCGTTCGAACGCGATCTGCGCGAAAAGCGCGTGCGCGTTCTGATCTATAACAGCCAGGCAACCGAGGCCCTGACCAAACGCATGTTGAAGCTCGCGCAGCAATCGAAGGTGCCGACCATGAGCGTCACCGAAACCGAACCGGCCGGCAAGACCTATCAGACGTGGATGCTGACGCAGCTCGACGCGCTGACTACGGCGCTGGCCGCGGGCGATGCGAGCGCAGCGGCAACACCCGCCAAAGGAAACACCCAATGAATGAAACTGGCCGCAGCACGCCAGCGAATGCATCAACCGCCGCCTCCGGTAGCATCCGCAGTGGCGCGCCCGTGCTCGAACTCGAGCACGTAACGCTCGAACTCGGCGACCGCACGATTCTGCGCGACACCGGCTTCGTGGTGAACCAGGGCGAATTCATCGGCGTGCTCGGGCCCAACGGCGCGGGCAAGACCACGCTGATGCGCGCCGTGCTCGGCCTCGTGCCGGCGGCGAGCGGCGCGATCCGCGTGCTGGGGCAGCCGGTGGAACGTGGCAACGCGTCGATCGGCTATATGCCGCAGACGCGCAGTGCATTGGCTGGGCGCCGCGTGCGCGGCCGCGATTTTGTCGCGATGGCCGCTGACGGACACCGCTGGGGCCTGCCCCATGCGGACAGTAAGACCCGCGCGGATGTCGAGCGGGTGCTGGATCTGGTGGGCGGCCGCCAACTGGCCGAGCGGCCGTTGTCGGAGCTATCGGGTGGCGAACGTCAGCGGCTGCTGCTCGCTCAATGCCTGCTCGGCAATCCCAAGCTGCTGCTACTCGATGAACCGTTGATCAGCCTCGATCCGCATCATCAGAAAACCGTGGTGGAACTCGTGCGACGCGTGCAACAGGAACTCGGCATTGCCGTGCTGTTTTCGGCGCATGAGCTGAACCCGCTGCTGAACTCGATCGACCGCGTGCTGTATCTCGGCAGCGGCGTCGCCGCGCTCGGCACCGTCGATGAAGTCATTACGCGGCCGGTGCTGTCGCGACTTTATGGCTCGCCGATCGACGTGATGCGGGTGAACGGCCGCATCTTCGTGATGTCGGGCGACGTCGAAGTCGAAAAACACGATCACGAGCACGAACACGACGAGAACGGCGGTCATAGCCACTCACACTCGCATTCCCACGACCACGGTGGCGCACACGGCCACTCACACCAGCACGACTCACGCGACGGACACACGCACGATGTTTGAATACGATTTCATGGTGAACGCGTTCGCGGCGTCGGGGATCGTCGCGGTGCTGGCGGGCGTAGTGGGCTATTTTCTGGTGATGCGCGGGCAGACCTTCGCGGGCCACGCGCTCTCGCACGTCGGGTTCACCGGCGCGACCGGCGCGGTGCTGATCGGTATCTCGCCGATCTGGGGGATGATCGGCTTTACGCTCGCGGCCGGCGTCGGCATGGGCGCGCTCGGCGAGAAACTGGCCGGACGCGATGTAGCGATCGGCGTGATCCTGTCGCTGTCGCTCGGCTTCGGCCTGCTGTTCCTGCACTTCTTCACCGCCTATGCGACGCAGGTCACCGCGCTGCTGTTCGGCAACGTGCTCGGCGTGAATGCGTCGACACTCGGCGTGCTGGCCGCGTTGGGCGTCGTCAGCTTGCTGGCGCTCGCGGCGATCATGCGGCCGTTGCTGTTTGCGTCATTGCAGCCCGAATTGGCCGAAGCCAAGGGCGTGTCGTTGCGTCGGGTGTCGGTGCTGTTTCTGGCGATTGCCGCACTGGCCGTGGCAGCGTGTACGCAGATCGTCGGCGTGCTGCTGGTGTTCACGCTGATGGTCGGGCCGGCTGCCGCCGCGCAAAACGTGACGACGCGACTCTCGACCGGTCTTGTGCTCGCGGCCGTGTTCGCGCTGGTCCAGGCCTGGCTGGGACTGACGCTGGCGTTCTATACCGACTGGCCAACGAGCTTCTGGATCACCGTGCTGTCGGCTGTGGTGTATGGCGGGAGTTTGTTGAAGCGGCATTGAGCTGCGCTTAGCGCGTGTCGAAGCGGTGTCGGTGCGTTGAGTGACCGCCTGAGCGCGCCATCTGCGTAGTCAAAGCTACATTCGCTGCGGTGGCGCATTTCGCATTGGCGAATGTCTGGAGATGGCGGCGACACACTACGTGCCACCGTCATCGCTCCGGCGAATGTCAACCCAGCAGCACCTTCGCGTGATGCGCGAGATGATCCTCGATGAACGTCGAGATGAAGTAATACCCGTGGTCGTAACCTGCATGACGACGCAACGTCAACGGCTGTCCCGCGGCCTTGCAGGCCGCTTCGAACACATCCGGGTTCAACTGCTCGGCGAGGAACTGATCCGCCAGCCCCTGATCGACCAGAATCCCTTGCGCGAACTTGCGCGATGCGTGGGCGACCAACTCGCTCGAGTCATACTGCCGCCACGCTTCACGGTCTTCACCCAGATACCCGCTGAACGCCTTCACGCCCCACGGACACTGTGACGGCGCGGCGATCGGCGCGAACGCCGACACCGACCGATAGATCTCCGGATTGCGCAGCGCCAGCATCAACGCGCCATGCCCGCCCATCGAGTGCCCGAAGATGCCCAGACGCGCACCGTCCACCGGCAGATTCGCGAGCACCGTTTCGCGCAGTTCATCGCGCACATACGAGTACATCCGATAGTGCTTCGCCCACGGCTGCTGCGTCGCGTTGATGTAAAAGCCCGCGCCCACACCGAAGTCCCACGCCGCGCTTTCGCCCGGCACGCCCGCGCCGCGCGGACTGGTATCCGGCGCGATCAGCGCGATGCCATGCTGTGCCGCGAAGCGCTGCGCGCCCGCCTTGATCGGAAAGGTTTCTTCCGTGCAGGTCAGACCCGCGAGATAGAACAGCGCGGGCACATTCGCATTGGTCTGCAAGGCCTGCGGCGGCAGATACACCGAGAAGCGCATCGGCAGACCGATGGTCTGCGAGTCGTGCCGGTAGATCCGCTGCTCGCCGCCATGGCAGGCATGCGACGACAAGAGTTCAAGCATCGCGACGCTCCTTTCTGTGTTAGCTCAGTGCCGTGTTAGTACAGCACGACGGAGCGGATCGAC
The DNA here is from genome assembly GCF_046027825.1 of Paraburkholderia sediminicola. Classification (GTDB taxonomy): domain Bacteria; phylum Pseudomonadota; class Gammaproteobacteria; order Burkholderiales; family Burkholderiaceae; genus Paraburkholderia; species Paraburkholderia sediminicola_D. The sequence goes on from NZ_JAQQDU010000011.1 coordinate 118,237, forward strand.
TCGCCCTTCTTCATCAGATCGAAGCCTTCGTTGATGCGCTCGAGCGGCAGACGGTGCGTGATCAGGTCGTCGATGTTGATCTTGCCTTCCATGTACCAGTCGACGATCTTCGGCACGTCCGTACGGCCGCGTGCACCGCCGAATGCCGAGCCCTTCCACTCGCGGCCCGTCACCAGCTGGAACGGACGCGTGCTGATTTCCTCGCCCGCCGCCGCCACGCCGATGATGAACGACTGGCCCCAGCCCTTGTGCGTACACTCCAGCGCTTGACGCATCACCTTGGTGTTGCCGATACATTCAAACGAGTAGTCCGCGCCGCCATCGGTGAGCTGCACGATGTGATCGACCACGTTCTCGACTTCGTTCGGGTTGATGAAGTGCGTCATGCCGAACTTCTTCGCCAGTTCCACGCGGCCCGGATTGATGTCAACGCCGATGATCTTGTCCGCGCCCACCATCTTCGCGCCCTGGATCACATTCAGCCCGATCCCGCCAAGACCGAACACGACCACGTTCGCGCCTGCTTCGACCTTCGCCGAATACACGACTGCACCCACGCCCGTCGTCACGCCGCAGCCGATGTAGCAGATCTTGTCGAACGGTGCATCTTCACGCACCTTCGCCACCGCGATTTCCGGCACGACGATGTAGTTCGAAAACGTGGACGTGCCCATGTAGTGAAACAGCGGCTTGCCATCCAGAGAGAAACGCGAGGTCGCATCGGGCATCAGACCCCTGCCTTGCGTCGAACGGATCGCCTGGCAAAGATTGGTCTTGCGCGACAGACAGAATTTGCACTGACGGCATTCCGGCGTGTAGAGCGGAATGACGTGGTCGCCCTTCTTCAACGTGCCCACGCCCGGGCCGACATCGACGATCACACCCGCGCCTTCGTGGCCGAGAATCGCCGGAAAGATGCCTTCCGGATCGGCGCCCGACAGCGTGTAGTAGTCGGTGTGGCAGATGCCCGTCGCTTTCACTTCGATCAGGACTTCACCGGCACGCGGGCCTTCCAGATCGACTTCTTCGATCGTCAACGGTGCCCCGGCTTTCCATGCGATGGCTGCTTTGGTTTTCATCGTGAATGCTCCTGTGAGTCTGTGAATGCCCGGCGCGTCGCGGTGAAATATCGCGCGGCGTGCCGTGGTCGCGGTTGGGTTACTGCAGTGAATGTGTGTGCCAGGGTGTCGACGAACGGCGTTGCGCTCGTCCGCCATCCTCAGCCGCCATCATTTGCCGGCCTATACCTTAGCGTGCGAAAGCCGTAATGGTATTGCAAAGTACGTCGCAGCATTGTCCATAGCTGACATCGCTTCGGTTACCGGAGCGGCGTTTCGCCGAACCATGATTCGACGCGTCCATACAGATCGAGAAAACGCGCGTAACGTTCGGCGAGCGCCGCATCGCCTTGCGGCCCGGCAACGCGCGTCGCGCCGGGCGCAAGCGCGGCGAGGTCGCTCGCGTGCCAATGTCCGCTCGCCAGCCCACCCAGGATAGCCGCGCCGCGCGGCGCCGCGTTGGGACAATCCACGGCGTACAGCTCGACGTTCAGCGCATCGGCGAGCAACTGCCGCCAGCGCGCATCGACTGAACCACCGCCGGCGAGTTTCAATGTCGTCACCGTCGCGCCGCTTGCACGGATCGCGTCGAGCCCGGCGCGCAGCGAGAACGCGACGCCCTCGAATGCGGCGCGCATCATCGTGCCGCGCGTGTGGTCAAGCGCGAGGCCAAGCCAGCCGCCGCGTGCGGCGGGGTTGAGCCAGGGGGTGCGCTCGCCGGTGAGGTAGGGCAGGAAGGTCAGGCCGGCTACGGCACTGGCGATAGCGGCTGTTGTATCGCCAAGGGCACCATCCGATTCGTTGCGGGCGAGACTGCCGGAGGCATTGCCGGTCGCCGCGCTCGACGCACCGCCGAACGCGCCACCCGATACCTTGCCTGAGGCACGGCCGGATGCATTGCTGGATGTGGCGCTCGACGCATCGCCGAACGCATCACGATAGGCATCGGCCCATTCATACGACAGCCAGCCGCGCACGCGTTCGAGCGCGACGCCGACGTTTTGCATCGCCGCCATCCGATACCAGTGATCGCTCGCGGCCCGATAGCGATGCAGTCCCCTTACCGCTTGCGGTGCGTGCCCGGCGAGCACGACAATTTGTCCACCGGTGCCGGTGGTGAGCAAGGCGTCGCCGTCGCTCGCGAGACCACTGCCGAGTGCCGCGCATGGCGTATCGGCGGCACCGATCGCGAGCACGATGCCGGCGCGCAGACCGAGCGCATGTGCGGCTTTCGGCGACAGAATGCCACCCGCCGCATACGAAGGCGCGAGCGGCGCAAACCATTCACGCGGCAACTGGAGCCGCTCAAGCAGCGCCTGATCCCATACGCCAGCGGGATCGGCGAGCGCGGTCGCGCAGGCGTCAGAAGGATCGGTTGCGATCACGCCGCCCAGCGCGACACGCAGCCAATCTTTCGGTTGCAGCGCCCAACGCGTCTTGCGCGCAGACTCCGGTTCGTTCTGCACGATCCAACGCAGCAAGGGACCCGCCATGCCGGGCGCAACCGGATTCGGCTGCGGCTCGGGCCACTGATCGAGCAGACCCAATGCACGCGTGTCGGGCCAGAGCATCGCCGGGCGCACGGCTTCGCCCTCGGCGTCGATCAGAACAACACCGTGCATCTGCCCGGAGAAACCGATTGCCTGCACCTCGCGGCGCAAATCCTCAGGCAAACGCGCCGCCGCTTCGCAAAGCGCGCGCCACCAGGTTTGCACCGAGATTTCGGCCCATCCGCGAAGCGGCGTTTCGAGCGCATACGGGACACTCGCCGCGGCCTGCTCGCGGCCGTTTTCGTCGACGATTGCTACTTTGAGGGAGCCAGTGCCGAGGTCGATGCCAAGAAAAGTCATGAGCGATAGAACATCTAATGAGGCTTGGGAAAACGCACACGGAAGGTGCGAATAGCGCTGTATTTTCCATCTTCCAAGGCAGGCTTTCGAGACGCGCCGGCAGTCGCGCGGCAGCCTAAGTGAAAACCCTCAATTTGCGGGTTAACCCCGTCAAACGGGCCGCTGGACGAAAACAGCACTATGCGCACAGCGAGATACACCCCATTGTTTTTAACACATATCACCTGAGGCGACGCCGCGCAGCGCACGCAAACGCCTCCCCGCTGCATAGGGCTTGCCGCCGATTTGTGCGGCGCGTCCATTTCTTTTAGCTTTCAAACGCGCTTCACGCATATCGTCACCGGGAATGCCGGAATAGGCCCCAGTGGTCTTGTTGCGCTTTATCGTTCCGCATACCTTGGAGCCATCCCAAAACGAGATGGTGGAGAGAGACAAAATGCAATCGAACACGGTTCACCCGTGCGACGAGCGACTGCCCGCGGGCCAGTTGCTGACGCTCGGCATTCAGCACGTTTTGGTGATGTACGCAGGCGCAGTTGCGGTGCCGCTGATCATCGGTGCGGCGCTCAAACTGCCGAAAGACCAGATCGCGTTCCTGATCAGCGCCGATCTGTTTTCCTGCGGCATCGCCACGCTGATTCAGACCCTCGGTCTGTGGATCTTCGGCATCCGTCTGCCGGTCATCATGGGCTGCACGTTCGCGGCTGTCGGTCCGATGGTCGCAATCGGCACGAATCCTTCGCTCGGTATTCTCGATATCTTCGGTTCGACGATCGCGGCCGGTGTCATCGGCATCCTCCTCGCGCCGATGGTCGGCAAGCTGCTGCGCTTTTTCCCACCGGTGGTGATCGGTGTGGTGATCTCGGTGATCGGCCTCTCGCTGATGGAAGTGGGCATCAACTGGGCAGCCGGCGGCGTCGGCAATCCTGAATACGGCAACCCGATCTATCTTGGTCTGTCGCTGTTGGTGCTGATGCTGATTCTGTTGATCAACAAGTTCGCCAAGGGCTTCCTCGCCAATATCTCGGTGCTGCTCGGCATCGTGGCGGGTTTCATCATCGCACTGGCGCTCGGCCGCGTGAACATGGACGGCGTCACGCACGCACCGTGGGTCGGCATCGTGATGCCGTTCCACTTCGGCCTGCCGCATTTCGATCCGCTCGCAATCGCAACGATGGTCACCGTGATGTTCGTCACCTTCATCGAATCGACCGGCATGTTCCTCGCGGTCGGCGACATGGTCGATCGTCCGGTGGATCAGAAGACGCTGGTGCGCGGTCTGCGCGTCGACGGTCTGGGCACGCTGATCGGCGGCATCTTCAACTCGTTCCCGCATACCTCGTTCTCGCAGAACGTCGGCCTGATCGGCGTGACGGGTGTGAAGAGCCGGTTTGTCTGCGCAATGGGCGGCGTGATCCTGGTGCTGCTGGGCCTGTTCCCGAAGATGGCGCAAGTGGTTGCTTCGGTGCCGGCCTTCGTGCTGGGCGGCGCGGGCATCGTGATGTTCGGCATGGTGGCGGCGAACGGCATCAAGGTTCTGGCCAAGGTCGACTTCGTGAAGAACCATCACAACCTGTTCATCGTCGCGGTGAGTATCGGTATGGGTCTGGTGCCGGTGGTGTCGCCGCAATTCTTCTCGAAGCTGCCGCCGGCGCTGTCGCCGCTGCTGCATAGCGGGATCTTGCTGGCGTCGGTGTCGGCGGTCGTGCTGAACCTGATCTTCAACGGTGTGAAGAGCGAGAAGAAGGCGCAGTGCGAAATTCGCAAGGCCGGCCATGATTTCGATGGACGCGGCGGCAATGACCCGAAGGGCGGCGACGAGATGCTGCGTGCCGCAGATGTGCACTGAGCATCTGCCCGGAACCCGCGCCGCGCGACAGAGATCGCGCTGAGCGCGAGTTCTGGGTTGAGCTGAGTTTGAGTTGGGCATCAAAAAAAACGCCACAGCATGCCGTGGCGTTTTTTTATTTCCGGCTCTGCAGGACGGTTTCCTTGACACTGAAACCCTCCTGCGCGCCGCTTGTTACCGAACCGGAGCCGGCGTAACCCGTCGACTCAGTCCACAGACTCAACCCGCGGTCGCTGCCGAAGCCGCCACCGGTGCGCTCGCCGCACCGTAATTGACCGGCGCATCGGCCGGACGCGGCTGCTCGCCGTCCCGTTCGATCCAGCCGCCGCCGAGTGCCTGATACAACAAGACCAGGTTCTGGAGGCGCTGCATGCGCGCGGTCACCAGCAACTGCTGCGACGCATACAGATCGGTTTGCGCGGTCAGCACCGACAGATAGCTGTCGACACCGTTCTTGTAACGCAGGTCCGACAGATCCAGCCGGCGCTGTTCGGCAAAGGTATTACGCTCGAGCGCCGCGATCTGCTGATCGTACGTGCCGCGTGCCGCCAATCCGTCCGCCACTTCGCGGAAGGCCGTCTGGATCGCCTTTTCATACGTGGCGATCTGGATGTTCTTCTGCACCGTGGCGAGGTCGAGGTTAGCCTTGTTCTGGCCGCCTTCGAAGATCGGCAAGGTGATGGACGGCGCGAAGCTCCATGCCGCCGAACCCGGCTTGAACAGACCGCCGAGCGACGGGCTCAGCGTGCCGAAACTGCCGGTCAGCGAGACCTTCGGGAAGAACGCTGCGCGCGCCGCGCCGATGTTCGCGTTGGCCGCGAGCAGATTCTCCTCGGCCTCCATGATGTCCGGACGACGCGTCAGCAGATCGGATGGCAGACCCGCCGGAATATCCGTCAGGAGATTCTGGTTGTCCAACGTCATGCCCGGCGGCAGATCGTCCGGCAACGGCTCGCCGAGCAGCAGCACGAGCGCGTTATCCGCCTGAGCCCGCAAACGCGCCTGCGACTGCAGGTTAGCCTGCGCCTGGTCGACCACCGTTTCCGATTGCCGCAGATCCAGTTCCGAACCCGTGCCGTTGTCGAACTGCAGTTTGGCGATGCGGTATGACTCCTGAGCGGTCTTCAGTGTGTTCTGCGTGACCTTCAGCAGATCGTCCACCTCGAGCACCGTCATGTACTGATTGGCCACCTGCGAGACCAACGCGATTTCCGCAGCCTTGCGCGCCTGAGCGGTCGCCAGATACTGCGCCAACGCCTGATCCTTCAGGCTTTGAATCCGCCCGAAGAAGTCGATTTCCCAGGAGGCGTTCAGACCCACCGAATAGGTGTTCGTGACCGTCATGGGCGTGGACGACAAGTCCCGCGGCGTGCGCTGTTTGCTTTGCGACCCCGCGGCATTCAGCGTCGGGAACAGCGCCGCGCGAGCGATCTGGTACTGCGCCTGCGATGCCTGAATATTCAGGACCGACACGCGCAGATCGCGGTTGTTCTTCAGCGCGATTTCGATCAGCCGCTGCAAACGCGCGTCGGCGAAGAAATCACGCCAGCCGATATCGGCCGCCGCCTGACCGCTCGCGGTACGCGCGGCACCGGCCGCGCCCGGTTGCGTGTCGTACACGCCGCCGGCCGGGAAGGTCGCCGTCACGGGTTCCGCCGGGCGCTGGTACTTCGGCGCCATCGTGCAACCCGCGGCGAACAGCGCAACCGCCACTGCTATCAAAGAGTGTTTTTGCATCTCAATGTCCGTCCTTGCCCGAGCCTTGATCAGCCGACCCACCACCTTGGCCGTCATGCGGATGGTGCTGGTTGTAGTGTGCGAGCGCCTCATCCGGGTCTTCCTTCTCGCCGCCGAACTTCGCGCGGATCACGACGAAGAACATCGGGATCATGAAAATCGCGAGGAAGGTCGCCGTCAACATCCCGCCGATCACGCCGGTACCGATTGCGTGCTGGCTGGCCGAACCCGCGCCGTTACTGATCGCGAGCGGCATCACGCCGAGAATGAACGCGAGCGAGGTCATCAGAATCGGACGCAACCGCAGACGCGCGGCTTCCAGCGCGGCCTCGACTGGGCCCATCCCTTCACCCTGCTGCAGCTCGCGGGCGAATTCCACGATCAGAATCGCGTTCTTCGCCGACAGCCCCACCGTGGTCAACAGACCCACCTGGAAGAACACGTCGTTCTCGAGCCCGCGCAGCGTCGCGGCCAGCAGTGCGCCGATCACGCCGAGCGGCACCACCATGATCACCGAGAACGGGATCGACCAGCTTTCATACAGCGCCGCGAGACAGAGGAACACGACGAGGATCGAGATGCCGTACAGAATCGGCGCCTGCGAACCGGACTGGCGTTCCTGCAACGACAAGCCCGTCCATTCGTAGCCGATACCCGCCGGCAGCTTCGCCACGAGTGCTTCCATCGCCGTCATGGCCTGGCCGGTCGACTTGCCCGGTGCAGCCGCGCCCTGGATTTCCACCGCAGAAATACCGTTGTAGCGCTCGAGCTTCGGCGAACCATAGGACCACGTACCGCTGGCGAACGACGAGAACGGCACCATGCCGCCAGCCGTATTGCGCACGTACCAGGCGTTCAGGTCTTCCGGGTTCATCCGGAACTGTGCGTCGCCTTGCAGATACACCTTCTTGATCCGGCCGTCGGTATCGAGGAAGTTGTTCACGTACTGCGACGCCCATGCGATCGAGAACGTCTGGTCGATCGCCGCCAGCGAAACGCCGAGCGCGGAAGCCTTCTCGTGATCGATGTTCACGGTGAACTGCGGCGTATCGTTCAGGCCGTTCGGACGCACCTGAGCCAGCGTCGGATCTTTCGCCGCCATGCCCAGCAACATATTGCGTGCCTGCATCAGCTTTTCGTGACCGACACCCGCGCGATCCTGCAGTTCGAAGTCGAAGCCCGCGGCCGTGCCGAGTTCAGGAATCGACGGCGGATTCACCGGATACACCAGCGCGTTCTTGTAGCTCGAGAAGTGCATGAAGAGTCGGCCAACCAGCGCCTGAACCTTCTGGTTCGAATGCTGACGTTCCGCGTAATCCTTCATCCGCACGAACACAAGACCCGCGTTCTGGCCGCGACCGGCGAAGCTGAAGCCGTTCACCGTGAAAGTCGATTCGACAATGCTCTTCTCGTCGTTGAGCAGGTAGTCGGAAACGTCTTTCAGCGCGTGCGCCGTGGTTTCCTGCGTCGAGCCGGACGGCGTTTGCACCAGCACGAACATCGTGCCCTGGTCTTCGTCAGGCAGGAACGACTTCGGCAACTTCACGAACAGCAAGCCGACCGCGAGGATCACCACCATATAGATGATCAGCCAACGGCCCGAGCGCTTGATCACGTGGTGAACGCCCGAGTGATACTTGTCGCGGCTCGTTTCGAAGGTCCGGTTGAACCAGCCGAAGAAGCCCTTCTTGACTTCGTGATGACCCTTCGGAATCGGCTTGAGGATCGTCGCGCACAGCGCCGGCGTCAGAATCAACGCGACCAGCACGGACAGCACCATCGCCGCCACGATCGTCAGCGAGAACTGCCGGTAAATGGCCCCGACCGAACCGCCCGAGAACGCCACCGGCACGAACACCGCCGACAGCACGAGCGCCACGCCGACCAGCGCGCCGGTAATCTGGTCCATCGCCTTACGGGTGGCATCTCGAGGCGATAGACCCTCCTCCGCCATCACCCGCTCGACGTTTTCCACCACCACGATTGCATCGTCCACCAGCAAGCCGATCGCCAGCACGAGCCCGAACATGGACAGCGTGTTGATCGAGAAGCCCACCAGACCCATGATCGCGAAGGTGCCCAGCAGCACCACCGGCACGGCGATCGTCGGGATCAGCGTAGCGCGCAGATTCTGCAGGAACAGGTACATGACCAGGAACACCAGCACGATACCTTCGAGCAGCGTCTTGACCACTTCTTCGATCGACAGACGCACGAACGGCGTGGTGTCGTACGGATACTTCACGACGAGGCCGTGCGGGAAGTACTTCGACAGTTCGTCGATCTTCGCGCGTACTGCCTTGGCGGTAGCCAGTGCGTTGGCGCCGGTCGCGAGCTGAATACCGAAGCCCGCCGTCGGCGCGCCGTTGTACTTGGTGTCGAAGTTGTAGTTTTCGCCACCGAGCTCGATACGCCCAACGTCCTTGATGCGCACCTGCGAGCCGTCCGGATTCACCTTCAACAGAATGTTGCCGAACTGTTCAGGCGTGTTCAGCAGCGTGGCTTCCGTAATGGTGGCCTGCAGCACCTGGCCCGGCACCGACGGCGTGCCGCCGAGCGAGCCGCCCGCGACCTGCACGTTCTGCGCCTGCAAGGCCGTCTGCACATCCACCGGCGTGAGGCCGAAGTTGGTCAGCTTGTTGGCGTCAAGCCAGATCCGCATCGCGTACTGCGAGCCGAACAGCGTCACCGTACCCACACCGTCGATCCGGCTGACCGGGTCTTCAACGTTCGACGCGACGTAGTTCGCCAGGTCGTACTTGTTCATGCTGCCGTCTTCGGACACGAACGCCATCACCAGCAAGAAGCTGCTGCTCGACTTTGTGACCTTGGTGCCCAACTGCTGCACGGCTTGCGGCAACAGCGGCGTGGCGAGCTGCAGCTTGTTCTGCACCTGCACCTGCGCAATGTCAGGATTGGTGCCGGCTGCGAACGTCAGCGTAATGGTTGCCGTACCCGAGTCGTCCGAAGTGGACGACAGATACAGCAAGTGGTCGAGACCACTCATCTGCTGCTCGATCACCTGCGTGACGGTGTTTTCCACCGTCTTCGCCGATGCGCCCGGGTACGTTGCGCTGATCTGCACGGCCGGCGGCGCGATGGTCGGGTATTGCGCGATCGGCAACGTAAAGACCGACGCGATACCCGCGAGCATCAGAATAATGGCGATCACCCATGCAAAAATCGGGCGATCAATAAAGAACTTTGCCATGTGGCGGGCTCCCTGTTATTACGCGCCCGATGCAGCAGAAGCGGGTTGCGCCGTCTGCGTAGCACCGCTGGCGGCCGGCGCACCCTGAGCGGATGCGTCGGAAGCGGGTGTGGCGGGAAGTTGCGCGGCAACGGCCTTGACCTGCTGCCCCGGATGCGCCTTGTCGGTGCCCTGGACAATCACGCGGTCGCCGGCCTTCAGGCCACTCTCGACCACCCAGTTCGAACCGTAAGTGCCCGACGTAACGAGTTGGCGCAGCACAACCTTGTTGTCATCGCCGACGACCAGCGCGGTCGGCTGACCCTTCTGGTCATGCGTGATGCCGACTTGCGGCACGACGAGCGCGTTGTCGTTGACGCCTTCCTCGATCTTGGCGCGCACGAACATCCCCGGCAGCAGGACCTTGTCCGCGTTCTTGAAGATCGCGCGAACCGTCACGGAGCCGGTGCCCTGGTCAACCGTCACGTCGGTGAACTGCAGCTTGCCCTTTTCCGAGTAGGTGCGGCCGTCTTCGAGAATCAGCGAGACCTTGGCTGCATCCGGGCCGGTCGTCTTCAGACGCCCTTCCTGCACTTCGCGGCGCAGCTTCAGACCGTCGAGGCTCGATTGCGTCAGGTCCACGTAGACCGGATCGAGTTGCTGGACCGTGGACATCAGCGTGGCGGCGCTCGCCTGCACATAAGCGCCAGGCGTGACTTGAGAGATGCCGATCTGGCCGGTCACCGGCGAGGTCACGTCGGTGTAGCCGAGGTTGATCTGCGCCGTATCGACCGCTGCCTTGCCGGCGGCGACGTCAGCCGCAGCCTGGCCTTCAGCGGCCACCGCGTTGTCGTAGTCCTGCTTGCTGACCGCGTTCGCGGCAACCAGCACCTTGTAGCGGTTGGCTTGCGCAGTGGTCGTCGCGAGGTTGGCCTGCGCCTTCGCCAGCGTTGCCTTCGCGCTGTTCAGCGCGGCGATGTAGGGTGCCGGATCGATCTTGTACAGACGCTGGCCGGCCTTGACCTGGTCGCCTTCGGTGAATTCGCGGCGCAGCACGATGCCGTCGACCCGTGCACGCACTTGCGCGACAAGGAAAGCACTGGTGCGGCCCGGCAATTCGGTAACGACGGGCACAGCCGTCGGCTGGACGGTAACGACGCCAACTTCGGGCGTTTGTTGCGGCGGGGCAGATTGTTTTGGTCCGCACGCTGCCAGCAATACGGCAGCCGTCGCGGCACTGATTAAGCGGAATGGAACCCGTTCGACGCGCATGGAGCGACCTCTGTCAAAGACTGAGAATGAAAAAGTGCGCGCATCCCTACCCCGGGGACGACAGCGCACACATGCGTCTTGCGACGCTAGACCGGAAGCCCGTGGATGCAAACCGCACCTGCAGGGGCATCCTGAGCGAAATGCGCCATACCGGGAAATGCCGCACGGCGCCGCCCATCCGGGCACGACGCAAGAGCTTTCTGAAAGGCAACAGTGACGGATATTAACCGGTCGTCACGGCTTGGGCTATCCGATCGTGGGATGCTATTATATATACATCCATGAATGCATGTAAAAGTGCGTTTACATCTTTGCAGGCGGGGGGGCCTGCAAGATCGGTTCAAAATTAGCTTAACCGCAGACAGATTGTCATCGAGCGCACTTAAAAGCGCCCGGGAAAACCCCACAATCAGGGCAGGTCACACCCATATGGTCAGAAGAACCAAAGAAGAGGCGCAGGAGACGCGCAACAGCATTCTCGACGCGGCCGAGCAGGTTTTCTTCGAGAAGGGCGTATCGCGCACATCGCTCGCCGACATCGCGCAGGCTGCCGGCGTCACGCGCGGCGCAATCTATTGGCATTTCGCGCACAAAAGCGATCTGTTTACCGAAATGTTCGACCGCGTGCTACTGCCGCTGGACGAACTCAAGGCGGCCTCGCAAAACCCCAATGAGCCCGACCCACTTGGGCGCCTGATGGAAATCTGCACGGTCTGCCTGCGAGACACCGCCAACGACCCGCGTCGCCGGCGGGTGTTCGACATCCTCTTTCTGAAGTGCGAGCTGGTCGAGGAGATGGGGCCGGTGATGGTCCGCTATCAGACCAATATGCGCGAAGGGCTCAAGAAGATCGAAGGCGGTCTGCGCAATGCGATCTCCAAAGGGCAACTGCCGGCCGATCTCGACACCCGGATCGCAGCGGCAATGGTGCATGCGTTCGTGAGCGGCTCGCTGCGCGACATGCTGTTTCTGCCGGAGGCGACCGATTTCGGCAAGCATGCGGAGCAGATGGTCGAAGGGATGTTCGATACGCTGCGGCTCAGTCCGGCGTTGCGCACTCGGTAATCGGGCAGCGCCGGCCGCCCTCGATTACCCGGTCAGACTAGCCAGATACTTACGCGGCAACCCGGCGCGCCCGCGCCGTCTGATTCGACGTGTAGATATCGCCGCGCGCGAGCGGCGCCCCACCCTGCACCGCCGCGATCCACTGCTCCGTACTCGCCACCGCCGCGAAGTTCGACTGCAGGACCACGCTGAAGACCCGATGAATCTCCTGCGCGCTCGCAAAGCCCGCGCTGTTCTCATAGGGCAGCGAACCGGTTGCGTCGTGCAGAAATTCGACGGCAAACCCCGCATGGTATGCGTGGTTGATCGTCGACGCATCGCAGTTGTGCGACATGTAACCGACCACCGTCAGCGTGTCGATCTGCTGCGCGGCCAGCCAGTCGGCGAGGTCCGTGCCGGTAAAGGCGCTCGCCATCGACTTCTCAATATAGTGATCGTGTGCCCGCTCGCCCACCACCGGATGCAGCTCGGCGCCTTCGCTGCCGCGCGCGAACACCGGCGAGTTAGGCGACGAGAAATGCTGCACCACCACCACCGGCACGCCGGCGGCGCGCGCCGCGTCCATCGCGCGGCCGACATTCGCCAGCGAGGTTTGCACATCCGGATATTCGATCGGCAGATCGCCCGTCACGTATTCGTTCTGCACGTCGATCACGATCAGCGCACGGCGCGGTGTAGTCATGGCAAGACTCCTGTCAGATAAAGCGCGCGCTGCGTGGCCCGGGGCGGGCGCTGCATAGGCAGCGGCGATGACTGCATTGTTCGTCAGCCGACGATTCGCCGATAGCGACCCGAATGACAATCTTCGCTAGAATCGGGCCATCGTTGGATCATCGTTGAATTCATAGGCGGCTGCGACTGATGGCTACCCCCACCTCCTCCACTGCGGCGCGCGGCGACGCGCCCCGCCACGTCGTCGCGGTCGTCGCGTTCGACGGCATCAGCCCGTTCCATCTCTCGGTGCCGTGTGTGGTGTTCGGCGAGGACCGCAGCGACAGCGGCTTGCCCGATTTCGACTTTCGCGTCTGTGCTGCCGAGCGCGGCGCCCTGACCACCACCGCCGGCTTCTCGATCGCCGTCACGCATGGACTCGAAGCACTCGCCGACGCGAACACGATCATCGTGCCGAGCTGGCGCGATCCGAACGAGACGCCACCCGCCGCCCTGCTCGACGCACTGCGCGCCGCCCATGCACGCGGTGCCCAGCTCGTCGGACTGTGCCTCGGCGCCTTCGTACTGGCCGCCGCCGGCATTCTCGACGACCGGCCGGCGTCGACCCATTGGGCGTGTGCGGACGATTTCGCGCGCCTCTATCCGCGCGTGCGGCTCGATCCCGACGTGCTCTATGTCGACGACGGCAACGTGCTGACCTCGGCCGGCACCGCCGCCGGCCTGGACTGCTGCCTGCATGTGCTGCGCAAGATGTGCGGCGCGCAGGCGGCGAACTATGTCGCGCGCCGCCTGGTGGTCCCGCCGCATCGGCAGGGTGGCCAGGCACAATACATTCAGCAACCGGTCGCGCCGAACGTACGCGGCGACCGCCTGTCCTGTCTGCTCGAGTGGGTGAGTGGGAATCTGGACGCGCCGCATACGCTCGATACGCTCGCCGAGCGCGCATTGATGAGCCGCCGCACTTTTACGCGGCGCTTCAGGCTCGCGACCGGCACGACCGTCGGCGCATGGCTGCTGACGCAGCGGCTCGCCCGCGCGCAGCAACTGCTGGAAAGCTCGGATGAGTCGGTGGAAGCGATTGCGGGGATTGCGGGTTTCGGCTCGACTGCCTCGCTACGGCAACATTTCGCGGAGGCGTTCCGCACCTCGCCGTCCGCATGGCGGCGGGAGTTTCGCGGCATGTGAGCGCGGGTGAGGCGGGCCCGAGCGGATAAAGGTTCCAGGGGGTGCAAACGCCGTGTGGCAGACGGCGTTTCGTAGTCATCCACCAGGATTTCGTAGTCGCGCTGGCACGACAGCGCTGCGCCTGGTCAGGCCAGGCCGTCAGTGTTCGCTAATCCAGCGCGCCACATACAACAGCAGCGCCACCAGAAAAATCATCGCCGCCCATGCCCAGTTCGGGACCACATGCGGACCGGACTCATGATGCGAGACCCCATGCGACACACCGTGGGATGCCCCATGCGACGCGCTGGCCGCCCGCCCGGTCAGCGCATTGCCATGATCCGAGCGGGTCCGCCGCGCCATGCCGCCGAGCGTGATCGGCCGCAGAAACACATGCTGGCGACGCGTCGCCGGACCGCGTGCGCGGTTCGGCCCTTGCCCATGCTTGGCGCGAACGACCGCGCCGAACTCGTCGAAAAAATCGTCGGCCAGTTGATGCAACGCGTTTTCGAGCTGGCGCGTTGGCAGTTCGGCGAGCGGCCCGGACGAGGTCGCCCAGATCGTGTAATCGATCCGCGTGCCCCGCTCCCTGCCGATGCCATGCGAGCCATCGTCGGCGCGCAATCTCATTTCGATCTGTCCGCGCAACGCGCCGATACCCTCGGCTCGCGCCTTGAAGTTGATGGTGCGGCGCTGCGCGTCCGCCGGTCCGGAATCCTGCCCGGCTACATGGGCGCGCGCTTCGTAACGCGCGCGCAGCGGCCCGAGCGGCACCGTCATGGCAAGCGCATATTCTCCGTGGCTAAGCCGTGTAAACGACTCGCAGTTGTCGAGGCTGGCACGCAACAAGGCGAGGTCCTGCAACGCGTCCCAAACGTCGGATGGCGCTAGCGGAATCCGTAACGCGTCGTTTACTTCCATGGCAGCCTCCCCGATGAACGCGCGACAGCCGGTCAGGACGTCTGATCGATGCGGTCGACGCGCGATGCGTAAAACGCGAGATACCCTTTTATTCTTACCGCCGGCTCGAGTGGCGTCTCATAGCTCCAGACGGCGTTTTCGACCAGGCCGTCTTCGGTGCGCAGGTGAAAGTAGGAAGCCTCGCCCTTGAACGGGCAGTGCGAAGTATGTGTTGAGCGTTCGAGGCGCGCCATGTTGACGTCCCCACGCGGGAAATAGAACACGTCCGCCAGACCGGTTTCCGTCAGGGTGAGCCCCGACGTGGTATCGGCCATGGTCACGCCGCCATGAATCACTCGCACCCGGTGATGGTTGCCGCTGATCGCGATGGTGTGCCCACCCGTGCCTGCGCCGGGGTGTCCGTGGGGTGTCGGGGCATCGCTCATGTCTCGGCTCCGGGGTGTGGTGTCGCTCGCTATGCGGTCATGCAAATAGTAAAGCCACGGGGGTACCCGTGGCTTCATTATCGGCCAAACTTCTGCCGATTGCGCGGCCTTCCTGAATACCGCCGGGGCGTCTCGCCCGGCGCCACTCAAGGAGGCGAAACGTTTATTGTGTATTCCAGTAGAACGCCGCCTTGGCCGTCCCCTTGGCCGGGACGGTCACCGACTTGGTCTGGTCGTGACTCTCGTATTGCGCGTGCACCGTATAGCGGCCCGGGCGCAGTTTGACCAGCATATACGGGCCGCGCGAGGTGGCGGTCAGCACATCGCCATCGTGCGCGTCGACGATCCGCACGTGGACGTCGGCGAGAAAATCGGAGCCGGGGCCGGTGAAGCGCATCGACAGCGGCCACTGGCTTTCCGCATTCTTTAGCGCCGTGGATTCGTCAAGACCGACGCCGCCGGACACGAACGAGACGTCGCCCTTATGCTGAATTTGCGGCATACCGCCGCCATTGGCATTGCCTGCGCTGCTGCTGTCCGTAGTCGTGCCGCCTGTTGCCTGGCCCGCCTGCTGCGCATACGCGCCGCCCGCCAGACCGAGCGTGAGCGCTGCGCATACCGCAGCGGCTACGATCCTTCGCTGATTGCGTTGGGTTTTCATCGGTTCGCTCCTTCTTAAGGCCCTTATCGTCCGGCGTCCCTCGGTGGGTCCGGATCAAGGTAGACGCAACCTGCATGCCAAGCCCGGTTTGCGTCGTTTGGAAACCGCTGCTGCGCCACGCCACGCGGCGCAGAGCGCCCTGCCTCACGGCATTGAAACGGGTGAAAAAAATGCCGGTCCGTCGGCAGTAAGTGCAAGGACCGGCACGCGTTACTTCAATGCATTCAATTTGTGCTTAGCCGAGATCGACCGGCACGAAGATCTGCGCGTTATCGCGCTGGATCAGTAACGCGATGCTGTTGCCCGCTCCGGCGATCATCTGCTTCAACTGATCGACGCTCGTGACCGGCCGGCCGTTGACCGCCAGAATCACGTCGCCCGGCTCGATGCCGGCGTTTTCAGCCGCGCCACCCGATTGCTGCACCAGCAGACCATGCGACACCGACGCGCTGCTCTTCTCTTCCGGCGTCAGCGGCCGCACTGCCACACCGAGGCGGCCTTGCAACTGGGTCGGCTGATCGGTCTTGTCCGACGCCACCTTCGCATCCGACAACGAACCGATCGTCACCGTCAGGTCCTTGGTGGCCTTATCGCGCCAAACCTGCACGGTGGCCTTGCTGCCCGGCGCGAGACCCGCGACTTGCGACGGCAGATCCGACGAGTCGCTAACCGGCTCACCGTTCACCGACAGAATCACGTCGCCCGGTTGCAGACCGCCCTTGGCGGCCGGGCCGCCCGGATCGACCGAGCTGACGAGCGCGCCTTGCGGCTTCTGCATGCCGAACGAATCGGCCAGTGTCTGGTTCATGCCCTGCACCGCGACGCCGAGACGTCCGCGGCTCACATGGCCGGTCTTGACGAGGTCGTCCTTGACCTTGATTGCCTCATTGATCGGGATCGCGAACGAAAGGCCCTGGAAGCCGCCCGTCTGCGAATAGATCATCGAGTTGATGCCAATCACTTCGCCTTGCAGATTGAACAGCGGGCCGCCCGAGTTACCCGGGTTCACCGGCACGTCGGTCTGGATGAACGGCGTGTAGTTTTCGTTCGGCAGCGAGCGCGACTTAGCGCTGATGATGCCCGAGGTCACCGTATTGTCGAAACCGTAAGGCGAGCCGATCGCGACCACCCACTGGCCGACCTTGCTCTGACGCGGATCGCCGATCTTCACAGTCGGCAAGTTGCTCGCGTCGATCTTCAGCACGGCGACGTCGGACTGCTTGTCGGCGCCGACCACTTTCGCCTTGAATTCGCGCTTGTCGGTGAGCTTCACGGTGACGACATTCGCGCCGTCCACCACGTGGGCATTGGTCAGGATGTAGCCGTCACTGCTGACGATGAATCCCGAGCCAAGGCTCGCGCTCGGCTGATCGGGCGCATCGCCGCCGTCGCCGCCTTGCATACCCGGCATGCCGCCGAAGAAGTGCTTGTAGAACTGATAGAAGGGATCGCTCGGATCGATCGGCAACTGGTTGCCGCTGTTGGCGCTATTGCCACCGTTGCCGCGCAATGCAGTCTGCTTGACCACATGCTTCGCGCTGATGTTGACGACAGCCGGGCCGTAGGTTTCGACCAGACCCGAGAAATCAGGAATGCCGGTTTTCGCGGCGGCTTCAGCAGGCATCATCGCGGCCTGCGCCGGCGTGATCACCTGCGGCGCGGGCACGTCGCGATGCCCCGCCACATAGCCGGCGGAGAGCGCCACGGCGACAGCCACTGCAACAGCGCTGCGGGACAAGGTTTTCGCGTTCATCGTGTACTCCTGACTGGGAGAAAGAGGCTTTGGAATGTGATGAAGCGTACGTGGCATCGCTTAAAAGAGTCTTAAGCAGCGCCAGATCGCTTCACGCGTGCTTTTAAGCCTCGTTTAAGCTGTGTTTGAGCCGCGTTCGAGCCACTTTACGAACAGAAAGCTTCACAGTCAGAAGCGCACTTCGACCAGCAGACCACCCGCAGGTGATTCGTCGAGCGTTACCGCCGCGTGGTGCTGCATCGCAATGCGGCGCACGATCGCGAGGCCGAGACCGCTGCCCGCCACGTCGGTGCGCGCGCGGTTCGCGCCGGCGCCGGCCCGGTAGAAGCGATCGAACACGCGATCGCGTTCAGCCGGCTCGATGCCCGGCCCACTGTCGGCAATCCGCACCACGGGGTGCCCTTCGTCGATATGCAGACTGACGTCGACGCGGCCACCCCGCGGCGTGTATTTGGTTGCGTTATCAACCAGGTTGTTGAACATGACACGCAGCGCGTCGGCGTCGCCGGTCACCGTAGCGGGTTCGCTCGCCTCGACACCGAGATCGACACCGCGATTCTGCGCAAGCGGCGCGTACGCCACTACGCAGTCCTGCAGCAGCGCGCGTAGATCGATCGCGTTGGTGGCTGCGAGACCGTCCGGTTCCGAACGCGCGAGCGCCAGCAATTGCTCGGCGAGACGCGTGGCGCGCGTGACGCCCGCTTGCAGATCGGCCAGCGCTTCGCTGCGAGTGGCGTCGTCTTTCGCGCGGGCCACCAGTTGCGTTTGGATCTGCACGGCGGCGAGTGGTGTGCGCAATTCGTGCGCGGCATCGGCGACAAATGCTTTCTGAATGTCCAGCGCGGTGGCGAGCCGTTCGAGCAGGCCGTTCAACGCACGTACGAGCGGCTGTACTTCGAGCGGCAAACGCTGATCGGGCAACGGATCGAGCGCCTCGGGATGACGTGCGTCGAGCGCGCTGGTCACGCGCCGCAACGGCCGCAGTCCGCGCCCAACGACCACCCACACCGCGAGGCCCAATAGCGGCAGCAGAACGATCAACGGCCACAGGGTGCGCAACGCGACATTCGCCGCGAGCCGGTTACGGACCGAAACCGGCTGCGCCAGCTGCACGACGTTATCGCCCACGATCGCGCCATAGACGCGCCAATCGCCACGATCCGTATGCTCGGTCGAAAAACCGAGTTCGGCGCGCGGCGCGAGCGGCGCACGCGGTCGCGAGTAGTACATCAACACGCCGTTGCGATTCCAGATTTGCAGCACGATGCCTTCGTCGCCGGTGTCGCGCGAACCGAGCACCTGCGAGAACGGTTCCGACGGCAGCGCCGCGGCGATCTGCTCCAACTGGTAATCGAACAGTTCGTTGGCTTCGGCAAGCGCTTGCCGGTAGATCAGCCAACCCGCAATGCCGACGCCAAGCAACACCAGCGCCAGCAGCCAGAACAGCAATTGACGGCGAATCGAACGCATCGGCTCAGGCGTCCTTCGCGATCATGTAGCCAAGACCGCGAACGTTGCGGATCAGGTCCGCGCCGAGCTTCTTGCGCAGGGCGTGAATGTAGACCTCGACGGTATTGCTGCCGATCTCCTCGCCCCACCCGTACATTTTTTCTTCGAGTTGACTCTTCGAGAGCACCGCGCCGGGCCGTGCGATCAACGCTTCGAGCAGGGCGAATTCGCGCGCCGACAACGCGACCAGCGAGCCGTCGAGCGTGACCTGGTGCGAGGCCGGATCGAGCGTCAGATTGCCGTGGCGAATCGTCGAATCGCTGCGACCCGATTGGCGGCGGATCAGCGCGCGCATGCGGGCGCCGAGTTCGTCGAGATCGAAAGGTTTGACAAGGTAATCGTCGGCGCCGGCGTCGAGGCCTTTGACGCGATCGGCGACCGCATCGCGCGCGGTCACGATCAGCACGGGAATCGCGTGGCCTTTGGCGCGCAGCGTGCGCAACACGTCGAGGCCGTCGCGTTTGGGCAGGCCGAGATCGAGCAGCACCAGATCGTAAGGTTGACCGGTCGCCGCGCTGAGCGCGGAGTCGCCGTCTTCCACCCAGTCGACCGCGAAGCCTTCGCCGCGTAGCGCCTTGCGCACACCTTCGGCGATCATCCGGTCGTCTTCGACTAGCAATATGCGCATGGTTGGGTCGGTCCTGAAACATTTGATGATGCCGCATTCTAGCGCCCGGCCCCGACGTGCGCGCCACGCGACGCTTTTTCACCGCAGTCTCACGGCATGTCTCTACAATGGGCGCTTTGCGTCGCGCCGCGGTTTTCCGCGCGTCGCGCGCTTCGACACACTCTGGATTGCCGCGCGCCACCGCGCCCCGAAATCTTGCTTCTTTGCCTGTCCATGACGCACGCTTTTTTGCCCGCTTTTTTGTCTCCTCTCGCACGCCGTGTGGCGCTGCGTCCACGCTCCCCTGCTTCCGTTGACGCCGGACCTCGCCGCTTCGCGCCGCGCACGGCGACCTTACTGCTTGCCTGCGCCGCGCTCGGCTGCGGCGTAGCGCTGCCGCTCACCGCGCAAGCGCGCGTCAAGGCCACGCATCCGAGCGTCAACGTCACCACGGTGTTGCCGCAACCGGTGATGATCGGCCTGCAGCGTGCGCACGTGCCCTTGTCGTCGATCAGTGTGGTGGTCGAAAAAGTCGGCGACCGCACGCCGATCGTCGCACTGAATGCCGGCAAGCCGATGATGCCCGCCTCGACCATGAAGCTCGTCACCACTTACTCCGGTCTGTCGATCCTCGGCCCGGACTATCGCTGGCGCACGAATGCCTACGCCGACGGCACAGTTGACGCCAACGGCGTCCTGCACGGCAATCTGTACATTCAGGGCACGGGCGATCCGAAACTCGTGCCCGAAGAACTGATCGACCTCGTGCAGAAGATCCACAAGTCGGGCATCACCGGCGTCGACGGCGCGCTGGTGCTCGACAAGCGCTACTTCGACACCTCCACGCGCGATCTGCCGCCATTCGACGACGACGCCACCGCGCCGTACAACGTCGGCCCCGATCCGCTGCTGTATGCGTTCAAATCGCTGTCGTTCACGCTGACGCCTTCTCCGGATGGCACCGTCGCAATCGACGTGCTGCCCGCCCTCTCGCAGTTGCAGATCGACAATCAGATGCACGCCGTCAATGGCCCATGCCGCGGCGATGCTGCCTCCGTCTCGCCCACCGTCACGCCGCAGCCCAATGGCACGGTGGTGGCGTCGTTCAACGGCGACTACTCGGTACGCTGCGGCCCGCGCACGATCAACGTGGCGGTGCTCGATCACACCGCGTTCTTCGCGGGCGGCTTCCTCGCGCTGTGGCAACAGACCGGCGGCACCTTCAGCGGCGCAACCCGCGAAGGCCCAGTGCCGGTCGGCGCGCGCCTCGTCGCCACGCACGAGGGGCCGGTGCTGTCCGACATCGTTCGCGACATCAACAAGTTCAGTAACAATACGATGGCGCGCAACCTGTTCCTGACGATCGGCGCGACGGAAGAGAAGCCGCCCGCCACGCCCGCGAAATCGGCACGCGCCATCGAGGCGTTTCTGCGCCGTGACAGCGTCGACATGCAATACCTGACGCTCGACAACGGCTCGGGTCTGTCGCGCGACGAGCACATCACCGCGCTCTCGCTCGCCGATCTGCTGCAGCGGGCCAATGCAAGCCCGGTCGCCCAGGTGTTTGTGGAATCGCTGCCGATCGCCGGCGTCGACGGCACGATGCGCAACCGCTTGACCAACCAGGGCGCGGGCGGCAATGCGCACATCAAGACCGGTACCTTGCGCGATGTGCGTGCGATCGCCGGTTATGTGGCCTCGGCGGATGGGAACAGCTACGTGGTCGTAAGCCTGATCAACGACCCGCATTCGGAAGCCGCGCGCGCCGCCCACGACGCCCTGCTCGAATGGGTCTATCAGGGACCGTCGCAAGGATTCACGAAGGTCTCCGACTCCGTCACCGAACCGCGCGCCACCAAGCCCAGGAAAAACCCGCACAAGCGTAAGGGCCATTGAGTATTCCTTCTATAGAACCCACGCGCCGCAACGCGCCCAAGCGTGTACGCTGTCGGGCAGTGTTTGAGGCGCGCGTAAAACGAAATGCGTAGCGCACGAGCCGCGCATTCGTTACAGAAGCGTGGTCCGTTCAAACGATAACGACAACGTCCGCGGCGGCAAGCGCAGCGGCCAGGGACCACGGAGGAAGACACCATGCAATTCGATGCTGAATTGCTGCTGCTCGCCATGGCGCCAGTCTTTCTCGCATGCATTGGGTGGGAGGCGTGGCACCTGCGGCGCACGCGCCCCGGCGCGCAGCTCTATAGCTGGCGCGACACGTTCTGCAACGCCGCGCTCGCGCTGATGCAGCAGGCCGCCGACAAGCTCGCGTGGCTCGCGATCATCCCCGTCTATGCCTTTTTCTACGACCACTATCGCGTGACCACGTGGCAGGCGAACTGGGTGTCGTTCGTCGTGCTGTTTGTCGCTCAGGATCTGCTCTATTACGTGTTTCACCGCTGCAGCCACCGCGTGCGCTGGCTGTGGGCCGCGCATGTCGTGCATCACTCGTCGGAGCGGATGAATTTTTCGACCGCATTCCGCCAGAGCCTGATGTATCCGATTGCCGGCATGTGGCTGTTCTGGATTCCGCTCGCCGTGCTTGGCTTTCCGCCGAAGCAGATTGTCGCCATCGTGCTGATCAACCTCGGCTTCCAGTTTTTCGTGCATACCCAGGCGATCGGCAAGCTCGGCTGGCTCGAATACGTGTTCAACACGCCGTCGATTCATCGCGTGCATCACGCGCGCAACGACCGCTATATCGACCGTAACTATGCCGGCGTGCTGGTGATCTGGGATTGCCTGTTCGGCAGCTATGTCGAGGAAGATCCACACGACGCGCCGGTGTACGGCATCGTCGAACCACTTCACACCTACAACCCGCTGAAGGCGACGTTTCACGAATGGGCGTCAATGGCCGCCGATTTCGTGAGCGTGCGAGGCTGGCGCAACAAGTTGCGCGCGCTGTTCGCACCGCCTGCATGGGCTGCGGATTATCATGCGCGCCGCGCCGTCAGCGCGAGTGCACGTGTCGCGCCATCCGGCAGCGATACAGGCATTGAAGAAAAGCATACGGCTGCGTTTCAAACACCGCGCAGGCCGTAGAAGATTCTGTAAGCTGTCGTCACGCCGCCGACGCGGTGGGCGCTGCCTGCAACACATGGCATCAGGGCCACCCATACGAGGAGATGTAGTCAACATGAATCAAATAACTTCGAAGAAGCGCAGTGTCGTACGCGTCACGCAGATCGCCATCGCCAGTGCCGCGTTTGCACTGCTTGCGGCTTGCGGCGGCGGCAGCAGCAGTAACAACTCGAGCAGCAGCACGCCCGCGGGCGGCGTGAACTTGCAGGTCGTGTCGTTCGGCGACAGCCTGTCGGACGTTGGTACGTACGCGCCGGTGATTCAGGCGAACTTCGGCGGTGGCCGCTTCACGACCAACCCGGGTGAAGTGTGGACGCAGAAAGTTGCGGAGTACTACGGCGGCACGTTGACCGCCGCGTATCAGGGTGGCTTCGGTCAACCGCTGGTCGCAACGGGCGGGTATGGCTACGCGCAAGGCGGCTCGGACGTCGTCAACGCCCAAGGCGAAGGTTGGGCGCCGAACAACATGGCGGCGACGACGGTGCCGGTGGTGACTCAGGTGGCAAACTACCTGAGCGCGCATACCAGCTTCAACGGGAATCAGCTCGTGCTGGTGAACGGCGGTGCGAACGACATCTTCCAGTTCTCGACTGCTGCCAATCTGACGGCGCTTGGCACCGCGCTACAGACGCAATACCCGGTGCTTGTGGGCAAAGGCTTGCTCCCGAACACGCCGGCAGGCCAGGTAGAGTTCATCGCCGGCTACCTGCAGCAGCTGCCCACTCCCCAGATCGCGCAGGCCGCCGCCCAGCTCGCCGCGCAGGTCCAGACCATGGTCAACTCGGGTGCGACCCACGTGGTGGTGTCGACAGTGCCGGACATCGGCAGTACGCCGCAAGGCGTCCAGGCCAACGCAGCCGCGCCTGGCACGGCTGCACTGCTGTCGGGGATTACCGCGGCGTATAACGGTATGCTGGTCCAGAGCCTGACGTCCCTCGGTCTGCTGGGTACGGGCAAGGTCATCGTGGCCGATGCGTTCACGTGGCTGGATCAGCAGTTGCCGAACTACCAGGCGCTGGGGTTCACGGTGTCCAACACCGGCACGGCGTGTAACCTGACGTCGATGGTGGCTAATGCAACCGCGTACGCTACCGCCAATCCGAGCGCAACGAACGGGCTGACGCCGGCGCAGTATGGCTCCCAGTTTGGTTCGTCGTTGTTCTGCTCACCGCAGACTTACACGGTGGCTGGCGCTGATCAGACCTATATGTTCGCGGACCTGGTGCACCCGAGCACGCACATGCATGCCTTGTTCGCGCAGTTCGTCCAGCAGCAGATCGCTGCGACGGGCTTAGGGAAGTGAGGTTGGCCGCGTAGCGGCAAGAGGATGTGAATCCTGGGGACGCCTGGCTTGCTGGTCAAGCTGGGCGTTTTTTGTTGCCAGGACGTTTTTTGTTGCCTGTGCGGCGCTTGTTGTCTGTATGCC
>NZ_JAQQDU010000110.1:0-26106 GCF_046027825.1 Paraburkholderia sediminicola
GGTGAATAGCTGGCGCTCGTCGTCAGTCGTTAGCGAGGACGCGTTGAAGAGGCGCCCAAGCGCTTGATAGTTCTTTGTATAAATCGCTTCTTGCGTCGCAATGGACGCCTGCTCGTTCGCGACTTCTTTCTCGTCTGTCAACAAAGCCATGTTGC
The DNA here is from genome assembly GCF_046027825.1 of Paraburkholderia sediminicola. Lineage (GTDB taxonomy): Bacteria > Pseudomonadota > Gammaproteobacteria > Burkholderiales > Burkholderiaceae > Paraburkholderia > Paraburkholderia sediminicola_D. The sequence goes on from NZ_JAQQDU010000110.1 coordinate 156, forward strand.
GGATCGCTATGGCGATGCCGCTGACGGCGCCCCGCAGGTTCGTAGCAAGTGCCGTCTCGGCGTCGTGGACCTCGACGATGTCGTCGAGTTTGCCGCGGATACTGGCCACGCCGGTCATCCCCACAGCAGAAATGGCCGTGAGCAATATGAGTATGGTGCCGAAGCCAAGCGCCAGTCGCGTGGAGACGTTAGTTTGAACCATGGCAGTTTTTTTGGTCGATGAGGCGCGCGTCGAATGACGTATTGATGTACGTACGCTGGCCGGTTTATTGTTTGCCGGGCAATGCTAGTGCAGTTCTCGTAGCGGAAAGAACTGTTTTTTTTAAATTTGCAGTACGGAAATTTTGGCGATACGGGTTTCGCCTGGTCAACTTGCCGCTAACGCGATTGCGAGAAAACGATCTTGCTTCGTTCTTATCTAGATTGGCTCCATAAGATTGCGCGGATTGGATCTGGGAAAGAGGAGAAGGGCTAACCTAGACTTCGGTATCGTCAATCGACCAGGTGCCATGGAAGGACGAGCTTCAAATGCCGGCGTACCTGGAGTCTAGTAACGAGTTGAATAATCCAAAGTACGCGGCTTTAGGCTTTGAGCCGGTTTCCTCGTTTCAGGTGCCTGGAAACGGCCCCACCGTTACGGGAATGTGGAGATCACCTCGGTCGAAGTGATCCGGATCGTGATTTAGCTTTGCTGTTCTATTGAATTCGGACTGGCGGTATGCCAGCTTCGAACGTACTCAGGCGGCTCAGTTGTTTCCGCTTCCGCGATCGGCGCAAGTGGCGCCAATGTCATGGGTAACACGCCTGCCCAAATCGGTAAGCCGAGATCATCCTCGTCATCCTTCGGGCCGCCTGTGCGAATCTTGGCGGCTGCTTCCGTCAGAGAGATACGCAGCACCGTTGTTGCAGCAAGCTCTTTCGGATTTCCCGCACGCACCTCCCGGGAGCGGCCGGGCGTGATGCTTTCAAGGAAGGTCTCCAGCGCTGCCGCCTTGCCTTCACCGGACACCAACTCGAAAGCGCCGTAGATCACGGCGGAACGATAGTTCATCGAATGGTTGAATGCCGAACGAGCCAGCACAAGTCCGTCGAGATGCGTGACCGTCACGCAAACCTGCGCGCCACTAGCCGCTAACTTAAGCATGCGACTACCGTTGGATCCGTGGACGTAGAGATGATCGCCTTCCCGCCAGCATGCGGTGGGAAGGCAGTGCACACCGTCATCGTCTGCGAACGCGATATGGCAGACGTACGCTTCATCCAGGATGGCGTAAAGGGTGGTCTGATCGTACTGTCCACGCTGAGCTACCCGGCGGACCTGAGTGCGAAGAGATGGGGCAGTCTTTTTATCAAATGTGTTCATATCTGTTCCAGCAATAGTGAGAGCGAGTTCCATCGTAGGGAAATATCAAGATCATCTGTAGACCCATGGAATGTCACGTTCTTGGGGCCACGATTTCGATTGAGCCAGCCGGTCCGCTGACGCCATTGCCGGTCAGCTCGCGATTGATCTGAACGACGAACTGATTGGTCGCGGCGATTTCCGCCCACCTCACTTCACTCTGGATCAAGATATCGGTTCGCCTGCGGACAAGTCGGATGACTGGAAAAAATTGATACTGGCTTCGTCAAAACAAGATCAGTCGAGTCCTCCATGTCATCCAGTCCTCGTTCTCGATGGCCCTACGTGTTCATCTCGGCCTTCCTCGGTACCGCTATCGAACAGTATGATTTCCTGTTGTACGGCACAGCGTCGGCGCTGGTCTTTAACAAGATTTTTTTCCCTAACCTCGATCCTCTTGCGGGCACGATCGCTGCGCTCGGAACGTATGCGGCGGGGTACTTTGCGCGTGGCGCGGGCGCGCTGATCTGCGGACACTTCGGTGACCGCATCGGGCGCAAGACCCTGTTGTTGACTACGCTGCTCGTCATGGGCGTCGCGTCCACGCTGGTGGGCTGCTTGCCAACCTATGCGTCGATCGGGATATGGGCGCCTATCTTGTTGACGACGCTGCGCGTGTTGCAGGGTTTTGCCATCGGCGGAGAGCAAAGCGGAGCAATTGTGCTTGGCGTTGAAAGCGCGCCGGCGCATCGACGCGGGTTGTATGGGAGTTGGAGCAATTCAGGCAGTTATGGCGGCGCGCTTTTATCGACAGGGGCGCTGCTGTTGACGTCGCTATTACCTGAGCAGGACTTTCTCAACTGGGGCTGGCGCATCCCATTTCTGTTCAGTGCGGTGCTGGTTATCATCGGGTTGGCAGGACGCGCGAGATTGCCGGAGACGCGTGAATTCACGCAGTTGAAGGCGACTGCATCCGTGGCTCGATTTCCGTTACGTGATTTGTTGCGCGATCACCGTCGCCAGGTCGTCATCGTGTTCATGGCGAGGTTAGGGGAAATCACGTGGTCCGTGTTTGTCCTGCTGTTCTCCGTCGCCTACGTGACTGTGCAACTCAAGTTGCCGCGGTCCGTGATTCTAACCGCCATCATGGCGGGCGCCGCGAGCGCGGTGTTCACTGTACCGTTGTTCGCGATGTTGTCTGATCGGATTGGCCGGAAACCACTTTATCTGCTCGGACTTTTCACGTGTGCCGTTTATGTATGGCCCTATTTTGGGTTGCTTAATACGCGTGATCCGGCGTTTATCACGCTCGCAATCGTGATTGCGCTTGGCGTCGTACATCCGTTGATGTACGGACCGCAAGGTGGATTCTTCGCTGACATGTTTGATGTGCGAGTGCGCTTCTCCGGCGTTTCCATCGGCGCTATCGGGGCCGTGGTCGGCGGCGGAATCAACCCTGTCATCTGTTCATCGCTGCTCGCACATCGGGGTGGCGATCCATTCGGCGTCGCGCTCTACATTACGATCAGCGCATTGATTGCGGCATGTTTTGTTGCGTTCGCTCCGCGCGGATCCAGGGCGTGGAGCGCGTCGCACGCTTCCATTCTCGCGGGCGACGAAACGTCCGCACAAGGGAATGGTGTGTAGATATTTGCTACCCCTCATTACCGATAGACATTGCTTTGTGGAGATACAGATGGTCGAAAGGAAAAACGAAACCCTGGTGTCGCAGATGGACGAAAAGCTGGAGCAGGGTAGGTGGGATAGCCGGCAGAAGCTCGCAATCGCATGCCGCATGCTCGCGCATGAAGGGCACTCGGAGACGCTCGCAGGTCAGATTACCGTGCGGCAAGAGGACGGCACATTCCTCACGACAGCCATGGCCGTTGGCTTCGATGAAATTGCGCGTAGCAATGTGATTCGTATCGATGACGCCATGCAGGTGATTGAAGGAAAAGGCATGGCGAATCCCGCGATCCGCTTTCACCTCTGGATTTATCGGCGGCGTCCGGAGGTGAACTGCATTATTCATACTCATCCGCCCTATATCAATGCGCTTTCCATGACCGGCACGCCGCTGGAAGTAGCGCACATGGACGCCACGCCATTCTTTGACGACTGTGCGTTCCTGCGCGAATGGCCGGGCTTGCCCATTGGCGACAGCGAAGGGGAAATCATCTCGGGCGCGTTGGGAACAAAGCGCACGATCCTGCTCGCGAATCACGGATTTCTGGCGGCAACACGATCGCTTGAAGAATCCGCGTATCTGTCCGTGTTGATCGAACGGGCGGCGCGCAGCCAGATCCTGGCGCAGTCGGTGGGCGAAATCCAGCGCATCGACGCCGAACGCGCCGCTGAGTCGCATGACTTTCTGTTGTTGCCGAGTATCGTCAACGCGAGCTTCGCGTTGTTCGGCCGTCGCGTCATAAAACGGGAGCCGGAGGTGCTGTTCTGAACATACCGTGAGGAAAGAAGCCATTTGCGTGAACATTATGCTTGCAACATAATGGCCAGTACCGCCCGACGTCGATGCTGGCGCGCACCGTGCGTTGCCGGCTTCATCGGTCTTCCGAGTGACCTGCAAGAGGGCCGCCATGCGACATATTGCTCGTTTCGACTTGCCGTACGCCCCCGTGTTGCGCGACATTCCGATGCGGGGAGCGGACGCGTTGAAGCGCTCGCTCCCCGCATCGTGACGCCGGGCGACCTCACATCGACTTCCGATGCCACGGCGGGCGCGCTGCGTGCTTGCCGCCTGACCGGTGGCGGCGTGATGGCGACGGTGCAGTTGGGGCATCAGGAGGTACGTCACGAGAGCGGTCACCTTCGTGAATTGACCGGCGACGATGTGATCGTGCTGGTGGCGTTGGATGGCAACGGTACCGTGACGCAACAGGGGCGCGTAATGCCCTTCAGCAAGGGCGACATCACATTTCGGCGGGCCCGTCTGCCGTCGGTAGCGCGCATCGACGAACCGGCGAGTCTCATGATGCTGCGATTGCCGATAGCGCGATTCTTTGGGCATTCGACTTCGCGTCACGCATCGTTCACGCCATACAAGGCAGATGCCGGGTCGACTATTGTTGGCACGATTCATCACTTCATCGATTCAGTTATACCGGCCTTCGCGCACATGAGTCCGGCAACCGTCGCGGCCGCCGAAGAGTCGCTGGTCGCGTTGCTTTCTGCTGCCTATCTCGAAGCAGTCGACCGCATGTCTGCGGACTGTCGAGACGACGCGCAGCCGTGCTTCAATCCGCTGCGCTGGTCACAACTCAGCACCTATATTGCCGCGAATCTTTGTGATCCGAACCTAGACGTAAGCGCTTGCGCGAACGCGCTCGGGGTATCGAAGCGTTATGTGCATATGATTTTCGAGGCAATGGGTTTGCAGTACAGCAGGTATGTACTTCAGCAACGTCTGGCACGGTGCCACGATGACCTTGGAAATCCAGTCTGGATGTCGATTTCCATAGAGACGATTGCGTACCGTCATGGTTTCAACGACCCGGCGCATTTCAGCCGGAGTTTCCGCGCGTGCTTTGGCATGTCGCCGCGGGACTTCCGTCAGCGCACTAGCGAAGCGGCGAGTTCCAGAGCGGCGGTCGTTTCAACGGTCCGAGCGCGCGGGTCAAAAAGAGGCGGTACACATTGAGATCCCTGACCACGACGCGCAGGTTGTAGTCGGCGTCGCCTGTCATCAGGACGCAACTCATGACCTCGGGGGCGAGCGCGGTTTCAGACGGCGCTGGGCAGGACCGCCGGATTGACCACGTGGATGGGTTGCCCGGCCGCATAGGAGACGATCTGATCGAAGATGTCGGAGAACTGGATCTCGTACTCGTCCTCCGTGACATAGCCGATATGCGGCGTGCAGATTACGTTGGGCATGCACAGCAGCGGATGCTGGGGATCGCGCAGCGGCTCTTCGTCATAGACATCCACCGCCGCCATGCCGGGCCGGCCAGTGTGCAGCGCCTGCTCCAGTGCACCCGGCGCAATTAGTCCGGCGCGACTGGTGTTGACCAGCAGGGCGGTGGGTTTCATCCTGCCCAGGTCTTCCGCAGTCACAATGCCACGGGTGTCGTTCACGAGGCGCATGTGCAGCGAGAGTACGTCGCAAGACTCGAAGAAGACGTGTTTATCCGGCGCGATGTCCCAGCCGTCTTCGTGGGCCCGCTGCAGCGAGGCCTCCCTCGCCCAGACCAGGACCTTCATGCCAAAGGCGGCACCGTAGCGCGCCACTTCGGCGCCGATGCGTCCGTACCCGTAGATGCCGAGCGTGCGCCCGCGCAGGCTGCGGCCCATGCCGATCTGCCAGCGGCCGGCCTGCAGCGCCCGCATCTGCTGCGGAATCTGTCGGATGGCCGCAATGACCAGACCCCAGGTCAGTTCGGCCGCGGCATAGGAGGGGCTGTCGGCATGCTGGTTTGAGGAAACGATCACGCCGTGTTCGGTGCACGCGTCGATATCGATATGCGGATAGACGCTGCGCTGGCTGATTAGCCGCAATTTCGGCAACCGGGCGACGAGGGGCGCACGGATCTGGGTGCGCTCGCGGATCAGCACCAGCACCTCAGTGTCGCGCAGGCGTTCGGCCAGCGCGTCCACGTCTTGCACGTGGTCGTTCCATACGGTGACGGCATGGCCGTCCAGCTTGCGGAAGCAGGGCAAACCGCGCAGCGTGTCGAAATAATCGTCCAGAATGGTGACGTTCATGATGGACCTGTCTCCTTGCTGTGCTCTCATCCTGCGCGCCGCATTGGCAGCAGTAAAATGAAATTATTTGAAGAATCGGTGCATTTTTCTTATGAAAATAAGCCGCCTCGGTGTGCTGGCGGTTATCGCCGTCGCCGATCGCGACCGCGTAAAAACAAAATAAATAAACTTGCTCTACACTACCTGCCGCCCAAGCCAGCCAAGTAGCGAGCAAGAACCCATGCCCCCACCCCCTGCCGATCCCACCGGCGACCCTAGCTTCAGTTTGCCAAAACACCCCGCATTCCAGCGTTTCTGGTGTACCCGCATCCTTTCATCGCTGTCATTCCAGATGCTCGCGGTAGCGATGGGCTGGCACATCTATGCACTTACGCACAGCGCTTTCGCACTGGGCCTCGTCGGCCTTGCGCAATTCCTGCCGATGTTCGTGCTGACGCTTGTGGTCGGCCACGTCGCCGACCGTTACGACCGTCGCCGGATCGCGGCCATCTGTCAGAGCCTCGAAAGCGTCGCTGCATTGCTATTCGCTTTCGGCACCTTCGGTGGCTGGCTGAGTGCGCCGGTCATCTATGTGCTGGCCGCATGCGTGGGCGCGGCCCGCGCCTTCGAATCGCCCGCGGTTGCCTCGCTGTTGCCGGGCGTCGTGCCACGCGGGCAATTGCCCAAAGCCACGGCATGGGCCACCTCCGCGAATCAATCCGCCCAGATTGCAGGGCCCGCGTTGGGCGGCCTGCTGTACGGTATTGGTCCGGGCGCGGCGTATCTCGCATGCACGCTGTCGTTCGCGGCCGCTGCGGTCTCCGTGTGGGGCATCCCGTTGCAGGCCCGGCTGGCGAGCCGCGCGCCGGTCACGGTGGAGTCGGTGTTCTCGGGGATTGCTTTTATCCGCAAGGAACCCGTGATACTCGGCGCACTCTCGCTCGATCTCTTCGCGGTGCTATTCGGTGGCACGACGGCGCTCTTGCCGGTCTTTGCGCGCGACATCCTGCACACCGGGCCGCTCGGTCTCGGCCTGTTGCGCTCGGGCACCGCCATCGGCGCGCTCGCGGGCACCATCTGGCTCGCGCATTTCCCGCTGCGCAACCGGCCCGGTGCCGCGATGTTCGGTGGCGTGATTGCGTTTGGCGCGGCCACGGTTGTGTTCGGCCTGTCGCATCATTTCTTTGTGTCGCTCTTCGCGCTCATGGTGCTGGGCGCATCGGACACCATCAGCGTCGTGGTGCGCCTGTCGCTCGTGCAACTGCGCACGCCCGACGACATGCTGGGCCGCGTCAGCGCGGTCAATTCGCTTTTCATCGGGACATCGAATCAACTTGGCGAGTTCGAGTCCGGCGTGACAGCGGGGTGGTGGGGCGCACAACCGGCCGTGCTGGTGGGCGGCATCGCAACGATCGCCGTTGCCCTGTTGTGGATGCGGTTCTTTCCAGAACTCAAGCGCACGCGTTCGCTGGAGCGGGAAGAGGCGCTGGCGCCGAGCAGTTGATCGATGCAGCCCGGGAGCGCTCAGGTGCCGTAAGCGCTTGAAGAACGGGATCAGCGTATCGAGGCGCTTGAGGCTGAAATCCCGCAGCCCCGAGCGGCATCGCAAGCATGATTTGACGCGCGCTTCGACCCGCTATGATGGTGGCAACCTCACTCGGCCACCCTCATCATGCGGATCGCCCCTTTGCCCCCGCTTCAATGCCTGATCGCATTCGAATCGGCCGTGCGCCATGCCAGCTTCACCAAAGCGGCCGCGGAACTCCATCTGACGCAAAGCGCGGTCAGCCGCCAGATCGCGCAACTCGAAGACTTCCTCGGCCGCTCGCTCTTCGTGCGCGAGCACCGTGCTTTACGTCTGACGATCGCGGGCGAACGATACGCGAAGCACGTGCAGTGGCTGCTTGCCAATTGCTCGGAAGCCACGCTCGATGTGATGAAGCGATATGGCGATCTGGAGTTGACGATCGCGTGTTCGTCGGGCGTGGCGGTGTTGTGGCTCACACCGCGCCTCGGCGCATTTCGCGCCGCGCATCCGAACGTGAAGATCAGAATGATCGTGCGCGACGGACTCGCGTCGCTGTCGCCCGCGGAATTCGACGTGGGTTTGTACTACATCCGCCAGCGCGCCGAGCAGCATTTCACCGCCCGGCGCCTTTTCGACGAAGAGGTGTACCCGGTATGTTCACCCGGATATCTCGCTGGCCGCGTGCTGGAACCTGCCGATCTCGCGCATGAAACCTTGCTGATGCAGGAGGACGGGCAACGGCAATGGATGTCGTGGCCGGAGTGGTTCCGTTTCAACAACGTGCAGATGCCCACGTCACCGCAGTCGGTGGTCGTCAATCATTATCCGCAACTCGTGCAGATGGCGATTCTCGGGCAGGGCCTCGTGCTCGGCTGGCGTCACATGATCGATGCGTGTCTGAACGAGGGGCTGCTGGTGCGCGCCACGCGAGCGTCGGCGAGCCATGGCGGCGGTTACTACGTCGTATCGCCGAACGATCGCGCCGAGAATCAGGCAGCGCGCCTCTTTACGCGCTGGCTTTTCGAGCAGGCGGAGGCGCAGCAGGGTGGACAGGTCAGCGCGCAGGCGATCGCACAGACGAGCAACGCCCCAGCCGCCTGAATGCCTTTCGCATGCGCTACGCGCATGCATGCATGCGAATCTTTCGTTTCGAAAACAAATCAGGTCTCTCTACGATCGGCTTTATGCATGCGAAAGCGCCGCTCGGTTCCGATGCGTCGCCTTGCTGGCAGACCCGCCGGACCCGTAGCCAAGCAGCGGCCGTAAGAGTGGTCGCACAAGCAGCCTGATGAGGAAAGAGACCATGCAAGGAACGCTTTCATCCAACGTCGCGATATCCATGGATACGCTCGCGCAGCGGCGCCGCCGCGCCATTATTGCTACTGTGCTCGGCAACGGGCTCGAATGGTTCGACTTCACCGTCTATAGTTTCTTCGCGGTCATCATCGCCAAGCTGTTCTTTCCGACCGGCAATGAACTGACCTCGCTGCTACTCGCCGTCGCAACGTTCGGCGTCGGTTTCTTCATGCGGCCGGTAGGCGGCATCGTGCTCGGTGTGTACGCGGATAAAGTCGGACGAAAGGCCGCGCTCTCGCTGACCATTTTGCTGATGGCGGCCGGCACGGCACTCATCGGTCTTGCGCCGACCTATGACCAGATCGGCGTGTGGGCTCCGGTGCTGATCGTGGTTGCCCGGTTGCTGCAAGGTTTTTCGGCCGGGGGCGAAATGGGCACCGCTACCGCGTTTCTTACCGAATATGCGCCGGCAGACAAGCGCGCGTTCTATTCGAGCTGGATTCAATCGAGCATTGGCTTTGCCGTGTTGCTGGGCGCCGCGGTCGGCACCTTCGTGACGTCGAGCCTGAGCGCCGATGCGCTGCATTCGTGGGGCTGGAGAATGCCGTTCCTGATCGGCATTCTGATCGGACCGGTCGGCTATTTCATTCGTAGCCGCATGGACGAAACGCCGGCGTTCAGCGCAGTGGCCGAAGAAGCGAAGAGCGATTCGCCGCTCGCGGAAGTGTTCCGCCGGTTTCCTCGTGAGACCTTCGCGAGCTTTTCGATGGTGATCCTGTGGACGGTGTGTACCTACGTGCTGCTGTTCTATATGCCGACGTATTCGGTGCGCACGCTGCATCTGCCGCAAGCGACGGGTTTTGTTGCCGGCATGGTCGGTGGCCTGATGATTATGTGTTTCTCGCCGGTGGTGGGCGTGCTCGCTGACCGCTACGGCCGCCGCCGCTTTCTGTCAGGCGCGGCTGCCTTGATCCTGCTGCTCGCATGGCCGATGTTCGCCTACATCAACCGCGCGCCTGGGCTTGCCTCGCTGATGGTGTTTCAGGGCGTGTTCGGCTTGCTCATCGCCGTCTACACCGGTCCGATTCTCGCAGCATTCTCGGAGCTGTTTCCGACCAAGGTGCTGTCGACTGGTCTCTCCGTAGCGTACAACTTCGCGGTGACGATTTTCGGTGGCTTCGCGCCGTTTTTCATCACGTGGCTGATCGCGTCGACGGGCAGCAATATGGCGCCCGCAATCTACGTGATGATCGCAGCGACCATTAGCCTCGTCGGCACCTTCTACGTGCGCGATCCGCGCCGTAGCCATGCCTGAAGCAGCGCGTCCGGCTAATGACAGCCAGACAGATTCCTTCACGAAGTCAGGAAGATAGCAATGAGCATTACGGTAATTAGCGGCGGCAACGTACTCGATCTGGTCCAGGGGGCGTTGCTTGAACATCATCACGTCGTGATCGAAAACGGCCATATCGTCGAAGTCACTGATCGTCCTGTCGATCTGCCGAACGCGCGCGTGATCGACGCACGCGGCAAGACAGTGATGCCCGGACTGATCGATTGTCACGTGCACGTGCTGGCTTCGCGAGCGAACCTCGGCATAAACGCAACGCAGCCGAATATCCTCGCCGCGATTCGCGCGCTGCCGATTCTGAAGGCGATGCTCGGGCGCGGCTTTACGACGGTGCGCGACGCGGGCGGTGCGGATTGGGGTCTGACGCAGGCGCTGGAGAGTGGATTGATTCCTGGGCCGCGTATCTTCCCGTCCGGCAAGGCGTTGTCGCAAACAGGCGGCCACGGCGATTTCCGTCCACGTGGCGATGTGCTCGAACCGTGTTCATGCGCCTTTCGTGCCGGGGCGATTGCGCGGGTTGTCGACGGTGTCGATGCGGTGCGGCTCGCTGTGCGTGAAGAGATTCAGAAGGGCGCCACGCAGATCAAGATCATGGCCTCCGGCGGTGTCGCTTCGCCGACCGATCCGATTGGCAACACGCAATATGCCGAGGACGAGATCCGCGCGATCGTCGCCGAAGCGGAGGCGGCCAATACCTACGTGATGGCGCATGCCTACACCGGCCGTGCGATTTCGCGTGCGATTCGCTGCGGTGTACGCACGATCGAGCACGGCAATCTGGTAGACGAAGAAGCCGCGAAGCTGATGCGAGAGCACGGCGCGTTCGTCGTGCCCACGTTGGTCACCTATGATGCGTTGGCCAAACATGGCGCCGATTACGGCTTGCCGGCCGATTCGATTGCCAAGGTCGAAACCGTTCGGCAGGCGGGGCGCGATTCGTTGCAGATCTATGCGAACGCTGGTGTGCCGATGGGATTCGGTTCGGACCTGCTCGGCGAAATGCACACATTCCAGAGCGACGAGTTGCGCATTCGCGCCGACGTGCTCGGCAATCTGGAAGCATTGCGTTCGGCCACCACGATCGCGGCCGATATCGTCGAGCGGAGCGGCAAGCTGGGCATCATCGCAGCAGGAGCGATCGCCGACGTGCTGGTGGTCGACGGCAATCCGCTCAAGGATATCGGTGTGTTGACCGGGCAGGGCGAGCGCGTCGACTACGTGCTGCAGCGTGGTGAAGTGGTGAGCGAGCGGGGCACGGTCACGTCGCGCTGATCGCGATGCGTGTGTTGCGATCGGCGCGGATTGCTTCAATTCGCTAGGCGCCCGCCGCGCTCACACGCAACGCAGTCCATCGAACTGTCGCGAGAATCGATGCCACGACGATCAGCGCGCCACCAATCCAGGCCTCCGTTGAAATCCGTTCACCTAACCAGATGCATGCGAACAGTGCGCCGAAGGCGGGTTCGCTGCCCATCAGCAGCGACACCCGCGTCGGGCTGCTGCGTTTGATCGCGAAGTTTTGCGCGAAGAACGCGAACAGCGTGCACGCGATCACCAGATAGCCGATGTATCCCCAGAACATGACGTGTCCAGCGAGCGACGGCACCGGCTGCCATTGTCGCGGCATAAACAGCACCGCCACCGCCGCGCTACCGAATGCCACCACGCCCGACTGAACCGCTGTCACCGACAAAGGCGGCAACGCGGAGTCGCGCATCACGCGTTTCGTCACACATACATTCAGCGCACGCAGCAGCGCGGCCAGCAGAATCAGCGCGTCGCCGGGATTGAAACTTAGCGCGCCATCGCCCGCCAGTAGCCACGCGCCAAACAGCGAAAGCGCGACCGCCGCCCATTCGATGCGGCTCGGCCGGCGCTTGAGCAGCCACCATTCAACGAGCGGCGTCAGCACCACGCATAGGCTGATCAGAAAGGCGGCATTGGCCGCGCGCGTCAGCAGAATGCCGAAGGTTTCGCAGAGAAAGATGCCGAGCAGCAGGGCGCCCGCGATCAGCACGCCGCGCAGCGTGCGGGCATCGGCGGCGCGCAAATGGCGCAAGGTGGGCGACAGGATCACGAAGGTGATGCCAAAGCGCATCGCCAGCAAACCCAGAACCGGATAGAACACCAGGGCGCTTTTGACGACGCCATAACTGGTGCCCCACACCACGGCGACCGCGAGCAGCATCAGATCGGCGAGCAGGAGCGGGCGTTCTTGTTTCGACATGGCGGACCTCGTGCAGATGAGCGTGTATTGTCGAACTTTGCTTGCGAGGCGATAATCGGCTCGCCGTGCATAGGATTTATGTCGCAAATGCATTAATCGCCTCAACCTCGCGAGCGCTCGACGATGAACCCATCTGACCTTTTCGCTTTGCTGCCGGACATGGCGGTTTTCGCGCGCGTCGTCGATGCCGGCAATTTCTCGGTCGCCGCGCGTCAACTCGGCAGTACGCCGTCTACTGTCAGCCGCCAGATCAAGCGGCTCGAGGACGCTCTGGCGACACGCCTGCTCGAACGGTCCACGCGCACGGTGCGGGTCACGGAATCGGGTGCCCAGGTGGCGCGTTTCTGTCGCGACATGGTGAGTGCCGCATCGGGCGCGGTGGATGCCGCCGGGCAACTGGCCGACAGACCGCAAGGCAAAGTGAGCGTGAGCGCGCCAACCGCGTTCGCGAAGACCGTGATTCACCCGCTGATCTCCGGCTTTCTGCGTGCCTACGATGAAGTCGACCTGCAACTGCTGTTCACCGATCACGACGTCGACCCGCTCGCCGACGATGTCGATCTGGTGATCCGTCTGACCGACCATCCACCGCAAGGACTCGCGGGACGCAGGCTGGGCGCCGTGCGCTGGCTGCTGGCTGCATCGCCGGCTTATCTGCGTGAGCGCGGCACGCCGGCGCAACCGCGCGATCTTCTCAAGCACGATTGCATCTACCTTGGCGAGACTGCCGACGACAACCGATGGCGCTTTCGCCGCGGCACGGAGACGCAAAGCGTCGACGTGAAAGGGCGTTACATCGCCAATCATGCGGGCGCACGGGTCGAAGCTGCGCAGCAGGATTTCGGCATCGCGAACTTGCCGGAATTTGCCGCCACCGATGCATTGCTAAGCGGCGAACTCGTCCAGGTGCTACCCGACTGGAATCTCGAAGCGCGCGCTTACGTGGGGTCGGTGTGGTTGCTGTATCCACCGAACCGTTTTTTGCCACCGAAGGTGAGGGCGCTGATCGACTATCTTGTCGAGCATATTCACGACGCGGCTTGAGCGCCGGTCCAACTCGTCGTGCACCGCGCGCGCATGCCGTGGTCGTACAGCGTCGGTTTGGATTGAACGGAAGACGAACGTAGAATCGCTCGCGTCACCATGATTCATAGCGATCGCACCGATCGAAGCGATCAGGAGGAGAACGATTATGACCTTGCACGAAACCGGGCCGATTGCGGCGACTGTCTATCGCGGCGAAGCAATCGAGAACACACATATCGCTCATATCTCGGTGGTTCAGACCGATGGCCGCCTGTTGTATTCATTCGGCGATCCGTCGCGTATCACCCTGGCGCGTTCCGCGGCAAAGCCCGCGCAGGCTCTCGCGGTGCTGGAAACCGGCGCGCTCGAGCGTTTCGGTTTCGACGAAGCCGATCTCGCGATGATGTGTGGCTCGCATAGCAGCGAGGCGCGCCACATCGAACGCGCGCGGCAGATGCTGGCCAAGGCGCAGGTCAGCGAAGCGGATCTGCGTTGCGGCGGACATCCGCCACTATCCGACGCCGTGTATGTCGACTGGCTGAAACGCGATTTCAAACCGGGCGCAGTGTGCAGCAATTGCTCGGGCAAGCACGCCGGCATGCTGGCCGGTGCGCGTTCGATCGGCGCGGCGCTTAGTGGTTACGAGCTGCCGGAGCATCCATTACAGGTACGCGTGAAGCACACCGTCGCCGAGGTATGCGACTTGCCGGACGATGCGGTGCAATGGTCGATCGACGGATGCAATCTGCCGACGCCGGCGTTCGCCCTCGACCGCCTTGCCCGCCTGTTCGCGAAGCTCGCTGCGGCTGAGGACGAGACGTCGGCTTCCGCTGGCGCTTCTTCTTCCATTTCACCTCGTACTGCTGCGCTCGCACGCATCTATCGTGCGATGGCGGCGCATCCGGAGTGGGTGGCAGGCGAGGGGCGCTTCTGCACGACGTTGATGCGGGCGTTCGGGGGTGCGCTGATCGGCAAGGTTGGCGCCGACGGTAGCTACGCGATCGGTGTTAGGGTCTCGCGGCAGACTGAGCGGCTTGGCGCCGATGGTGCACTCGGCATTGCGGTGAAGGTCGAGGACGGCAACATCGGCGTGCTGTATGCCACCGTTGCTGAACTGCTCGCGCGGCTTGATATCGGCAGCCCTGAGCAACGTGCGCAACTGCGCGCGTTTCATGCCCCGCCGATGGTCAACACCATCGGCATCAAAATCGGCCATCTGGCATTTTCGCTTGCACTCGAAGCGCATGCGGGTCGCGAAGCGTGAAGGTATGCAGGGCGGCGGCGGTTATGCGTCGTCTTTCTTGAATCGATCTTGTATCGCTACCAGTTGATCGTCGCTGGTGGCCACGATCCATAGACGGGCGCGCTCGACCATCAGGCGATTGTGATCCTTGAGTACGCCCATCGACGCGGCGGTTTTCCACGCGACGGGTGCGGCGCGGCTGGTTCGCCCTGACGGCGTGCCGACCAGCAATGCGTAGGGTCCGAGGGGCAGCGAGACGAACGGCATGGCTGGTTTGACGCGCACGCGCCAGTCGATGAATGGGGAATCGCTGAAGAGAAGCGGTGTGGGCAGACCATGCAGCACGGTGAAGTCATAGAGCGCGAGTTGTTCGCGCATGGGTCTGTAAGTCCGGCGAATATCGTCGACGAGCGCCGCGCGGATTTCGTCGTCGAACATGGCTTCCTGGGTGTAGTGGTCGACTGCTTGCAGCGCGTCGTGTTGATAGGCGCTGAAGATCGCCAGATCGACGCAATCGTGAACGGCGCGTTGGACTTCTGCGGCGGAGCCGGCTTCTTCGGGTTTGCCGAGTTGCGCCGCGCGGAGGAAGCGCGCGAGGGCGGCATCCTGGGTTGAGGGGCCGGTGGCGAGTGGGTCGTCGGCGGCGTCTTTGTCTAGTGGGACGTAGAGGTATTTTTCTGCCGCGAAGCGGGATTTTTTGCCGTCATCGAAGGCGATTTCGCCGGTGGCACAGTTTATGTATCGAGTGCCGATGTGGCCGTGTTCCCACACGAAGTTTTTCAGGAAGGGGCGCAGGGGGTGGAGTGGGTCTGGTTGATGCATTTTGCCTTTGCACTCCGTGCGGGTTGGGGTTTGGGTATGGTCACATAGAATTTGGGTTTTAATGGGTTTTTTTGCCTGCGGCGTTGGGCTTTGCCTGGTTTGATTGCCTTCGCGGCGCTTGTTCGTCTGCGTGCCTACGGCGTTGGCCTTTCCTTGATCTTGCTTCTTTGGCCTCTCCTTGATTTGTTATTGGATTATTAGCGTTGCCCCTGTGCGGGGCGGCACCTACTTTTCTTTGCCTGCCGCAAAGAAAAGATAGGCAAAAGAAAGCGGCTCGCCCCCCCTGCTAAGCGGGTCCCTCGCGCAGTTGCGGTAGTGGTGCATCTGGAATCTGTGTTCTCGCACATTCGGCCCTGGTGACAAGGGCGTCATACTTCCGGCGGCGCTGCGCGCGCCGAACGGCATTTCAGAAAGCCGGCCGCCACGTTTTCACGCTCCTGCTTTACTTGGCGCGGTGGCACTTCCAAAACCCCGAGGTGTTCGCGCAATCTGCGCCTCGCTGAGGTAAGGCCGATGGCCCCCACCACGCGCGATCGAAGCCCCGCGGTTTCCCTGACATACCCGTCCGCGACGCACGCAGTGCGAAGTGGGAGCTGATGAGCACATTGTCACTAACGCCGAATGTGCGAGGGCACGGATTCCAGATGCACCACTACCGTTACTGTGCGGGGGACCCGCTTAGCAGGGGGGCGAGCCGCTTTCTTTGTTTATCTTTCTTTGCGGCGGCGGCAAAGAAAGTAAGTGCCGCCCCGCACAGGGGCGACGCTAATAGACCAATATCAAAACAAGGAAAGGCCAACGCCGCAGGCATACAGAAACGAGCGCCGCATAGGCCAACAGATCAAGAAAAGCCCAACGCCATAGGCAAACAGACCAAGCGCCGCGCAGGCAAACAAACCCCCCAAAACCCTACCTTCAAACCACCCCTTCCGCCGCAGGCACCGTCCCTAATGCATTACGAATAGCCTCAGCCAGCTCACCGGCTGCAAACTTCGCCACATACCCATTTGCCCCCGCATTCTTCACATGCGCCTCATTAGCGGCGCCAGTCAAAGAAGAATGAATAATCACCGGAATATCCCGGGTCCGCTCGTCAGCCTTGATCTGACGAGTCAACATGAACCCATCCATCTCCGGCATCTCGAGATCGGTCAACACCAACGCAATACTATCCTTCACCCGCGTGCCCTTAGCCTGCGCTTCACGCGCGGCCTGCTGTAACGTATTCCACGCCTCCTCGCCGGTCTTGGTCATCACGTAATCCGCGCCGATCGCGCTCAACGCCTGCTCGATCAGCTTGCGTGCAAAACCAGAATCGTCAGCGGCGAGAATCTTCGCCCCACGGCGAATGCCAAGCGCTTCACCCACCGAAGTCGGGTCGACACTCGGATGCTGTGACGGAAACACATCACGCAACACCTGCTCCACATCGATCACCTGGGCAAGCCGCGAGTCGCCCGTATTGCCGTCGATACGCGCAATGCTTGTCACCAGATTGCCGCCGGCCGCGCCTTCGGCGGATAGCACCTGATTCCACTCGAGCCGAACGATGTCGTCCACTTCTTCGACCGCAAAAGCCTGCGTCGAACGCGCGAATTCCGTCACCAGCAAAATGTTCAGACCACGTGTCGGTTCGCAGCCCATCAGGCGCGGTAAATCGATCACGGGAATGATCTGCCCGCGAATGTCCACCGCACCCATGACGTACGGCGACGAACCCGCAATCGGCGTCACTGTTGGCATCGTCGAGATTTCACGCACCTTGAAGACGTTGATGCCGTAAAGCTCATGCGCGTCGCTGCCGGGAACGGATCCCAGCCGATATAGCAATAACTCGAACTTGTTGGAACTCGTCAGGTTGCTGCGTTCGTCGTTCGCGCGGTGATCTACTGCCATCGAAACTCCCCCAAGGATTGCGTGCGGTGCGAGTGGTGCGCCATGCATACCTTCCCTTCGGCCCTGGCGCGTGCCCTACCTCTTTGTTATCGGCGCAGCAGCAGGAAAGTTCAGCGAATTCAGGCAGTTTATTAATGCTTTCTGGTTAACACCCAGCCGCTAGCCGGAGCAGGAAGAGAGCCGGTCCTACAGTAAAAGGTGGGGAATTCGTATGAAGGTTACCTAACGTTACAGAAGCGACAGCATGGTTTCACATGCTGGATAACGTGCCTCCTAGAATGCACAGCGATAAGAGCGCGGCGCCGTCAGTCAGTCGCAAGCGACTTGCAAGGTATCAATGCAATCGCACGCAATGGCCTGGGCGTACACGCATCGCTGTCGTTTCGCTTCCACTCCAAGGAGAACGTATGATCCGCTTGCCTCTCGCCGCCATCACCAGTGCCTGCATCGTCAGCCTGATGGCCGTCGCTACCGCGGCCAGTGCCCAGACCCCGCCGGCCGCGCCAGACGCCGCTCGTATTCATGCCGCCGACCAGGCCTTCATCGCCGACGCGACCAGGGATGTCGCCACGCAACGCGACGCTGCACGCATCGCCGCCTCGCGCTCCACCGACCACGACGTGAAGGCTTTCGCCGAGCGCGTGTCGAATGACAACGCAAAGATTTCGGACGCGCTGCGCGCCGCGAGCCCGCGTGGGGTCGACGTGCCGAAGAACGATCCGGACGCAGCGGTGCTTGCGAGCATCAATAACCTGCGTGGCGCCGACTTCGACAAGACCTATATCGAGCAGGTCGCGCTTGCCGGCGAACAGAAAACGTTGTCGGCATTCCAGGCGGAAATCGCTTCGGGCCGCGACGAACAATTGAAGGACGCGGCGAAGAAGGCGCTGCCGACCATCCAGGAGCATTACGCAATGGCGCAGGATCTCGCCAAACGTAAGCATCTGACTGCCGAGTAAGCCGCGCACCAGACCCATTAGGCCGGCCAGGCGCGGTCTGGCACAGTCTGAGTATCAAGGCGCGCGTCACGTTGCGGCGTGATGCGCGCCACCAGGTGGCACAAGAAACGCCTTCAAAAAAGCGCTTAAAAAAAGACACCTAAAAAACGCCTTCAAATCCAGTATCAACCTCCACGTTCGCGGACAATCAGGGCCGTCTGCAAACAGCAGATCGAATGGGGTCTTTTCGGCGATAATCGGCTTCGTTCTTTCGGGTCTGGCCTGTGCGGCTTTCCGCGCGATTCAGGCAGTTCGAAAGCGGTTTCCCGATCCCACCTGCATTCAACTAAAGCTCACCCCATGAGCAAGCCTGCCAATCTTCCGCAACAGTTGGACCTGATCCTTCGACAAGCCGTCGCGCTTCAGCAGAACGGCGCATTCGCCGAGGCCGAAGAACTCTACCGTGAGATTCTCGAACTCAAGCCACGCCATTTCGACGCGCTGCAATTGCTGGGTGCGCTCGCGCTGCAAGCGGGGCGTGTACAAGAGGGCGTCGAGTTCCTCAGAAGGGCGCTCGCTATCAATGCGAAACAGGCGCCGCTTCATTCGAATCTCGCCTATGCGCTCAACGCCTTGCAACGTTTCGACGAAGCGCTCGTGAGTGCCGATCGCGCGCTCGCATTGCAGGCCAAATTCCCGGACGCACTCAACAATCGCGGCAATGCGCAAGCCGGCCTGAACTTGCCGCGCGAAGCGCTCGTCAGTTTTGATCGCGCGATCGCCTTGATGCCGGATTTCGCGCAGGCCTGGAACAATCGCGCCTGCGTACTGCGCGATCTGGGCCGTCCCGCCGATGCACTGGCAAGCTGCGATCAAGCGCTCGCACTACAGCCGAACTATCCGGACGCATGGAGCAATCGCGGTAATGCGCTCAGCGATCTGAACCAGCCGGATGAAGCGCTGCAAAGCTACCAGCGTGCGCTCGAAATCGCCCCAGCATTTGCCGACGCCTGGAACAACCTCGGCCTGACGCAGATCGATCTCAACGACCACGCCCAGGCGTTGCAGAGCTATGAACGCGCGCTGAGCGTGAATCCCGCCGCTGCCGAAACGCATTGGAACCGGTCGTTGTGTCTGCTGCAGTTGGGGCAGTTGGAAGCAGGGTGGAAGGAGTACGAATGGCGCTGGGAGCGTAGCCGGATCAAAGCGGGCAGGCGCTCGTTTGCGCAACCGCTTTGGCTGGGCGATTTTTCAATCGAAGGCAAAACGATTCTGCTGCACGCCGAGCAGGGCCTCGGCGACACGCTGCAGTTTTGCCGTTATGCGGCGATGGTGTCGAAGCTCGGCGCAAAAGTCGTGCTGGAAGTACCGGGTGAATTGATGAGGATAATGTCCACGCTCGACGGGGTGGATCAATGGGTCGAAGCGGGACAGACACTGCCGCCGTTCGACTGTCACTGCCCCTTGCTGAGTCTGCCGCTCGCGTTCAGGACCGATATCGCCAGAATTCCCGCAAAGACGCCTTATCTGTTCACGGACCCGCAAGCAACACGTGAGTGGCACAAGCGTATTGCAGCACAAGCGCAAGGGCGCTTGAAAGTCGGAATCGTCTGGGCGGGCGGGAATCGGCCGCATGTCGCCGAGCTCCGCAAGAACGACGCGCGCCGTTCGATTACGTTCGAGCGACTCGCACCGATTCTCGATGTGCCGAACGTGCAGTTCTTCAGCCTGCAAAAGGGACCGGCCGCGCTGCAATTGCCGCGCGACGATTCGCACCCCAACGTGGTTGATTACACCGAAGAACTCGAGGATTTCGCCGACACGGCTGCGCTGGTGGCAAACCTCGACCTGGTGATATCGGTGGACACGTCTACCGCGCATCTTGCCGGTGCGCTGGACAAGCCGGTATGGATTCTGAATCGCTTCGACACGTGCTGGCGCTGGATGCTGGAACGTACCGATACGCCCTGGTACGCGCAAGCGAGGTTGTTCCGGCAGCCGGCCTTGGGCGATTGGGACAGCGTGATTCGAAATGCGCGTGACGCGCTAGCCGCGTTGAGCGCGGCGGAAAAACCGGTGGCGCACTGACTGCGAACCGGCCGACAAGTTTTCCCAGACGCGTATAGACTGAGTGTCCATTTATCGACGGCCAGGCCACGGAGATACGTCAATGGAATATAGACATCTGGGTGCATCCGGTTTCAAGGTGCCGGTACTGAGTTTCGGCACGGGCACATTTGGCGGCAAGGGTGAATTCTTTCAGGCGTGGGGCGCCACCGACGTCGCCGAAGCGCGTCGCCTGATTGATATCTGTTTTGATGCGGGCGTCACGATGTTCGACACCGCCGACATCTATTCGAGCGGCGCTTCCGAGTCGGTGCTCGGTGAAGCGCTTAAGGGCAAGCGCGACAAAGCGATCATCTCGACCAAGGCGACCTTCCGTTTTGACGAGGGTCAGAACAATGTCGGCTCGTCGCGCTTTCATCTGATTCAGGCAGTGGACGCGGCGCTCAAACGTCTGCAAACCGATTACATCGACCTGTTCCAGTTGCACGGCTTCGACGCAAAAACGCCAATCGTCGAAGTCATGTCGACGCTCGACGATCTCGTGCGCGCCGGCAAGATCCGCTACACGGGCGTGTCGAATTTCTCCGGCTGGCATCTGATGAAATCGCAGGACACCGCGGATCGTTACGGCTATCCACGCTATGTTGCCAACCAGACCTACTATTCGCTGATCGGCCGCGACTACGAGTGGGAGTTGATGCCGCTCGGCGTCGATCAAGGCGTGGGGGCGGTGGTGTGGAGCCCGCTCGGTTGGGGGCGTCTCACCGGCAAGATCAAGCGCGGTCAGCCGTTGCCGGAAACAAGCCGTCTGCATAAGACCGCCGACATGGGGCCGCCGGTGCCGGACGAGTATCTGTTCCGCGTGCTCGATGCAATCGACGAGGTCGCAGCCGAAACCGGCAAGACCGTGCCGCAAATCGCGTTGAACTGGCTGCTGCAGCGGCCTACCGTGTCGACGGTGTTGGTCGGCGCGCGCAACGAAGAGCAGTTGCGGCAGAACCTCGGCGCGGTAGGTTGGAATCTGACGCCCGAACAGGTCGCTAAACTCGACGCTGCCAGCGCTTTACGTCCCCCGTATCCGTACTGGCATCAGGAAGGATTTGTGGAGCGTAATCCGAAGGCAGTTTGAGCGCACTTCCTTGGCGCTTGCGTTGAGGAACAACCCGCTCCGGCTCGATCGCTATTTGACGAGTTCGGCCGGAGCGGCGAACAGTTCGCTGTAGTAGCGTCGGCCTGCGTCGAGATGTGAATCGAATGCGAAACCTTGTTCGAGCATCGCGTCGAATTCGGCGCGTTCGATCTTCATCACATAGCTGTGTTCGGTCGTGACGAGGCTGCATGGCTGATCGGTCACTGCCGCGCTAAACCATTTTCCCGCACTCGCATGACCCGCCGGATACGAGTGTTGGCCATGTTCGACTTGCCAGCCGCCGTCCAGAAGAATCCACATGTCCTGATCGCTCGCGGCACCGTGCGCGCTGCCGTCGCATTGCGCGACCACAGTGCCCGGTTGCGCTTCCCACTCGTGCGAATGGGCGATCACCCAACGCAGTTGCTCGGTCGTCAGACTCGTGAAGAAGGGCGTGTGCTTCAACAAATGAAGGTAAGTCACTGAGGGTTTCATTTCTGGACTCCGCGTGGTGATGGACGCGTCCGGCGGCTGCGGTTGTGCATCGCATGCGGCGACCAGAAACGGCAGCAGCACGGCGCAAGCGATCAGGATTGAAAGTTTCATGAACGTGTGTTGTCAAAGCGGGAAAGGAACTGCGGAACGCCAGGGTTGATCAATCACGTCTGGCGTCCCTCGCCGCGCTGCTCAATTAACGCTTGATCTTCGCTTCGAGCAGATCGCCCATGCCGATCCGTTTGGCGAACTCGATGCGCACGCGCTCCGAGACTTCGAGCACTTCGAGGGCACCGTCACCGACGAAGTCGATCACCGAGCGCATCGGCCGCTCGCCTGACGGCAATGCGACGATTCGCACGATTTCATCGGCCACGGCTTGCGGATCCGCGTCGTCCGGTGTGAGTTCGGACAGGCGCTCGCCGATCCGATCCATCACGCCGTCATAGCGTGCATATGCAGCGGCGCGTTCCGCATCGGCTGGTTTGCCGGCGCTCGGAAAGTGTGCGGTGCCGCGGGTGAACGCGCCCGGCACCACGATCGAGCTTTCGATCCCGAAGCGTGCGATTTCGTAGGCGAGGGTGACCGCCAAAGAATCCATCGCGGCCTTGGCGGCGCCGTAGGGCCCGAGGAAGGGAGGAAATCCACCCTTGGTCGTCGTGCTGCTGACCCACAGCATCAAACCGGCTTCCTGATTCCGCAGATACGGCAGCACAGCACGGTTCACACGCTGCGCGCCGAACAGGTTGGTGTCGAACACCTTCACCATTTCTTCGGGCGTGAACGCTTCGCTCGGGCCGACCACCAGATGCCCCGCGTTCTGCATTACCACGTCGAGCCGTCCTTGTTCGCGGACGATCGTCGCGGCGGCGGCATCGGCGGATTCTTGCGACAACACGTCGAGTTCGAGCGGATGCAACTGGATGTCCTTCGCTTTGGCGAGCGCCCGCATTTCGTCGGCGCGCGGCTTGTTGCGTCCTTCGACATCGCGCATCGTCGCGTAGACGATATGGCCGGCTTCGGCCAACGATTGCGCGGTGAGTTTGCCAATGCCCGTACCCGCGCCCGTCACCAGGATGATGTTCTTCTGCATTTTCTTCTCCGATTCGATGAAAGTGATACGACGTTTCAGCGCGCTATGAGCAAGGCTCTTAACGCGTTTCCCGGCAGAGTTAAGCCACGCCGCCGTTAGCGCGCAGGATCTGGCCGTTGACCCAGCCTGCATCCGGACCGACGAGGAAGGACACCACCGAGGCGATGTCGTCCGGCTGGCCGAGGCGTTGCAGCGGCGGCATCTTCGCGAAGGTCTGGATCTGTTCTTCGGTCTTGCCGTCGAGGAACAGCGAGGTGGCGATCGGGCCCGGTGCAACTGCGTTGACGGTGATGTTGCGGCCGCGCAGTTCCTTTGCGAACACGTGCGTGAAGGCTTCGACGGCGGCCTTGGTGCCGTTGTAGATCGCATAGCCCGGCATATTCAGCGCCAGCGTGGTGCTCGAGAAGTTGACGATGCGTCCGCCGTTGTTCATTCGTGCGGCTGCTTCGCGCAGGGTGTTGAAGGTGCCGCGTACGTTGATGTCGAAGGTCTGGTCATACAGCGCGTCGCTGGTGTCGGCGAGTGGCACCGTCTTGAGCACGCCGGCGTTGTTGACCAGCACGTCCACCTTGCCGAGTTGCTGTTCGGTGGTCTCGAACATGCGACGCACGTCGTCGGCGTTCGAAACATCGGCCTTCACGGCGATGGCCCTGGCACCCGCCGCCGTGAGTTCCGCGACGAGTGCATCGGCTTCTGATGAGCTCGACGCGTAGTTGACGGCAACCGCGAAGCCGTCGTTGGCGAGGCGTTGCGCAACCGCTGCGCCGATGCCACGGGATGCGCCGGTAACGATGGCGACTTGAGCGTTTTTGATCGTGTTCATGATTCGTTTCCTTCTGTGTGGTGGGTTGGTGAAACGAATCATGGTCGCTTTTATTACTGAGATAATCTGGTTAGACTTGCCATAATAATTCCATCTGCTTTAACAATTGACCGGCAGGCTGTCGGATCGCCGGCGCGGCACAAAGGCATCAGCCATGGATCGTTTTGAGGAAATGCGGGTGTTCGTACGGATCGCCGAGCGGCAAAGCTTCACGCGCGCTTCGGACGATCTGCAGATTCCGCGCGCCACCGTCACCAATCTGATGAAGCGCATGGAGCAGCGGCTTGGCGCCCGGCTTCTCGAGCGCACCACGCGCTCGGTACGCCTCACGCACGACGGTGAGGCGTATTACCGCCGCTGCGTGCGGCTGATCGCCGATATGGAGGAGGCGGAGGGCTCGTTCACCAACATCGCGCCGAAGGGCTTATTGCGCGTGAATCTGCAGGGCACCCTGGCGCGGCACTTCGTCGTGCCGGCGCTGCCGGCGTTTCTCGCGCGGTTTCCCGACATCGAGTTGACGATCGGCGAGGATGACCGGCTGGTCGATCTGGTGCGGGAGGGGATCGATTGCGTGCTGCGGGCGGGGAATCTGCAGGATTCGTCGATGGTGGGGCGGCGCGTCGCGCAGTTGCCGCAAGTGACGGTGGCGAGTCCGGCGTATCTGGAGGCGTATGGCGAGCCAGCCGATCCGGCGGCCTTATCTACGCATCGGGCGGTCAATTATCTGTCCAGCGCGACCGGCAAGCCGGTGCCGCTCGAATTCAGAATCGACGGCCGCGATACGGCCACGTACCTGCCGTCGGCGGTCTCGGTGACCGGCGCCGATCTCTACACGGGTTCGGCGGTGGCCGGGCTCGGCATCGTGCAAGTGCCGCAATACCGGGTGGCGGGCGAGCTGGCGTCGGGGCGGCTGAAGATCATTCTCGCGGACTTCCCGCCGCCACCGATGCCGGTTTCGGTGCTGTATCCGCAGAATCGCCAGTTGTCGTCGCGTGTGCGGGTGTTTGCGCAGTGGTTGCGCGACATTTTCGAGGCGGAGGGCGCGCAGGCGGGGGCGCGGTGAATGCGTGAGTTCGGCGCAGGCGTGCGCCGTATGGCGCATGACGCGCGTTGCCATGGTGGCTTGAACAATTGCGGCAACCGCGGTTGGCGAAGCGTCTGGCGCGCGGTGTGGATAGGGTGATTGGCGCGTAATGCGCGAGCGGTTCGTGCTTTTGCATAGGCCGCACTGCGTATCGTGGGATCATACGTGCTGTGCTGGGCGATTTTGCTTTTTGCACGGTACGGGAAAACAGGAGCAGGACGATGATCGATGGACTGGTGGGCGGGCGCTTGTACGGCGAGGCGCAGATTCGCACGGGGCAGAATGGCAAGCGTTTTGTGACCTGCAAGGTACGGGCGACCACCAATGATGGCGATACGATTTTCGTCAACGTGATTGCGTTTGATGATGATGTGCAGACCGCGTTGCTTGCGCTGGCTGACGCGGATAGCGTTGCGCTGAGTGGGGCGTTGACGCCCAAGGTTTGGACTGACAAGAATGGGTTGATTAAGCCTGCTATGGATATGGTTGCATACAGGGTGCTTGTGGGGTATCGGGGGGAAGGGGAATAGGGTTTTTGCCTGCTCGGCGCTTTGTCTGTTTGCCTGCGGCGTTGGGCTTTGATTTGGGGTTGTTTGCCTTCGCGGCGCTTGTTTCTGTGTGCCTATGGCGTTGGCCTTTCCTTGAATTGTTATTGGTTTATTAGCGTCGCCCCTGTGCGGGGCGGGCACCTACTTTTCTTTGCCTGCCGCAAAGAAAAGCAACCGTATTGGAAGTCAAGCGGCGAACAACTGCTCAAGGTGGAAACTGTTGGCGTCCGGGAGTATTTTGCACGCGCGAGTTGTCCTCGCGACCTGCACGATTGAGTGACCTGCACAAGGATGGGCATGGAAGGCGCGAGCGCCTGGGTTAAGGCACCACAAGCGGCTCAACCG
>NZ_JAQQDU010000111.1:0-25713 GCF_046027825.1 Paraburkholderia sediminicola
CGGTCGTTGATGCAGATAAAGGGCTGTCGAACCTGCTCACGCGACGGCACGACCTCGATAATCTGGCCAAGCTGCTCCCAATAAGCCAGCAATTGCTGTTGCGGCGGCAGCCCGGAAACATCGAATCGACTGTAAGCGATGCCATTCGCGAGCATATCCGGATTCCGTGGCGAAGTAGGGTGATGGGAATACTACCCGGCCCGGCTGGATTCTCGCCCACGCAGGCGATCCTGCCACGCGAAAAAAAAGCCGGCTCAAGGCCGGCCTTTGCGGAAGCCTATCTTTGCACTTGCGGCAAAAATACGGTTCCCGATTCAACTTGGGTGTTACCTGGAATGTCTTTGGTGGGAGGAGGAGGATCGAACTCCCGACCTTCGCATTGCGAATACGAACAAGTTGACATTTCTTGAGATGTATTCGAGTTGATAAAATTCATTAAGCCATTGTATTTCAACGATTTTTGCTTCCCTATCTTTCCGTTGATGTTGATCTACATATCTTCATTGCCCCATAATCCGGTTACATAGCGGTTACATGGAATTTCCGGCTTACGGACAAGGGGGTTAGGTGGCGAAGGTAAACTTCACTGCGGCTCGGGTAGAGGCGCATCGCTGCGAACAGGGTAAGTCGCAGTCGTTTCTCTGGGACAGCAAGACTCCCGGACTCGGTTTGCGAGCCACAACTGGCGGAGCCAAGGCTTACATTTTCCAAGGGAAGATCCATGGCTCGACCGTGCGGATTACGATCGGCGATCCGAAGAGCTGGACGATCGACAAGGCTCAGGAGCGCGCACGAAGTCTCCAGACGCTTATTGACGGTGGCGTTGATCCGCGCGAACACGAGGTAGAGCAAAAGGCCGCACACGCAGCCCGGCAGGCGGCGAAGCGCCGTCAGGACGTGACTGTCGGCGAAGCGTGGAAGCATTACTTGGAGCATCTGCGAACAAAGATCTCTCCCAAAACAAAAAAGCCGCGATCGGAAAGATACATCCTCGACCATATCAACCTCTCGTCGCCCGGTGGCGGTATTGCAAAGCGCGGCGGCAAAGAAAAAGTCCGTGGGCCATTGGCTCCGCTTATGCCGCGCAGGTTGACCGAGATAACGGCGACATCCATGTCCCAGTGGCTCGAGGCCGAAATACCTCGGGGGCCAACGAATGCCGGTCATGCATTCGGTCTTTTCAAGGCGTTCATTCGGTGGTGCGACACTCACGAGACGTATGCAGGCATCATCCCACACGAGGCCTATGCTTCGCCACAGGTCAAGGGCATTCTCCCTCGTAGCGCCGCGAAGGATGACTGCCTTCAGCGCGAACAGCTGTCTGTTTGGTTTAGTGCAGTACGTGGCATCGCTAACCCGGTAATCAGTGCATACCTTCAAGGACTCCTGATCACAGGAGCTCGTCGGGAAGAGCTGGCCGCGCTGCGTTGGGAAGACGTGGACTTCCGCTGGCGCAGCTTGACCATGAACGACAAAGTTGAAGGCACTGGCGGCCGGACCATTCCACTCACTCCTTATCTTGCCAGTCTATTGGAACATCTTCAGCGCCTCAACGAGATGCCTCCGAATAAACGTCAAACCACTCGGCTCGCTGAAAGAGGTGAACAGTGGAAACCATCTGAGTGGGTGTTCGCCAGCAAAACAGCATCGGACGGAAAGATAGCGGAACCGCGTCACGCGCACAATCGTGCGTTGGAACCAACGGGCTTGCCCCACATTTCGCTGCATGGCTTGCGCCGGTCATTCGGCACGCTGTCGGAGTGGGTAGAGGTCCCGGTCGGTGTTGTCGCACAAATCCAAGGGCATAAGCCGTCGGCAATCGCCGAAAAACATTATCGCCGACGTCCCCTTGACCTGCTGCGCATGTGGCACGACAAGATTGAAGCCTGGATGCTTGAACAGGCGAAGATCAGATTTGGGCCCTGAAGTTTAGGCGGGTCGTCCGCCTGTTCACGCACGACCGGATCCTGCAGATCAGTGAAGCGACAACAAGCGGAATCGGGGTTGGCTCGTCAACTGTCGCCGTCCGTTCACGCCAAAGTATGCGTGGTAAACCGAGGATCGAACTCCTGACCGCAAACGGATAACAATCCTGCAATCTACAATGCGGAGATGCCCCCAAACTTGCCCCCAGCGGGGAGGCGCTGCATCCACGACGATCACTTACAGTTCGACGCTGGCGTAAAGGCTACGCTGAACAAGTACCTGTTTTTCCGAAATGGCCACGTAGCGACAAGGGTTTGCCCTTTCCCTTCGCCGAGGCCGGCAGGTTGTTCTCTATAGTCCATAATGCCTCGATCACGGCGAACTCACGCTGGTCCGCGGCATGGTCGTCGTGGTCGGGATGATCCGCCAGGGTGAAACGCAACCCGGCGTCGATACCTCTTAGCCCGCCCGACCCGTAGAAGCGCTTCGCGCGCGACTCCCATTCTTCCATGCGGATACGCGAGAGCTGATCGCCACGATCCTGCTTCGGATGCCCCCGGCTGGTGAACGTCAATCTGACCGTAGTGCCACATGTTTGCGCTCTCGGCTTATCGGCCAAGCCCGCGCGCTACATATGCGCCACGGTTGTGGGAGTTCGGTCCCGTAGCGCGACAGTTAATATCGACCGCCCGTGATCTTGCGCTACGGTCCTCGGCGTCGAGAGCACGGCTCAGAAGGCGCTCCCGAAATCGCGTCGCCCCTTGCAAAAATGGAACCCTGGCGACCTCTGCCTTCGGAGTTTTATCGGCTCATACCGACCCTTTTAAAATCAATGCCTTACGCAACTCGCAAAGTACAGAACCAAGGCTACACAAGGCAAATCCAGCCCAAACCGAGCTGCCATAGCTGCAATTTAGCTGCACATCTAGGGTTGATCGCATTGTGCCGGCCATTACACAAAAATTGGGGACGGTGCCCATCGTTGTTGCCCGTGAGCACCGGACCGCAGCAGGCCCATATGAAACTTAGGGCTGTCGCATCGCCGCTTTAGGCCTGTTGGTCACCAACCGCCTTTTCCAACTCGCCAATGCTTGACCAACACAACGCTCCTGAGGGAAGCGCGGCGCCGTTGCTTGACAAAAATCCCAGCAACTCCGTCACCTTTTTTCTTGCCTCTGGATTCTTTCTTACCTTCTCCCAAGCACCGTATGGCTTTTCTCCTTTCGCTGGCTCCCCGAACATGGCCTCCTCGAAATTTGGCAAGGAAGCGACGAGCGTGGCGCTCTTATGAGGCGCGGTCGACACTACCTCTAAGATTTGCTCGTTAGCTTTCCATGCCGGATTGGCCTGCACTTCGCCTTTTCTCGTCGTTATAGTTTTTGAATCTGCGTCGTGCAAGACCGAATATGGACTACCAAAATGATTAAGAATTTTACACAGAGCAACAATTGTGTATTTCCCTCTTGCCCTGACTACATGAACATCGCCAAATACTTTTTTTTCAGAGTTCACAATTTCACGAAACGCTGAATGTTCGGTATCACCCTCTACAATAATTGTTTTACCACCAAAGAAAAACTCAGCGACGTAAGGATCATACATATTTAGAAGTTTCAGCTCCTCCTTATCGTCTTCGGTTAGTTTCGCTTTCGCGGGGCGAAAAATCGTCGTTCCGGATACTTCTCCCCCAACCTCCCGTTCAACGCGAACAATTGAAGTATTGTCCCGAGACAAATCGATAAATACAGGTGAATGGGTCGTTACCATCACCTGCCATTTTCCAGATTTTGGCAATGAGTAAAGAACGTTACATGCGTCACGTATGGCACTCGGATGTAGACACATCTCTGGCTCATCCAGCAGCAAAACATGAGGCCGCTCCGTCACTTCAGACTTTTCCTTGATTCGCTTGTGTTCTGCCAAGATACGAAGGGCCGTCCAAAGCAGTGTCCGGCGAGCACCGCTTCCCTGCCGCTCCAACGTAGATTGGTGACCATCGTTCGGTCCCATCCGGAGCACCGGCAATGACTTAAAGAAAGACACGACTTTTTCCAAATCATCTTCCGGGCGCGCGTCAAGGGTGATTGAGTATCCTGGAAAGACATCTGATATTGATTGATTAAGACTTTCTCTGACATCCTTAATTGCAGTAGCAGCATCTTCCGCGACCTGTTTCTGCAACTCCGCGACGGAATCGAGAAGAAGTTCATAATGACTCTTCTCTGCTTCTTTTTCGCCCTTCTTGGAACTAACCTCTTTTACTTTCTCCTTTATCGCTTCTTGCAATAGCGCGATTATTGCCTCCGCCTGCTTTTGCGGATCATCGAATGCCTCTATCCGATGTGTTTCTGGCCTATTAGCTTGAGCGACCGAGGCAACGCCCCAAGGCCCATGATTCTCATCCCATTGCCCACTTTCAACATTGAACCCACGCTTTTCCGGCTTGCCAATATCTTTCCATACCCAGCGCTCACGAACATGCCGATCACCATTTTCCTTGGTGTCAATCCAGTGCTTTGCCGGTGGAGTGCTGTTTTCATAAAGAACTGTCTCCAGCTCGATTGTTGGATACATGTCGGAATTCTCAGCGGACGGAACCCTAGCATTGGGAAAATCCTCGATGGTTAGCTCGTTAAGCTTTCCCGCTTGCATCACAACCTCGTAAGCGCGAAGGACAGAGCTTTTGCCAGCGTTGTTAGGCCCCACCAACACCACGATGTCGTCCAGTTCGATAGTCACCGGTGTCTTTCCGATGGCTCGGAAGTTGGCTATGACCAATTTATGTAGGCGCGCACGTGGTGCGACCTCCGCCTTTGCATCTGTTTTTGTCGCAGTTTTGCTCACCGAACTCGTTGCCATACGGCCCTCTCAGATATGTACGCGGTCACGTCGCCGCCCGAGAAATATGGCACTAAATGGCAATTATTTCCGGACATTTTCGGTTTGCGGCAATATCTCCTCGGCTTCATCCACCGGACGACCCCTCGCTCACGAATCGCATCTCACATCCGGTCTACGTGCATCAATCGGCAGCACGCCCCTACAGGGTCTAAGTGTGCTCGACCGCGCCCCGCAAACGGACGATGCGTCCAATCGCGCGCTTTCATCACATGCATCAAAAGTGGCGGGTCAAGAAGTACTCGCAGGCGTGGGGACTGCGTTTTATCGCAGTTACTCTTGGCTTCCGTTGTACGGCACGCGGATATGCCTTCGGGTCCGGGTAACTCCAGCCAGACCGTTCGGCCAGCGAGGGATGTGCGCTCCTAGGCACGGAGCGGCATTAGAACGGCGCTATGCCGTGGCAACGTAATCATTCAGGAGATCGCCTTCTCGTGCCCGCTCGATGGGGTCTGACCTCTCCGGAAGGGCTCGTTGGCGCCGATCCGACCGTCGCGGTATGGATGCCATCACCTCGACGACGGCTCTGCAATCGGGCTAAAATTGCGCGCGTTAGGACGCTTGAACTCGCTGAGTCCGTCCTCGAGGTCAGGCGCGCTGAATAGCTTAATAAACAAGAAGGTGACTTGACAATGAACTCCCACTTCAGCGAAGCAGGCGCAGCAGGTCTCCGTGTTAGCGCCCGTGCGGCTGCTCCCAGGATTTGCAAGTGACTCTCCTCGCACGCTCCATTCATCCCGACGACACGCCCGCTCTCCGCAAGGAGCGAGGCGCCTTCTTCACCCCCGACGAGATCACCCGGTTTGTGGCCAACTGGGCCATTCGCACGCCCGGCGACCTAGTGCTGGAACCGTCCGCCGGCGATGCTGCTTTCCTCGTCGCCGCCGTCAGCCGCCTTCGCGGGTTGACACCAAGCAAGGATGCGCGTCCGACCGTCGACGGTGTCGAGATTCATGCCCACAGCGCGCGTGTCGCCAACCAACGCGTGCGGGAAGCTGGTGGTAAAGCCGAAATCCGGCATAGTGACTTTTTTGCGGTCGAACCCGAACCGGTCTACGACACCGTTATCGGCAACCCGCCGTACATCCGGTATCAGGACTTTTCTGGCGAGTCCCGCGCGCGATCCCGTGCGGCCGCCCTCCGAGGTGGCGTATCGCTGACCGGCCTCGCCTCTAGTTGGGCCGCATTCACCATCCACTCTGCGCTGTTCTTGAAGCCGGGTGGGCGGCTCGGGCTTGTTCTACCAGCAGAGTTGCTTTCGGTGAACTATGCAGCCCCCGTGCGCCGATTTCTCTTCGACCGCTTCCGCGACGTGCAACTCGTGCTTTTTGAGGAGCAGGTATTCCCTGAGGCCGAGGCCGACGTCGTGCTGTTACTAGCCGACGGATATCTTGAAGGCCCCGCGCAACACGCGACCATCAGGCAATCGAAGAACGCCGCTGACCTTGCTTCGCTTGGCGCAGGACTGATCTGGACGCCAACTGACCCGGCGGCCAAGTGGACCAGCAGCCTCATTGACCCGAAAGCGATCGCGCCGCTGCACGAGCTATTGCGACGACGACTGTTTACGAGCTTGGAGACGTGGGGGGACACCACCCTCGGCATCGTCACGGGCAACAACAAATACTTCACGCTCTCGCCTCAGCGTGCGAAGGAACTAGGCTTGCGCCGCAATGAACTGCTGCGCCTCTCGCCGCCTGGAAGCTCCCACCTGCGTGGTCTCTCGCTCTCCAACGCCATGCTTACCAAGCTGGGCCGAGAGGGTCACGCTACCTACCTCTTTTATCCGAGCGATCCACCCTCGGCCGAAGCAGCGGCATACATCGAAGACGGCCATCGGACCGGTGTCGATACTGCATACAAGTGCCGCGTCCGTAAGACCTGGTACCAGGTGCCGCTCGTTCCCGCCGCGGATCTGTTATTGACCTGCATGAACGCAGACACGCCTCGACTTACAGCAAATGAAGCAGCGGCCCGCCACCTCAACTCGGTGCACGGCGTCTACCTCGATGAAAAATACCGTGAACTCGGCAGCGAACTTTTGCCGCTTGCGAGCCTGAATTCGGTCACGCTGCTGCACGCAGAGATGGTCGGTCGCGCTTATGGTGGGGGGATTTTGAAGATCGAGCCGAAGGAAGCGGATGTTTGGGCAATGCCCTCGCCTGCGTTGGTCTTGGCCCGTGCTGGCGCACTTCGCACTGTCAAGCAGCAAGTTACTGAACTCCTAGGCGACGGCAGGCTGCTCGACGCCGTAAATATCGTCGATAAAATCGTCCTTGCGGGGTGTGGTAACTTGACGGCCAAACAGATCAAGCAAATCCGGCAGGCGCGAACGGAACTCGCCGACCGCCGCACACTGAGGGCAGCCAGTGGCCGCTAAACAATCCGCGAAAGCAAAAGCCTGGGTCATTTTCGATCGAATCGTCGCTCTCGCCGCCCCTAAGGGTGTACACCGCAATCCTTGGATCAAGAGCCCCGACGGACAGTTGCGCTTCGAGCCCGACTACGACACGCTGGTCAAACTGCTGGGCGTTCCCCTTTACCTAAAGGCCGAGACCCAATCGGGAGTGCCGGCGCTCGCCCTCGATGTATGGCTGAGCTATGAGTTACGACGGGCAGGCTTCGACTCGGATCAGGCTTGGCCTCGGCCAGTCCACCCGCGCATCCTCCCAGCGCCTGTCGCGGCTTTGCTGAAGTCACTGCCCAACGGGCTCCGCGCGACTTTGGAAGAGCGCGTGAACAAGCAAGCTTCGATCAGCGGTGTTACCTCATCCAGCGCATCCATCCTTGGGAAGAACTACTTTAAACAGGTCGACGTCATCATCACAGACTGGGCCACAGGTCCCGAGCTGCTGATCTCGACGAAGCGCATGGACTCCTCCTACGGCAAAAACGCTCCAAATCGGGTCGAGGAGTCATACGGTGACGCCAAAAACCTGCGACTGCGTCACCCCCTAGCTGCTCTCGGCTTCGTGTTTGGCCTTCGCTCCGACATCCTCCAAAAGGAACCTAAAACTGCCGCATGGTTGTTCGACTTGCTCGCCAAGCTTGGACGCGAAGACGACGCATACCACGCCACCTGCCTCGTCTTGATGGAATACTCAGACGATGCCGAAATACCGGACACTGGGGAAGAAAGGCACGCTGAAGGCCTGCCCGAACCTGGGCTCGCATCGGACAAAGAAGAGGATGTGCCGGCACCCACCCCCAATTTAGAAGTTGATCGTGAGATTGAGCGGCTCCCAAAGGTGAGGATTCTCGAAGAAGAAACTCCAGAAGATCTCGCACCCGGCCGCTTCCTCGCGGCGATGGTCACGCGTGTCCTTGGTGCTACGCCAGTCGACGTGCACGAGGAAGCGCGACGTCGTCGTGCTTCGCCTGAGTTCCGATAACGACCGTCCCTGTGTGCTCTGTCGCGATGCACGTGCGGCCGATTAGCATGAAGTCCGCTCACGATGCCGCCTCGGGCGGCCTGAGCTCGACTCGCCGCACCATCTACAAAGCCGAATAAACGGCGAAATCGCCTCAACAACGGCCACTCATAACAAACGTCTCCTAACGCCTGACCGGTCATATTGGTCATCTGCGTGATTGGGCACGGCAATGTCGACGTTTGCTTTCGTGTTGCTACTTGCTAAGCAATCTTTTGTTTCTGAGCTCGAAGCATATCGCCGAAGCTTTGATTGTCTTTGGAAATCCATCCATCCGCATTACTGCTGACACCACGAACAACTGTAGCGGCACCAGAAGCAGAAGAGAAAAACTGATCTTGCTTTACGACCAATTGACCATTGTCTTCGGAGATGACTCCTGACTCCATCAATTGCCGCCGCATCTGCGCATACTTTGCCATCCAGACGTCGAAGCTCGGAACTGGATCTTTAACGACCGTACTGCCAGCCTTTAAGATGACTCCGCCATCGGCGGCCTCAATCGTCGCCCGAGATTCCTTATACGTGCCGTAAAAAAGCATGCCTTGGGGCAGCGCAGAATAAGCAGCCCTGCGCTTGCCTCCGGTCAAAGTAGTTGGCGCATCAGTCTCTTCTTCAATGTTTTCGCTAGCCGAGTGCATCGCCTCGAAGTGAGAGAATCCAAGCAGCGGCAACATCAACAGAAGATCGGCTAATACGTTTTCGGCGAAAGCGTATTCCTCTTCCCCTAACGCAGGCGGTTGCGGGCTATTGCCGTTATCGAGATCCGCGACTGATGCCTCCAACGCGAGTTTGACCAACTTTGATTCCAGATGCTGTATGTGAGCCTTGTTAAGTCGATTGTCGGCGGTGAAAAAGAGCGCACGCGTCCAGAAGGGTTTCTCCCTGGCGTGGCCCTCCAGTCGCTTCCCGACTGGATCACCTTCCCCGATGTAAAGCTTAGATTGGCTGACGAGAAGATAGACTCCTGGCAGGGCCCATTCCTTTCGCCCTTTAACTTCGCCGAGTAGCGGTCGAGAGAATATCGTGGCCTTGCCGATCCCGTCGTCGCGAGTTGCAATCAGGATGCCGGTAGGATCTCCAGAAGGTACGAAGACACGAAGAGAAAACGGCCTCATTTAGTCCCTTTTTCGTATATACAGTGAGTAACCGATCATGCACGTCAATCTTGCCTGCGGTCGGCGCTAGCGGCAAGCCCACCACCAATAAACGTCACCATCTACGACCACCACGCGCACTCGGCGGCCCTCGAAAATACGAAGGAGAACCATGGCGATCACACAGTGGCTTCATCTCAGCGAGCTCGGCAGCGATCCATGGGTGTTGCCCGTCTATACGGCATGGAACAAGGCCGTTGCCGAGAACCGTGCGGCGGTGCGGCCGGATGCGGTCAATGAGGCGGGATTACACATCACTACCCGCCTGAATCTGGTTCGCCACATCATGCGCCGTCTGCGGCGGGACTTGTCCGCGCTGGGTCAACGACGTCGACAAGCACGTTACTAAGGAGCACCAGTACACACCGGATCACGAAGGCATCGCGCTGCCAATCGACGATCACATGAAATACTTGATGATTGCCGACCTCCACTCCGTCATCTCGGAGGTCGACGCCTGTGTCGACCGGATGAAGGTCTTCATGGAAACGCTACACGACCATGTTGGCCAACACATCACGGACAAGCAGCGCATCGAGATGATCAATTCGTGGATGATTGAACGTGGCATCGACCCTAAGTGGTTTAACCGGCTGGCCAGCGCCCGCAACTTCATCGCGCACATCGGCGCCTTCTATCTGGCCCTCGACACCACCGAGCCCTCCTGGGACCTGCTGCTAGTCAAAGGGAATATCACCTTCGTCTTGCGAACGACAAGGCGCAGGACGTGACGATCAAGAAGCTGAATCGGGGCAACCCGACCATGGCAGCCAAGTTCGCCGAGCTCAAGAATCATGGTCCTTCCGATGCTGAATGAGAGTGAGGTCATCCATGCCCGAGGCGCGTCTTGAACGCGCAGATCGGCATAGTGACCTTTCCCTGCCAGGCCGAAGTCCTGAATGCGCTGGAGAAAATGGGCATCAAGGTGTGAACGACACGCGGACAGGCTACCGCTCGATATACGCGGTAGCGTTGCAAGAAGCGAACATGAATCCGAGTCGTCGTCAATAATGACGTCTCTTACCGATTCAGTTGCTCATTGGGGACTGAGAAACGGCATGGCATAACCCATGAATTCGTTGTGAGTCGTTCTATTTTCCTGCCATCGATAGGGATTGGACGGGGGCGTGTCCCGGCAATCACTAACGGTCAAGATAAGTCGCCTTTTAGCCCGAGAAATCCCAACGAAGAAAGCACATCGTTCGGCATCTGCGTTGCCCCAGAAAGTCTGGTTTTCAACACCGAGAATGATGACTGAATCGAATTCGAGCCCTTTGCTCTTGTGTATGGTGAGGATGCGTACTGCCTGGTCATCGGAAAAGCGCTCTAACGCTTTGGGCAAGTCGGGTTCCAACTTCAGCAGATCTTCGATGCGTGTCCTGGTGTCGTTGACGACCTCTTTGAACCGGGTCGTAGACTCGTAATCTGGCGACAGCGCGGACAGGGTCTCGATCCCCACCTTGCCCAAAAATGCGCATACGGACTCCCACCAGCCCGCGTAGGGCTCGCCAAGCGATTCGACGAGAGCAGCTTGTTTTCGCTGCTCCGCGATAAAACGCTGGATGTTTTGCCGCAAATTGGACTGTACTTCTTCATCGGCAAAAGGAATCAGCTGGTCCATAAGTCGAATCCAGGCCTTGGGCTCGCGCTGTCCATACAGGCAGGACAGGTAATCGACGATGAGTCTTGCAGCCGGTTCAACCGAAATGTCCTGAATCTGCTGCTCATTGCGAAATGGAATGTGTCGCCGCTCCAATGCTGCCATCAAACGGTCGGCATACAGATCGGGTTGTCGGGCGACCAGGATTGCAATTTCCGACGGTGCAAGCTGTTCGCGATTGATCCAGCCGTCGATTGCGTCAGCCAGAAATTCGGCTTCCTGCTGGCTGCCGGGAAAACGCCACGCGAAGATCAGACCTTCCTCGCCGACGAGCTGCTCATCGGGCATAGCGGATGATGGGTCCATCACGCGGATGATCTCGTTCTGCATGCGCAACAGGCGGGGCTTCGAGCGGAAATTACGGTACATGTTGAGCGGCTCTGCACCGAAGTCTGTCGCGAAGGTCTGGAAGATACCGTCGAGGGCGCCTGCCCATCCCATGATCTTCTGTTTGGTGTCGCCGACTGCCGTGAGGCGGATGGCCGTGCCTCGAAAAGCGATCTTCACCAACTTGTACTGCTGATCGGTGCAGTCCTGGAATTCGTCCAGGAAGACATCGCTGTACGTCTGGCGAACGGCATTACGGGCAATGGCCGATTTTCTTAGAATCTGGATAGCCAGAGGCACCAGATCCGTGAATTCGATCTGCCGTCGCGTGACCCTTTGGCCGCCGATCCGGTAATCGACATCCAGGGCATCCTGGCCGGTTAGCACCGGGCGAAAACGATCGATTATCCGCTTGGCAAAGGCGTGAAAGGTGTAGCTGTCGAACCGCACGGCCAGATCCGAACCGCACCGGCGCTTCACACGCTCCTTCAGGTTCTTGCTGGCGTCAACCTTGAACGAGATAGCCAGTATCCGTTTTGGGTAGGGGCAGGTTCCGGTGCGCAACAGGAAGTCGGCGCGCTGTGCCAGCATTTCTGTCTTGCCCGCCCCCGGCCCCGCCGTTAGGGCAAGGCAGCGTTCCGCTTCCCTCGCCGCGCGCCAGGCGTTGGGTTCGAGCGTCAGCCCATCTGCTGGATGCCAGGTGTCCGCTGCGATCACTCTGGCAACTCCTCCAGCCTGGCGATCACCGCGTCCGCCAAGCGACTCAGAGACTCAGGCATGTCAGCGAGGAGTTCTTCGTCACTCAGTTGGGCCAGTGCGTCGATGTGTGCTGCCGGCTTGCTACCCAGCTTGAAGCGCTTGTGATAGGTGCCGAACAGACCAAGCTCATCGGCATTGTATTGCTTGGCATCGTGGTGGCTGTCGCCGAGGACGGCCTTGATGGTGGCCTCACTCGGTGGATTCGATTCAACGCCATACTCATCCGGAAAGGAAAGAAGCATCGCGAAGTCGAGGTCCATCGGAAAGGAGAAAAAGACACCGCGCTTTTCAAAGAGTTCGATGTATGCCGTGTACTCACGAACCTTATATTCATCTGAATTCCAATTGGGAATTCCGTGGTCTTTAGGGAGCACGTCTTTGGGACGGTATGCCGATAGCTGGTCATTGGCATATTTGAATCGTCCCCATCCTCCTTGATACCGGGCGACATCCAGGTCGAGCAAAGTGAGGTGCGGGATTTCGAGATCGGATAACAGGCGCCAGAAGTGGTTGACATGTCGGCCTCCGAGTGGGGCGACGGTCACTGCGGACTCGTCTACCGGGACGCCCTTGGCGCGTAGAATTCTGGGCAAGACGATCTCTTCGCTATCGCCTTCTCCCAGGATGACCAACCGGGAGAAGTAGATTTCGGGGTATGCCTGTACAGCTTCCCGAACGAACTTGTGTGCCTCGTCCGTTTTCTTGGGCATTCGAATGCGCATGATCTTCGTCGCGCGTTCATCCGTGAGCCGCAGGTAGCGAATGTGCATGGGGTCGACACGCCTCAGCATGGAAGGCGCATGCGTGGCGATCAGGGCCTGGGCGTCCTCGTTGCCCGTCATGGCAACCAGGGCATTCACGATCCGGCCCAGGTAGTGGGGCGACAGGCTGTTCTCGGGCTCCTCGAGGGCCACGATCGTAAATACCGGCGGGCGCAGCTTGTCCGGATCGAATGAATTGTCTTCGCCTGCGAGGACGGCGCGCCCAATGGACTGGGCTGAGAGCACCAACGACAGGTAGAGCATGGATTTCTGACCATCGCTCAGTCTCGAAAAATCGACGAGTTCCTCGTCATGCCCGGGTGAGAAGGAGACGGACAAGTGCCGCAGTAGGGCCTCGATCTCGGAGGCGACGAAGGTGATGTGGGGATCGGCAAAGAAACTGCCTTTGTGCAACGTGCCCCAGGTCGTCTTCAAGCTCTCGCTCAGGGCAGCAACCGACGGGTTTGCGGCCAGGCTTTCGCTGATCTGGTCCGTGAAGCCTTTGACTTCCTCGCGCTCGTTTTTCCAGTTAACGGCCCGCAACATCCGCCCAAGCAACGCATTGGCACCGTATGCAATGTGTTCGGCAGGATCACGGCGCGCGGGCAGATAGTGAACCTGCACGTGGTTTCGTTCCGCTCGTGGAACCTGCGCGGTCGTCAGGGGCGAACCGTCGCCATTCAGGTCCAACACGTAAACCAAGGTTTCCTCGATATCGCCATCGACGCCCATTGTGGCACTCAGCCGATATCGGACTCGCGGTTGACCTTCAGCAGTGTCTAGGCGCATGTGGCTGAAATGAGGTGCCACCGTCGCGTTCTCGCCGTCCTCTTCCAATTCCGGGAAGACGAAGTCAGCTTCGATCCAGAGTTGCCTTTCGTCCGGAACACTGTCTTCGTCGTACGGAACGTGAAAGTCTGAGCGTTGAATTCGTCTCAACGAGGGATCGAAGGCGAACAGGCGACACAGAGCTTGAAGTGCCGCCGTCTTGCCCGAGCCGTTCGGCCCGATCAAGTACGTAATGTCGTTGAGCGTCAGTTCGGTCGGTTCTGGTCCGAACGACTGAAAACCGGACAGTCGGATGCTCTGCAGTTTCATGCGCCATGCACCCCGTTTCGACAAAGCGTTGTCGTAAAGATAGCGGATAGGTCAACTGTAGCATCTGCCTCGAGATAAGTACTACATACACGGCGGGTGTGCTACTACAGTCGGGACCGCGCCGGCCATCGCTGCAGATGGAGCGATGGCCGGGTTCAAACAGGGGAAAACAAAAAGGCTAGCTCGAATGCTTATGCCTGTCGTGCGGTCACACGTCCAGCGCATCGAATACCTCACCCGTGTTCCGACGATTGAAACGGATTTGGGCCATATATGACTGCTGCGAGCCCAGGCCCTTCCTGTGGCTTCGCCGGCACGGTCGTGTGCCGGCGTCCTTCCCTGTTCAAGGAGTCAGACGATGCTTAACACTCCACTCGACTATCTGGCCGCCTTCGCGCTCGCCTTCGCCGGAGGGGCGTTGCTCGCCGCATGTCATTGCAAGTACGTGAACCGCGTCCGGCGCGAGGCTCACGCCCATGCATGACCGTCCCCCGTTCTTCCCATACGGCGACGGGGACGAGGATGAGGACCCGGCGTGGCAATCGGCGCTGAACCGGCTTCGCCCAGTGCATCAGCCGCCAGAGGCAGACGAAGGCGCATCGCCGCACTTTCGCCCCGGCAAAGGGGAAGTGGGTTATCCGTGTCCGTCGTGCGAGTCGTTTCGCACGGAGCAACGCCATGTTGCAAGGCGGATCTGCAGCGCCGTCGGTGCTGCGGCAGGCGCGACGAGTGCGATCGCTGCCTCGCTGTCCGGTGCGGAAACCGGCGCGGCCATCGGCGTGCTCGGCGGTCCGATTGGCGCCGTGTGCGGCGGCGTCGCGGGTGCGATCCTCGCCGGGCTCATCGCAGGAGCCGCCGGGTGCGCCACGGGCGCCGCCCTCGGCGAGGCACTCGATCTGAAGGTGCTCGACGGCTGGCGATGCCTTGCCTGCGGACGCACCTTCACCGTCCGTTCCGGCTGACCGTATCAGATCGGTCCTGAGCCTCGCCCCCCACTTTTCTCTTCGTTTTCCTTCCTTTCACGTTGCCTGGCCTCGCGCCGGGCTTTATGCCTTCATTTTTATCGGAGTCTCCATATGCATCTCGTTCAATCCATGGCCTACGCTAACGCAATGCCCTGGCACGGCCTCGGTAACCGCATCAGCACCAAGCAGCCCATTGAAGTGTGGGCACAGCAGTCCGGCATCACCTTCGAAATCCGCGAAACGCCCGTGCGCTACATGACTGATAGCGCCGGCCGTCTTGGTGCCATCATGAGCTTTCCGGAACAGAAGGTGCTGTTCCGCTCAGACACCAATGAGCCGCTTTCGGTCGTCAGTCAACGCTATCAGGTCGTGCAGCCGCGCGAGATTCTGGAATTTTATCGGGACCTGACGGAAATCTCGGGCTTCGAGCTCGAGACGGCGGGCGTGCTTAAGGGCGGTCGCAAAATATGGGCGCTGGCGAAGACCAACCAGGCGTCTACGCTCAAGGGCAACGACACCATGAACGGCTATCTGCTGCTGGCGACAGCCTGCGACGGAACCTTGGCTACTACCGCCCAGTTCACCAGCATCCGCGTCGTGTGCAACAACACCCTTGCAGTCGCGCTCTCCAACGGCGCGGGGGCGGTCAAGGTGCCGCACAGCACGAGCTTCGATCCGCAGGCCGTCAAGAAGCAACTGGGCGTATCGGTGTCGTCGTGGGATTCGTTCATGTACCGGATGAAGACCCTTTCTGAACGTCGGGTGAAGTCGCATGAAGCGATGAACTACTTCTTGCGAGTCTTTACCGATCCGGCGACGACCGCAACCGGTTTGTCCAACGAGCGCGCGATGAAGAAGGTATTGGCGCTTTACGAAGGCGACGGTAAGGGCGCGGAACTGGCTTCGTCGAAGGGGACCGCATTCGGCCTCCTTAACGCAGTGACGCAGTATGTCGATCATGAACGGCGTGCGCGTTCAACCGATCATCGCCTCGAATCGGCGTGGTTCGGGCAGGGCGCGTCGATCAAGCAGAAGGCGCTCGATCAGGCGCTCCTCATGGCGAGCTGAGTTTTCAGTGTTGCTATTTCACCCGCCCGGTCGCGTCCAACACGCGCCGGACACCTTCACGGGAGCCACAGATGCCTGCAGCTATCCGCCAGCTTGAAGCGCTGGACATGACCAGCGATGAGCGTGTGACGTATCACGCGACCGAATGGGTCAGTCAGGAGGGTGAGCCTTGTGTTGACGTATGGAGCCAGGCGAGCGCAGCCGATCGTCAGGCGAACACCATCGTCCAGGACTTCGCGCGAGACAACCTGCGCCTTCACGGCGTAACGGACTGATGCCCTGGAAGCTTCCCGCGATCCTGTCTGATTTTCCCCCTGACACATTCTCCCTCTACCGGCCCGGTTGCGTTGCGCTCCGGGCTGCTTTATTTCCTGGAGCCGAACATGGGTAACACCGAAGAAGCCGGGCCGACCAGAGCGGCACGACCGGCATTAAAGCTGGTCAAGACACACGATCTGAGCCGCGACGAGTGGCTGACCGTTCGCAAGCGCGGCATCGGCAGCAGCGATGCAGGAGCCGCAGTGGGGCTGAATCCCTATCAGTCGCAGCTCGAACTTTGGATGGTTAAAACAGGTCGCGAGGGCGTGCTTCCGAAAATCGATCCGAACGATGAAACGAGCCCGCTGTACTGGGGCACATTGCTCGAACCTATCGTGGCTGCGCACTACACGAAGCGCACCGGAAACAG
The DNA here is from genome assembly GCF_046027825.1 of Paraburkholderia sediminicola. GTDB lineage: Bacteria > Pseudomonadota > Gammaproteobacteria > Burkholderiales > Burkholderiaceae > Paraburkholderia > Paraburkholderia sediminicola_D. Next base: position 16,739 of record NZ_JAQQDU010000111.1, read on the forward strand.
GGTGCGGCGCATCAATGCCGTGCTCCAGCATCGCGATGCCAACAAAGCCTGGATGCTCGCAAACGTCGATCGCGAGGTGATCGGTGCGGCCGATGTCCAGATCCTCGAATGCAAGACAGCGGGAGAGTTCGGCGCACGACTGTGGCGCGACGGCGTGCCGGAATACGTCGTCTGCCAGGTGCAGCACCAGCTCGCTGTGACCGGCAAAGCCGCCGCCGACGTGTGCGTGCTGATCTGCGGGCAGGAGATCCACATCTACCGCATCGACCGTGACGACGCGCTGATCGCGCGTCTGATCGAACTGGAGCGGCGGTTCTGGCAGTTCGTGGAAACGGATACGCCACCGCCTGCGGACGGTTCTGAATCTGCCGATCGCGCGCTTCGCTGCCTGTATCCGGGAACAGGCGGCACCGTTGATTTTACGGATGACCGGCATCTTTCCTCGGTGTTCGCCGATCTGGTCGCGTTGCGCGCTGACATCGAGCAACGCGAGACACAGGAAGCGTTGCTAAAACAGACCATCGTTCAGGCGATGGGTGAAGCTGACCGGGCGATCTTTGAAACGGGCTCGGTGTCGTTCAGGCGCAGCCGCGATGGTGCCGGCGTCGACCTCAACCGGATGCTCGCCGATCAGCCGGAGCTCGCCGTGAAGTATGCCCTCAAGAAACCCGGCTCACGCCGGTTTCTCGTTTCGGTCTGAGTCCCCTTGCACCCTCCCCGCAGTTTTCCCGTTCACCACCACTCGTCTGCTTCACCCATCCGTTTCTCTTCCGCTTTTCCCTTTTCCCTATCTACGGAGAACCATCATGCTCAAAGGCCTTTCAATTACGCCCCCTGTGATTGGTCGCATCGCGATCGGCCGAATTGTTGAGAAGAACGGCAAGCGTCTGCCTGAAAAAGACGACCAGTTTACGCTTACCACCCAGGTCCAGCAGCGCGGCGAATGGGTACTGCACCCACTGAACGAGTCGTTGCGCAAGGCGACGCCCGGGAAACTGCGCGCCATTCCCGTGCGTTTCCTCTTTAACGATCCCAACCTTAACCTGCGCGCCGAGTATTCGCTATTCGATCGCGATAGCGGTCGGCCCGTATGTGTCGGCAACGGTGCGACGTGCCGGCGTGCGGGTGAAACGGGCATCGAGGAGCTGCCCTGCCCATCGCCGGACGGATGTGCATTCGGGCAGGCTGGCAACTGCAAGCCGTACGGGCGACTCAATGTGACGATCGGTGACGATGATGCACTCAGCTCATTCATCTTCCGGACGACTTCGTACAACTCCATCCGCACGCTTGCCGCACGGCTGCATTACTTCAGCGCGGTGTCCGGCAATCTGCTCGCGTGTCTGCCGCTTGAACTAAAAATCCGAGGCAAGTCAACGACGCAAAGTTACCGCTCCGCGATCTACTACGTCGATCTTGGCGTGCGTTCCGGCAGTACGCTCGAACAGGCCATAGTAGAAGCGGGCGAGCTCGACGCACGTCGCAAGACAGCGGGCTTCGACCAGGCGGCGCTCGATACCGCTGCACGGATCGGCTTCGCCAATGGTGCGTTCGAAGACAGCGTCGACGACGGTTCTGCTGTCGTCGAGGAGTTCTATCCCGATGCCGGGTCCGATCGTCAGGAGGCAACACCGGGTGCGATGGATGCAGGCACGACCGGTACGTCCGCCCCAGCGTCCTCAACGCTGCGCGAGAAGCTGGAGCGCAAGGCGGTGCTGCTCGGCGGGCCGGCGGCATGACGGTGCCAGGGCGCATGGCGTTCGGACTCGCCGTTGGCGCAACGGCCACCGCGCTCAGCCTTTCGGTTCTGGCAGGCTGGCAGCGCGGCGGCTCACTGCCCGAACGGGTCGTGTGGGTCGCGATTGGCGTCGTGCTCGTTGTCAGCGCTCACCTGCTGCCCGCGCTCATCCGGGACGTGGCGCTACCCGTGCGCGCAACAGGTAGCCTGCTGTGGGTCGCGTGTCTGGCGACCGCCTGTTACGGGCATGGGCAGTTCTTCCTGCTCGCCCAGCAGCATGCAGGAGACCGGCGGGCGTCGACCGTTACGACAGTCGGCATCGCAGCGCCCGGTCGCAGTCTGACCATCGTGATGGCGGAACGTGCAACGGTAGTCGCTCAACTCGCGACTGCGCGTGCCCGTTACTGCGTCGGCAACTGCGCGACGCTGGAAGCTCGTCGCGTGACGCTTGCCGCGAAACTCGACGCGTTGAACGCCGAAGCGGACGATGTACGACGCATCGAAGCCGGGCGCGACCGGGTCACGGCACGACGCGACGCGTTACTCGCCGATCCAGTAACGTCGCGACTCGCGGCGTTACTCGGCACGACTACCGCACGCGTCGATCTGCTGTCGGGGCTCGCGTTCGCAGCCGTCCTGGAAGGCGTCGCCTGCCTGCTGTGGACGCTCGCGCTGCGGTCATCGCCCCTGCCTGCTCCAGTCGCCGCGACTCCGCCAGTCGTCGCACCGCTGCCGGAACCAGTCGTGGACGTGACCCGCGTGACCCAGCCCGCAGTAACGGCAGTCGCACCGGTTGACGCATTGCCAACCGTTAGTTGCGAAGGGAAGACCGCTAGTCACGAGGTACCGGGCAATCCCGTCTCACCGTTACCGGTTGCCGGACCGACCGACGACGACGTGACGCAGCTCGCCCGTGACGTCGCGGCCGGTCGCGTGCGCGCAACCGTCGCGGGTATTCGCGGCCACCTCGGCTGCTCTCAGGCCAGGGCCGTTGCACTGCGCCGCCAGCTCGCCGACCTCACGGCATAAGCCGGGCGCGTCCTGCGCCCGATCTCTTTTCCACCACGACACGATCACGTTATCCGGTTCATCCGGAGGCCCGTGCTCGCCCTTTATCTGGAGTAATCCATGCACGAAACGACATTCGTTCACCTGCCGCCTCGCCTCTGTCCCGTGACAAAGGGGCTCGGCGTCGTGGCCGGTATCACGGCCATTAGCTTCGCCGCAGCCTGGGCTTTCGAGCTGCATCGCCAGCGCGAGCTGGTCCGCATCCTCGCCTCGATGCCCCGTGTCGCCAGCATCTTCCCGGCGCTCCGCGCGCATCTGGAGATAGTGCCCAGGCAGTTCGGTGCAGGCGTTCCGCTGAAGCCGAACAACCGTAGGCCGTAACTCCCAGACCTGTTCGAGCCGGCGCATGCCGCCGGGCTTCCCTTCATTTCCCGCATGCATCCGGCTCGACCGGAGGGGCGTGCCCGTCCATTTTCAGGAGAAGTCGATGTTCCAACCTACCCGCCTCAAACCGCTATTTCATCCGGGCAAGCTGCTCATCACGCCCGCTGCGTTTGCCGCATTGCGTACGAACGGCGTTCCCGTCATCAGCGTCATGCTGCGTCACATTGCTGGCGACTGGGGCAGTGTTTCTGATAACGATAAAGAACAGAACGACCTGTCGATCGCCACTGGCCTGCGCCTGCTGTCGATATATCGCCTGCCTGATGGCAACCGGATCATCGTGACCACGGAATGGGACCGCTCAACTACCACCGTCGAGCGGCTCGACGAAGTCGTAACCGCTCAGAGCGCTCAATCGGTGTCGACAACCCGACGCAGCTATCCAGCGTGGCCAATCGCGCAATACGTCCAGGAGGCCCATTCATGAGCCTCGATACGAAGAACGGTCCACCCTTTCCGATGGGCAAACCGGTTATCACACCAGCCGCGCAGGATGTCCTCGATGCAGCGGGAATCTCGGGAGTTTTACTGCTCGCGCGCCACATTCGTGGCGACTGGGGCGATCTTTCCGTGGAAGACCTCGCCTCGAACGAACTGGCCTTGCTGACCGGTAAGCGTCTGCTGTCGAACTATGCGCTACCGGGTGGCGGGAAGGTATGGATCATCACCGAAGCGGATCGCTCGATCACGACGATCCTGTTACCCGGCGACTACTGAGATGCTGATTCAGAAATTTCATCCGGGCATACGCCTCGGCCAGCACCCCATACTCACCGGTTCAGGCAACCCGCTCTTCAGCCGGCAGGGACATTGGGACGGTGGCAGCACCCTGCATTGCGCCGCGATGGCGCTCGCGATGCTCGGCAAGCTGTCCGATCCGCTCTGGTTGCCGTACCACCGCTCGGGACACGAACGCGTTTTCTGGGACCACGCCTGGCCGCATTACCTGCACGGACTGACGCTCTCCGAACTGGCGAGTTTTATCGCGGAGCTGAACCTCAGCGTCCGTACCGCAACATGCACGGCCAGGGGAACGGAACTGCTGCGCTTTGCCGGACGCCAGATCGACGCCGGCAGACCCGTCGTCGTCGGCTGGCGCCAGCGGCATCCGGTGAAGTGGCATGCTGCACTCGTGACCGGTATCGAGGGAACCCGGGAGCAGCGTGCCTTCACACCCCACGCGCTGTTGCTGCTGGATCCGGCGGGCAATGCCCCGGTACTGGCGGGATACAACGCCCGTATCGACGTGCGCGGGCGTGGCCGGCCGCGCTATCTGTCGCCGGACGCTACACGCGACATCACGTTCGCAGGCGCGCTGTCGGTCCGCAACGTCACCGCGCCTCCGTAGTCAGCGCAGGCGGCTGCGCTTGATCTCGGGCGGCGTCGCCGCGTTGGCACGACGCGCGCCGGTCGGCTTCAGCGACACGCCGTCCAGCGGCACAAACAGTTCAGCAAGCGTCACATTCAGCGCATGGCAGATGTTCGCCAGCGTCTCGACGGACGGATTCGCAATGCCACGTTCGATCGCCGAGATGTAGGTGCGATCAACGTGCGCCTCGAAAGCGAGCGTTTCCTGCGATTTATCGGCTTCGTGCCGACACTCCTTGATCCGCTTGCCGAGAGCAATCGAGATCGGGGCCGGATGGGCGGCGGGAGGGGGTGAGCGCTTGACGGTCATGGCATGCAGGATGCCCACCTGTCGACTGACTATCGACGTAATAAACACTTCATTTGTTGTAGTATTTACTCTTCAGTAATACGATTTTGAGCCGATATACAGGCGATCGGACATGTGGGGCGACACCTGCCCGTGCGCCCAACATTGTCGAGTAAACACTACATAACAATGATGATCCCCGGCGTCGCAGGCCGTGACTGGACGCTTTAGTGGTCCTGTCGCTCATCGCGAATGGCGCACCCGGGTTTCGCATCCAGAGGAAAACAATCCATGAATTCATTGCGTTACCTGAACGTAATCTCGCAGCGCGGTTCGACCTGCAGTGTCATTGTCGCCGCGCTGGAAACGGCCATCCGTACCGGCCAGATCCGGGCAGGCGAAGTACTGCCCTCCCAGCGGCTGATGGCCGACTTCATGGGCGTTCACCTGAACACCGTCAACCGCGCCATGCGCGAAGCCGCCAGTCGGGGGTTGACGACCGCCCGCACCCGTCGCGGCACGACGGTCATCGCACGGCCAAAGACCTGATACCAGCGGCACTCGCCGCTTCATCGCTGTAGTGCATACCAACCATCAAGGACTAGAAAAGAATGAAAATCCGATCCAACACGGGGATCGCACGGCTCGCGCTGTGCGCATCCATGAGTGCCATTCTCGCCGCGTGCGGCGGCGGTGGCAGCAGCGCGTCATCGCCGTCTGGGACCAGCAGCCAGCCGACGACCGTCGCGGCAACAGCCATGAGCGGAACGGTCGCGATCGGCACGGCCATGATCGGGGCGACCGTCACGGTCACGGATGCGGGCGGCAAGAGCGCAACGGCTACATCCGGGGCGAACGGCACGTACAACGTCTCGCTGTCCGGACTGACTGCGCCTTTCCTGATCACCGCCGCCGATCCGTCCGGTGTGTCGGCTACGCTGTATTCGGTGGTCGCCAGCACCAGTACGGCCAGTGGCGCGCCGGTGACGGCGAACGTGACGCCACTGACGACGGCTGTCGCCGCCCTCATGACCCAGTCGGGTAATCCGGCCACTCTGGCCGGTAACGCATCGGCCATCAGTTCGTCTGCCATTACCACGGCGGAGGCAACCCTCGATGCCGCGATCGCGCCGATCCTCTCGGCCAACAGCGTTCCGGCGGCGTTCGATCCGATTGCCACGACCTTCATCCCAAACCAGACTGGCGCGGATGCCGTGATTGATTCCGTCTCCGTGACGCCCTCGGCCTCGGGTGCCGGTCTTCAAATCGCGAGCCTTGCCAATCCCGATACGGCGATCCAGCTCAACTCCAGCACGAGCGTATCCACAGCGCTTACCGCACCTGCTCAGCTAGCGAACTATCTGGCGAACCTGCAAACCGCGCTGGCCGCCTGTGCGTCCGATGTCCAGGGCGGCGCCACGAATACCTCGGATAGCAACTGCACGTCGGCAATCGATGCGACTTACCTGAACAACGGAGACGGCACGGGCGTCGCCGGCTTCGCGAAGCGTCACACGCTCTTTACCAAGGGGACGGCGCTGACTGGCATCAAGACGGTTGCGTTTGTACCTGCCGGAACACTCGCCGGCATCAGCAATCCGGCCGCGCTCGTCTATCTGCTGATGACTGATCCGGACGGCACGCCCGACTTCGGTATGGATTACGTGCAGGAGCTTCCCAACGGCAAGTGGGACATCATCGGCAACCAGTTGCAGGACAGCACCTACATTGCATCATTCCTCGGCCGCGTCCAGTACACGGATTCGGTGGATGCAGCCAATGCGCACTACGAGTCGGGTCTCGACATCCAGATTCCGTCTTCGGTAGCGGTCAGCGGTACGGCCAAGAGCGTCGGCTCTGCCGTGGTGGCGGGGCCGGGCCTACCCGCCAACGGCCTGTGGTTCCAGACTGCTGGCAACGGCACCGGTGCTGGCTATCTGGAAATCCCGACAGGCACGCTCATCGCGCCGCTCACGAGCACGGGCAATCGCGTCAACGGCGGCATGTCCACAACCTACAAGTGGGCTTGGTCGCCGATCTCTGGCAGCACGACGTCGTTCTCGCCGAACGGTCTGCCGGAATATGCGTCGTCGTCGCAAGACGTATCGACGATCCAGAACTTCGGCGTCTATACGGTCACACTGTACGACATGACCGGCACCGAGATCCGCTCGGAGCAGATCCAGAACATCGCTCGCAACTATGCGGCAGCGGCAGGCAGCACGGTAGCGTGGCAGACGCTTGGCAGCGACGTGATCGCGAATTACCTGATGCCGGGTGGTTCCGGTACGCAAAGTGCACCCGGCACGTCAGCCTCACTCGACTGGACGATTCCGGCGAGCTCGTTCTATCCGAACTTCTGGGCATCGATCAATTCGCTCGGCGCCGCCCAGACCAGCATACCGGCCACGACCTACGATGCAACGGTATGGGGAGCGAGTACGGGCAACACGCCGTCGCCGTTTACGTTCAATAAGTCGTTCACCGATGTGCTGACCTCAACTGCAACCGCGACGGCGGAACAGGCTGTGCAGGTTCAGCTCGGCTGGCAGGCAGATGGTGAGTATTACGTTAACTCCTGGCAGTACGGCAATCCGTAAGCCGCCCATCCTGGCATCGTAGTCGTCCATCCCTCAGGAGGGGTTCGCAGTCGAAAAAGAACCCCTCTTTCTTAGTATCAACCCACTTAACCGCCGGTCGCGTAAGCGCGGCCGGCTATCGCTTCATTTCTTTCGCAGGAAATCAAACCCATGAAGACAATTCACACGAAATCCGCATGTCTCGCGCTGTGCGCTTCACTTACCGTGCTGCTCGCCGCATGCGGAAACAGCACGCCGGGCGAGTCCGATGCAAGGCACGCCGTTGAAACTCAACTCGGTTATTGCAAATACATCGAAATGTCCGATTTCAATCGGGTCAATGGCGTCCACGGTAGCGATGATCAGCATTACCAGGTCGAGGTGCAGTACAACCTGACACTTGAAGCCGACAGCGACCAAACGGACAAGCTGGAGGTGTGGGCGAAGAAGACGTCTGATCGCCAGGATTTAATCAACCAGGAGACGCAGATCCGAAAGAACTACTCCGATCAGGGAGGTAACGCGGCCACCGACCAGACATTGAAAGACGATGAGCAGAAACAGGCGGCGCTGTATCAGGAACTCGTTACCGGTTACGGCCCGGGAACCTTCCGCATGGAATTCGACCAGGCCTGTCCGAATTTCCCGGGCGACGTCGCCCGTGATCTTTTTAACAAGGTCAACGGTCCTGGATTCGACGGCAAGAACACGCTTCAGTTCCACTATACGCTGGGCATGATCAAAACCGATAACAGCTGGCAGCTGGATCGCTGACGCTGGAAGGGTATCGCTGCCACTTTGCCCGTGCTTGCAGGCACAGTCGCGTACACACCTGAGACGTCGCCTCTGGCGTCGCGCCCGCATCAACGAACCGATCGATACTTTGCTCGCGCTGGCGACCGTACACGGCTTCGCGCACTCCGATGCGTTAGGCGAAATGCTAGCCACCCGCATCCATGGCGGACGCATCCGGAAGATGGCCGAAATCGCATTCGCCGAAGTGCCGCTATCCGAAATACTCGACGCCATCCAGCGCACCCATCTCTATACTGATTGGCAAGAACCAACTTGAAGATATCGCGTATATCGCTGAACCAACGACGATCGAAGGGACGGCATAGCCGGGTGCGCGTTGCGCACCCGGCGTTCAAGCCCTTCTTCTTTTTTGAGACGGTACCTGCAATTAACTCGATGCTCCCAACCGGATATGTCTTATTCCGAGGGAACAACGGCCATTCAGCCGATTGCAGGGCTGCCCAGTGTTCAGGTGCCGGCACGTTTAGTCATACCGCGCAAGGTCGGTCGACGCATGTGTGACCTCCGCAGCGAGCAGCGGAATTGCCGTACACACGTTCAAGAGTGCTTTTGCTCCTTCTGCCATTGCATTCCAACCTACAAAAACATTGGAGTCGAGCACGAGAGCGGCCGCCGGTCGACGATCCTCGGGGGTTTGCTCCATACGACGCCGAAGTGCATCGACGGACGAATGCCCTTCGAAACCGATCGCCAATAATGGAACAGGCCAGATCTCATTCTCGCTGAACTGTAC
>NZ_JAQQDU010000112.1:0-25462 GCF_046027825.1 Paraburkholderia sediminicola
GGTGAAGGGCTGGGGAAATCTCCGCCGGGCCGTTTCGCTCAAGCCAGGTTCGCGACTACCGCTTCACAAAGAATCAGGCGGTGTCCGCGAAGCCCGCATTAATGCCGGAAGTGACGCACCCCAGTCAACACCATCGCGATGTTGTGCTCGTCTGCTGCGCTGACCACTTCGTCATCGCGCATCGAGCCACCCGGTTGAATCACGCAGGTCGCGCCTGCCGCGACCACCACGTCCAGACCGTCGCGGAACGGGAAGAACGCGTCCGATGCCACAGCCGAACCGGTCAGCGTCAAGCCGGCATTCTGCGCCTTGATGCTGGCGATGCGGGCCGAGTCCACGCGGCTCATCTGGCCCGCGCCGACGCCAAGCGTCATGCCATTGCCGCAGAACACAATCGCGTTCGACTTCACGTACTTCGCGACGCGCCATGCGAACAGCAGGTCGTCCATTTCCTTCGGCGTCGGGTGACGCTTCGTGACCACGCGCAATTCGCGCGGCTGCACGTTCTTCGAATCGAGCGATTGCACCAGCAGGCCGCCGCCGACGCGCTTCAGGTCGAACGCGTTATGGCCTTCACCCAAAGCGATTTCCAGCAGACGCACGTTCTGCTTGGCCGCGAACACCTGGCGAGCCGCCGCGCTGAACGACGGTGCGATCAGCACTTCGACAAACTGCTTGGCCACCGCTTGCGCCGCCGTTTCGTCGACTTCACGGTTGAACGCGATGATGCCGCCGAACGCCGAGGTCGGATCGGTCTGGAACGCCTTTGCATACGCTTCGTTCGCGTCCGCGCCCACTGCCACGCCGCACGGATTCGCGTGCTTGACGATCACGCAAGCCGGCACGTCGAACGTCTTCACGCATTCCCACGCTGCATCGGAATCGGCGATGTTGTTGTACGACAGTTCCTTGCCTTGCAACTGGCTGTAGTTTGCCAGCGCGCCCGGCTGCACCACCAGGTCGCGGTAGAACGCAGCGCTCTGATGCGGGTTTTCGCCGTAGCGCAGGTCCTGCACCTTGTCGAACGCCAGGTTGAACGTAGCCGGGTAAGCATTGCGCGACGAATGTTGCAGCTCGTCGGTCAGGCTCGTCAGGTAGTTCGTGATCGCGCCGTCGTACTGGGCGGTGTGCGCGAATACCTTGGTGGCGAGGCGGAAGTTCGTCTTGTACGAAACCGCGTTGCTGTTCGCACGCATTTCGTCGAGCACGACCGCGTAATCCGCCGGATCGACCACCACCGTCACGTCGCGATGATTCTTCGCGGCCGAGCGCAGCATGGTCGGGCCGCCGATGTCGATATTCTCGATCGCGTCTTCCAGCGAGCACTCTTCTTTCGACACGGTCTGCACGAACGGGTACAGATTCACGACCAGCAGGTCGATCGTCGGGATGTCGTGCTTTTCAAGCGCCGCCATGTGTTCCGGCAGGTCGCGGCGCGCGAGAATGCCGCCGTGCACCTTCGGATGCAGCGTTTTCACGCGCCCGTCCAGCATTTCCGGGAAGCCCGTGTAGTCGGCGACCTCGGTGACGGATAGACCCGCATCCGCGAGCAGTTTCGCGGTGCCGCCGGTCGACAGGATCTTGACACCGAGGTCCGACAGCGACTTGGCGAAGTCGACGATGCCGGACTTGTCGGAAACGGAGATGAGCGCTTGCTTGATCATGATGAAGACGAAAAGCCGAAGGGAAACGTGGCAGGGCGCGAGAAAAAACTAAAACGAGCTACAACAAACCGTGCTGTTGCAGCTTCTTGCGCAGCGTATTGCGGTTGATGCCGAGATACTCGGCGGCCAGCGACTGATTGCCGCCGGCCTGCTCGAGCACCACTTCGAGCAAGGGTTTTTCCACGCACGAAATCACCATGTCGTAGACGTCGTGCGGATTGGAGCCGTCGAGATCCTGGAAATACATCCCCAGGCTGTCGCGGACAGATTGTTCGATATTGTTCTTGCTCATGCTGCTAGTCGGTCGGTATGGTCCGGCTCGCCGTCGTTCCTGGTGAGCGTCTCGTCGACGTAGACGAGGCGGTCGGAGATCGCCTTTTGGGCGTCGAAGAATTCGTTGACGGCGAGGAGTTGTTCGCGCGTGGTGTCCAGCGTATTCATGCGGTGCCGGAACACGTTGGCGCCAGAAAGGCCGCGAGTGTACCAGCCGATATGCTTACGTGCTGTGCGCACACCCGTAAATTCGCCGTAGAACTCATAGTGATCTTCGAGATGCTCGTTCATCACCTGCTGGATTTCGTCGATGCGCGGCGGCGGCAGCAACTCACCCGTTTGCAGGAAATGCTCGATCTCGCGGAACAGCCACGGCCGCCCCTGTGCGGCGCGGCCGATCATGATGGCGTCGGCGCCGGTGGCGGCGAGCACCTCGCGGGCTTTCTGCGGCGACGTAATGTCGCCATTGGCGACCACCGGAATGCGCACAGCCGCTTTGACGGCTGCGATGGTCTCGTATTCGGCGTCGCCGTGATACAGGTCGGCGCGCGTGCGGCCGTGCACGGTCAGCATCGAAATGCCGGCGGCTTCAGCCAGATGCGCGACCGAGAGCGCGTTTTTGTTGTCACGATCCCAGCCGGTGCGGATCTTCAGCGTGACGGGCACTGCGTCAGGGCCGATGCCCACTGCGGCTACCACCGCCTCGACGATGCGCTGCACCAGCGGCTCGTTCTGCAGCAAGGCGGAACCCGCGGCCACGTTGCACACCTTCTTGGCCGGGCAGCCCATGTTGATGTCGATGATCTGCGCGCCGTTTGCCACGTTGTAGCGCGCGGCTTCCGCCATCATGGCCGGATCGGCGCCGGCGATCTGCACGGCAATCGGTTCGACCTCGCCCGTGTGGTTGGCACGGCGCATGGTCTTTTCGCTTTTCCACAACTGCGCGTTCGAGGCGACCATCTCGGACACCGCATAGCCCGCGCCCAGCCGTTTGCACAACTGCCGGAACGGCCGGTCGGTCACGCCGGCCATGGGGGCGACGAACAGGTTATTACGCAGATCGTGGGAGCCGAGAGTAGGCATGACTTGGACGCGCCTGCGGCCGATTGATCAAATTCTGTCAGTCGGCGCATTCGCGAAATGCGAGGGAAAACCGCTATTTTAGCGTTAACGGATAGCCGACACCCGACTTGCGTCTGTCGTAACTCATTAAATCTTCTATGAAAGTGGTCCGGTTCATAGAACCGGCTCCGCTCGCGCGGCCCTGCTTCGGTGTCTGACTGCGGTGCCTAAAAGGCTGCAGCGGCTGCGGGGCGCGAGCGGGCGGCGCGCTCAGCGGCGCTGACCGAACATCATTTGCCGTGCCAGCGCGGTTTTCACCGGCGGCAGGAATTCGAGCGCGGTGAGGGCGAGGCCGCGCAAGGTGGCGAGCGGCGGGAAGTCGACGGTGAACAGGCGCGCGAGTGTGTCGGTCGCGCCGATCGTCAGGCGGCGGTCGAGCGCGCGGCGTTGCGCGAACGTCGCCAGCGCGAGCGGGGTGGGGCCTTCCGTGGACAGGGCATCGGCGAGCGCGTGCGCGTCGCGCAGGCCGAGATTCAGGCCCTGGCCCGCCACGGGATGCAGCGTTTGCGCCGCATTACCGATGGCGACGATATGACCCTGTACCAGCGTATCGACCGCATTCAGTCCCAGCGGGAACGACGCGCGCCCCTTTATTTGCGTAAAGCGGCCCATGCGGTTGCCGAACGCGGCGCCAAGTTCGCTCAGGAATTCGTCGTCCGGGAGTTGGGCGCGTCGTGCGGCTTCGTCGGGTGTGCAGCACCAGACCAGCGCGTAATTCGCGCCGCGCACGCCACCCATCGGCAGCAGCGCGATCGGTCCTTGCGACGTGAAGCGCTCCCATGCCACATGCGGTTGCGGCGCTGACACGGTGACCGTGCCGACCAGCGCGGTCTGCCCGTAATCGCGCGTACCGCCGCCAGCGCTGCTACTCGCGCTCCGGGCGGTTTTCTGGTCGCCGAACAGGCCGCCTTCGGCATTCACCAGAATCCGCGTGCGCAGATTGCGTGTGACACCCGCGGTTTCGATCGGCAAGGTGACGCCGTCGAGGTCCTGAGTCGGGGCCGCAGCGGAGGTGGAGCGGAACCAGTGCACGGAGGTCGCGTGAACCGCTTCGGCAAGCCCGTGCACGATCGAGCCATAACGCAGCACGTAGCCGAGCGCCGGCAGGCCGTGTTCGCTGTGGTCGATCAGCGTGCGGCCGAAGTGGCCCCGCTGCGACACGTGGATGCGCTGGATCGCCGTGGCGTCGGCGGGCCAGCGCAGCGGTTCGAGAATCATCCGGCTGCCGTGCGACACGGCGATCGCGCGTGGATCGGCAATCGAATCTTCCGGCTCGCGCGCGTCGATCAGCGCGATCTTCAGCGCCCGCGTCGCGCTGCGGCGCGCCAGCCAGCCGGCAAGCGCGAGCCCGACCGGCCCGGCGCCGACGATCGTCACGTCGAAATCGAAGGAATGATCGGACGCGGCGGGTTTCAGAATCACCGTCGACTGGGAAACGTCGTTCATTGCGGGTTACTTCCTTGGGTTACTGCTTGGGTCACTGCTTTGGTTCCTGGGCCGCGCGGGCTTCCTGCATCAGCGCCTCGATCTCGTCGGCCGCCACCGGGACGTCGCGTGTGATCAGCTCGCAGCCCTCTGGCGTGACGATCGCGTCGTCCTCGATGCGGATACCGATGTTCCAGTAGCGTTCGGGCACGCCTTCGGTCGGACGGATATACAGACCGGGCTCGATGGTCAGCGTCATCCCCGCCTGCAGCGTGCGCCACGGCAGTGCACCCGCTTCGTCGCGCGCGGCGCCGCGTTCGCGGTAGTCGCCGACATCGTGCACGTCCATGCCGATCCAGTGGCCGGTGCGGTGCATATAGAACGGCGCATAGGCGCGCTCGGCGATCGCGTCGTCGAGCGAGGCGAACTTCGTGCGGTCGATGATGCCGGTGTCGAGCAGACCCTGCGACAGCACGCGCACGGCGGCCTGGTGCGGATCGTCGAAGGTCGCGCCGACGCGGGTGGCGTCGACGGCGGCCTGCTGCGCGGCCAGCACGATGTCGTACAGCTCGCGCTGCGCCGGCGTGAAGCGGCCGCTCGCCGGGAAGGTGCGGGTGATGTCGGAGGCATAGCCGTCGAGTTCGCAGGCGGCGTCGATCAGGATCAGGTCGCCGTCCTGGGCAATCGCGTTGCCGGCCGGGTAGTGCAGCACGCAGGCGTTCGCGCCCGCAGCGACGATCGATGTGTAGGCCGGCGCCTGCGCGCCGAATTTGCGGAATGTGTAGAGCAGCTCGGCTTCGAGTTCGTACTCGCGCACGCCGGGGTGGCAGGCGGCCATCGCACGGCGATGTGCTTGCGCGGAAATCTGTCCGGCGCGGCGCATGATGGCGAGTTCGTGGGGATCCTTGACGAGCCGCATGTCGTCGAGCAACGGGATCAGGTCACACGCGACGGTGGGGGCGGCGACGCCGCTGCGGCCTTGTGCGCGCACGGTGTCGAGCCAGCCGCGCACCTGTTCGTCCAGTTCCGCGGAGGTGCCGAGCGCGTAATGCAGCGACGGCTTGTCGGCGAGAATGCGTGGCAATTGCGTATCGACTTCGCTTACAGCGAAGGCTGCGTCGAAGCCAAACGCCTCGCGCGCGCCGTCCGGTCCGAAACGGAAGCCTTCCCACGTCTCGCGCTCGACATTCTTCTCACGGCAGAACAGGATCGAAGCCGGCTCGCCCGGCGCGGCGCTGGCGTCGAGCACCAGCCACGCCTCGGGTTCGGTGAAGCCGGTCAGATAGTAGAAGTAGCTATCGTGCCGGTAGGGGTAGTCGGCGTCCCGGTTGCGCAGCTTTTCCGGCGCGGTGGGGATGATGGCGACGCCCCCGCCCGCTGCGCGCAGCGCGGCGAGTACGCGCTCGCGGCGCGTGCGGAAGACGTCGATGGCGATGGTGGGTTCGGTCGGCTGGTTCATCGTGCGATTGTAGCGCCCAATGCGGCGACTTATTTTGCACGGATACTGGTGTTTCGGGTGGTGGTGCCTGGCGGGCGCGGCTGGCAAGCGCTGTGCGCAGGTCAGCCGCGATGGCGGCGGCAATCCGTGCCAGGCGCCTGTCTTTCCGTCAATCAGCCGATTAGCCTGGTAGACGTCCGGCGCGCGGCGCGGCAATGTTGCTATCCATCCACAGCCAGCATCCATGCGGCTTGCGAAGATGGGGCGCTATGCTCGGGAACGGCGCCAACCACTTATACTTTCGCCGAATTCAAGAAAAGGCAGACGGTAATGATGAAACTCATCGGTTCGCTCGGCAGCCCGTTCGTGCGTAAAGCGCGGGTCGTTCTGGCCGACAAGAAGATCGACTACGAATTTGTGCCCGAGAACGTATGGGCGCCGGATACCACGATTCACACCTTCAATCCGCTCGGCAAGGTGCCGTGCCTCGTGATGGAAGACGGCGAAGCGGTGTTCGACTCGCGGGTGATCTGCGAATACGTCGATACGCTGTCGCCGGTCGGCAAGCTGATCCCGCCGTCCGGGCGCGAGCGCGTCGAAGTGCGCTGCTGGGAGGCGCTCGCCGACGGCATCCTCGACGCCGCGGTGCTGATTCGCCTCGAAGGCACCCAGCGCACGCCGGAGCAGCGCGTGGACGCGTGGGTGGCGCGGCAGCAACGCAAGATCGACGAAGGTCTGATCGCGATGTCGCAGGGCTTGGGCAGCAAGCCGTGGTGCGCGGGCAATCACTACACGCTCGCGGATATCGCGCTGGGCTGCGCGTTGGGCTACCTCGATTTCCGCACGCCTGAGTTGAACTGGCGCGAGGGGTATCCGAATCTGGACAAGCATTTCCAGAAGCTGTCCTTGCGTCAGTCGTTTATCGATACGGTGCCGGTGAATTGAGCGAAGGCCCTTGAGTGCCGCGGCTGCTTGTGTCGTGCAATCGACATCAAGCGGCGGTGTTGCTTTCGAATAAAAAACGCGCGCTCGGTTTTTTCCGAAGCGCGCGTTTTTTTGTGGTTTTGTCAGCGGTGATTGAGTAGGGCTGCCGTGTAGAACTGGCCAGATCGCTCAGCCGGCTCTCATCGGTGGCTCATTTCTTGCCGTTTTGACGCCGTACGATTCCCGGCCCGAACGCAAACCCGAACGCCAGCAGCAGAAGCGAAACCGCCAGAACCGTGTTGTTCCCGCTCGTCACGTAAGGCGTGCTGCCCGAGGTCCCTTGCACCGTCACATCGAGCGAGCCGATCGTGTACGGCTTCAGGCGTCCGATTACCTTGCCGTTGGCGTCGATCGCGGCGGTCATGCCGGTGTTGGTGGCGCGCAGCATCGGCCGGCCGGTTTCCAGTGACCGCATACGCGCAATCTGCAGGTGCTGATCCAGGGCGATGGTGTCGCCGAACCAGGCGAGATTGGTCGAGTTGACCAGCACGCCTGCCGGCGTATCGCTCTCGCGAATGTTCCGCGCGATCTCCTCGCCGAAAATATCCTCGTAGCAAATGTCCACGGACACAGGCTGGTTATGCACGATGAACGGTTTTTGCACCGGCGCGCCGCGCGCGAAATCGCCGAGCGGAATGTTCATCAGATTCACGAACCAGCGGAAGCCCCACGGTACAAATTCGCCAAACGGCACGAGATGGTGTTTGTCGTAGCGATACACCTCGCGCGTGCCCGGTGTGACGCCGAACAGGCTGTTCGTATAGTCGACCACCTGACCTTCCGGCGTGATGGTGCCGCCGATCGCACCGAACACGATCGCGGTGCCCGTCGAATCCGAGAAGTTGCGCACCGCCGACGCGAACCGCGGCGGCAATTGCTGTGCGAGCACCGGAATGGCGGTTTCAGGCGTGACGACCAGATCGGCCGGCTTCGACGTGATCATCTGCTGATACATATCGATCGCGGCGCGCATACCGGCTTCTTCGAACTTCATTTCCTGTTTGACGTTGCCTTGCAGCAGGCGCACCGTCAGCGGCGCGTTAGCCGGCAAGGTCCATTGCACGAGCGGCAGCAGCAGGCCGGCCGCGATCAGCGCAACTGCGATTCCCGCCGGCACGGCGACGCCTGCGATACCGCGTTTAGCCCCATTGCCGCCATTGCCGACTGCGGTGGCACCGAGTTGCCCGCGCGAAGGCAGCATGTGCACCAGCGCCTGCACGATCAACGCCGCGACCAGCGCCAGCACCCAGCCGACGCCGTACACGCCCGCCACCGGTGCAAACCCGGCGAACGGTCCGTCTACCTGCGCATAACCGCTCGCAAGCCACGGAAAACCGGTGAACACGGTCCCGCGCAACCATTCACCGATCGCCCACGCGCTCGCAAAAGCCAGCGCGCCGTGCCAGGTCGGCGAGAACGGCTGGTCGGTGTCCGACGCGCCGTTGCGCGCGTGCCCCGCGCAGAATGACCAGATGCCCGCGGCAAACGCCGGATACACCGCCAGATACAGTGAGAACAGGACGACCGCCGCGCCCGCAAGCGGCGCGGCCATCCCGCCATAGTCGTGCATGCTGACGTACAGCCACCACACACCGGTGGCGAAGTTGCCGAAGCCGAAAGCGCCGCCCGTCAGCGCGGCGCTCTTCCAGCCGGTCGTGCGCGTGAGCCATGCGAAGAAGAACACGAAGATCACGAGTTCGAGCCAGCCGCCATGCGGCGTCGGCGCGAACGACAGCGTATTGGCCGCACCGGCGGCCAAAGCGACGAGGTAATGCCAGCGGGGCACGGTACGGCCCCGCGCTTCCCGGGTTGCGGGGGCGGCAGGAGCACTCACGCCGCGGCGCGAACGGGATGTAATCGGGTCGGCCATTGTTGCGCGGTCGGCGTGAGGAGTTGAAGAAGCGAAGAAAAGAAGCGGATCAGGTCTGAACGTGCTGGGCTTCGCGCTCGCGCTGGCCGGCGAGCGGGTCGCGGCGCACCAGCAGCATGTGAATCTGGCGGGCGTCGCCGCGCAGAATCTCGAAGATCAGATCGTCGAGACGGACTTTTTCACCCCGGTGCGGCACCCGTCCGAAATGATGCGTGACGAGCCCGCCGATCGTATCGACTTCGTCGTCCGAGTAATGCGTGCCGAAGGCCTCGTTGAACTGCTCGATTTCGGTGAGCGCGCGCACGCGGAAGCGGCCGTCCGGCGAGGCGATGATATTGCCGCTTTCCTCGTCGAAATCGTATTCATCTTCGATATCGCCGACGATCTGTTCCAGCACGTCTTCGATCGTAATCAGGCCGGCCACGCCACCGTATTCGTCGACCACCACCGCGAGGTGATTGCGATTCACACGGAAGTCGTGCAGCAGCACGTTCAGGCGCTTCGACTCCGGGATGAAGACGGCCGGGCGCAGCATGCCGCGCACGTCGAATTCGTCTTCAGCGTAGTAGCGCAGCAGGTCTTTCGCGAGCAGCACACCGATGATGTTGTCGCGATTGCCCTCGTAGACCGGATAGCGCGAGTGCGCCTTTTCCAGCACGTAGGGGATGAATTCGGCGGGATTGTCCGCGATGTTGATCGCGTCCATTTGAGCGCGCGGCACCATGATGTCGCGGGCGCTGAGTTCGGACACCTGGAATACACCCTCGATCATCGACAGCGAGTCGGCGTCGATCAGGTTGCGCTCGTGCGCGTCCTGCAGGATTTCCAGAAGTTCGGCGCGCGAGTCGGGCTCGGGCGAGATGAAGTCGGTCAAACGCTCGAGGAGTGAGCGTTTTTCTTGCGGTTTGTCGATTTGGCGTCGACTGGGATACGTGTCGTTCATGGTAGTGCGCCCGGCGAGTCTGGGCGCGCTGTTGCAGAGCATTAAGGATACACCAGGCACATGGCAGGACCGTGTCCCGCCGGGCTGGGCGATGAGTGATGTGACAAAACCACCCGGCCGCGTGCGGTGGGCGTAGGTCAATCCTAACTGATTACGCGAGGAAAAGCGTTTTGGAGCAAAAAAGTAGGGGTTGTGGCGGCGTACGCGGCGCCGATGCCGGCGTGGTGGGCGTGGCTTACTCCATCGCGGGCCACCCGGTACGGTGATGGTTCGTTGGCGTTCTGGTCAATCGTAAGCGGCGCGTCAGCCGGCCTCGCGGCTTTCCTTGCGGCAACGCTCGAGCAGCGCTTCAAGCGCGCGGTCGGGCATGCCGCTTTCGCGCAGCGCATGCACGGTGCGGCTGACATAGTCGAGCGTGGTGCCGTAGCGGCCGCTCGCGCAGCCGAACACGGTTTTGACGATTTCGTCGCGCAGTTTGCCGGTGTAGGTCGGCGCGTCGCGGCGCATCACGAAGGCGAGCGCGTCGACGCGTCGGCCGTCGGCGAGCACGCAGGGCAACCAGGCCGGGCGATACGAACCCATCGGCATTTCGCGGCGCCACAATGCTTCCAGGTGTGGCATCGCACCCTCGGCGGCGAGGCGGAACGCGATGCCGGAGCACGAGCCGCCGCGATCGAGCGCGAGCACGAGGCCCGGCTGTTCGGGGGTGCCGCGATTCACGCGCGACCACAGATACAGGCCGCGGTGATAACCGTGCACTTTCGACCGGGCTGCTTCGACGGTGGGCAGACCGGGATTCCAGATCAGCGAACCATAGCCGAACAGCCACAGATCGCTTTTACGGTCCCAGTCGCGCAACGCGCATTCGAGCGATGCGCGCAACTCCTCGTCCGTTAGCAGCCGCGATTCGCCGAGTGCGGGCGGATAGTCCGGGCAGGGCGTGCTTCGCGTATCGGCTTCAGGGGAGGACGTGCTCACGGCGGTTCTTTAACGGTGATGGCAAAGACTATTGATAAGGATCCGGGAAACCGAGCTTGCCGAGGATCTCGGTTTCGATCGCTTCCATTTCTTCGGCCTCTTCCTCGACCTCGTGGTCGTAGCCTTGCGCATGAAGGGTGCCGTGGACCAGCAGGTGCGCGTAGTGCGCGATCAGCGGCTTGCCCTGTTCGGCGGCTTCCTTTTCCACGACCGGGCAGCACAGGATCAGATCGCCTGTCACCGGATCGTCTTCCGATTCGGCGTAGGCAAACGTCAGCACGTTGGTCGAATAATCTTTGCCGCGATAGGTTCGGTTAAGCGTGCGGCCTTCTTCGGCGTCGACGAAACGCACGGTCAGCTCGCCGTCCGCGAAGAGCGCCGCCTTGATCCAGCCGGCCACAGTGGCGCGCGGCAGCAGCACCTTGTGTTCCGGCCAGGCCTTGGCGGCGGGGAATTGCAGATTCAACGTCAGTTTCGGTGCGCGGCTCATGCGGTATCGATGTGTTGCTTGGGTTGCAGAGGCATATGCAGTGGCATTTAACGCAAATTAGTGGCGCACATTAGCGCCACAAATTAACGAGAATCGGCCGGATTGGCGGTTTTCTGCGAATGTGCATCGTACGCCTCCACAATTCGCGCGACCAGCGGATGCCGCACCACGTCCGCGCTGGTAAAGCGCGTGAGCGCAATGCCGCGCACGTCCGACAGCACCTGCTGCGCTTCGATCAGCCCGCTCTTCGCGCCGCGCGGCAAGTCGACCTGGGTCGTGTCGCCGGTGACCACCGCCTTTGAGCCGAAGCCGATACGCGTGAGGAACATTTTCATCTGTTCGGGCGTGGTGTTCTGCGCCTCGTCGAGGATGATGAACGCGTGATTCAGCGTGCGGCCCCGCATGTAGGCGAGCGGCGCGATTTCGATCATCTGCCGCTCGAACATCTTGGCGGTTTTGTCGAAACCGAGCAGATCGTACAGCGCGTCGTACAGCGGACGCAGATACGGATCGACTTTTTGCGCCAGATCGCCCGGCAGGAAGCCGAGGCGTTCGCCCGCTTCGACGGCCGGGCGCGTCAGCACGATGCGTTTGACCTGATCGCGCTCCAGCGCGTCCACCGCGCAAGCCACCGCGAGATAGGTCTTGCCCGTCCCTGCCGGACCGACGCCGAAGGTCACGTCGTGCGAGATGATCTGCTTCAGATACTCGCGTTGCGCCGGCGTGCGGCCGCGCAGGTCGGCGCGCCGTGTGTACAGCTTCGGGCCGAGTTCTTCGAGGTCGTCGTCACCGTTGTCGGCGGGTTGATCGAACGGATGATCCGGGTTGCCGGGGAAACGCGAGTCGATCGTTTCCGCGCCATGGCCGTTGCCGTTCGCGCGATGGCGTGCCGGCTGACGCACTTCAACGAGCGCGAGCTGGATGTCGTCGACCGACAGCGGCTCCTGCGAGTTGTTGTAGAACCTTTCGAGCGCGGTGAGCGCGAGTTTCGCGCCGCGCCCGCGAATCGTGATGCGGTGGCCACGGCGTTGCAGCGTCACGTCGAGCGCCTGCTCGATCTGCCGCAGATTTTCGTCGAGCGGTCCGCAGAGGTTGGCGAGCCGCGCGTTGTCGTCGCGCGGTGCTGTGAATTCCAGATGCTGCTGAGTGGTCTTCAAGGCGGAGGATCGATCCTGTCGGTTTCGTGACGCTGGCTGGCGTCGCTCAGTGGGTGGTCGCGGTTGCGTCGTCGTGCACCAGCACGAGCTCGCCACGCAACGAATGTGGGTACGCGTGGACGATTTTCACGTCCACCATCTGGCCGATCAGCCTTGCGTGCGACGCGACCGGCGCCGGGAAATTCACCACACGGTTGTTCTCGGTGCGGCCCGCGAGTTCGTTCGGGTCCTTGCGTGCCGGACGTTCGACCAGAATCCGTTCGACCTTGCCGACCATCGAATCGCTAATGCGCTGCACGTTTTCTTCGATCGTAGCCTGCAGATGGTACAGACGCTTGAGCTTCACTTCGTGCGGCGTGTCGTCGTGCAGATTCGCGGCCGGCGTGCCGGGACGCGGGCTGTAAATGAACGAGAAGCTGGTGTCGTACTTCATTTCGTGGATCAACGCCATCATCTTGTCGAAGTCTTCTTCCGTCTCGCCAGGGAAGCCGACGATCATGTCGGTCGACAAGGACAGGTCCGGGCGGATCGCGCGCAGCTTGCGGATCACGGACTTGTATTCGAGCACCGTGTAGCCGCGCTTCATCGCCATCAGGATGCGGTCGGAGCCGTGTTGCACCGGCAGATGCAGATGGCTGACGAGCTTCGGCACCTTGGCGTAGGTGTCGATCAGGCGCTGCGTGAATTCCTTCGGATGCGATGTGGTGTAGCGAATCCGTTCGATGCCCGGAATATCCGCCACGTATTCGATCAACTGAGCGAAGTCGGCGATTTCGCTCGAGCCCAGTGTAATGCCGGCACGGTAGGCGTTCACGTTCTGGCCGAGCAGCGTCACTTCACGCACGCCCTGGTCGGCGAGACCGGCGATTTCGGTCAGCACGTCGTCGAGCGGCCGCGACACTTCTTCACCGCGCGTGTACGGCACGACGCAGTAGCTGCAGTACTTGCTGCAGCCTTCCATGATCGACACGAATGCGCTCGCGCCATCGACGCGCGCCGGCGGCAGGTGATCGAACTTTTCGATTTCCGGGAACGAGATGTCGACCTGAGCGCGGCCGCTTTCGCGGCGCTTGTCGATCATCTGCGGAAGACGGTGCAGCGTTTGCGGCCCGAACACCAGGTCGACATACGGTGCGCGCGCCACGATCGACGCGCCTTCCTGGCTCGCCACGCAACCGCCCACGCCGATGATCAGATTCGGGTTCGCTTCTTTCAACTCGCGCACACGGCCGAGTTCGGAGAAGACTTTCTCCTGGGCTTTTTCGCGCACCGAGCAGGTGTTGAAGAGAATGACGTCCGCGTCTTCCGGGGTGTCGGTCTTGACGAGGCCTTCAGCCGCACCGAGTACGTCGACCATCTTGTCGGAGTCGTACTCGTTCATCTGGCAGCCGTAGGTCTTTACATAAACTTTCTTGGTCATCGATTTTCGCCGGTCGCAGTGGTTAACCTGGGGGCGTCGTTTAAAAGGTGTAGAGGGGGTGAACGTGCGGGCAGCGTGCGGAACCCGGCCGTGGGGTGGCGTTTGAGCCCGCCTGAGCCCGCCTGGGCTTGCCTTGGCCCACTTGAGCCGATTTCGGTCCGCGTTCAATACACGTTCGCGGCGTAGCTCAACATTATAGCCCCTCATCGGATGCGGTTTCTGCCGCGGCCATGGCCCGCGACCGCTCCGGCGGCAAGCCCAGCAAGCCTTCCAGTTCGTCCGACACCTGCGCGAAGCGCTCGCTCAGAAAATCCAGCAACACGCGCACGCGTGGCGCCATGAACCGGTTGCGGTGGTAGAGCGCGTGGAGCGGCGCGTCCGGATAGCGCCATTCGGGCAGCAGGATTTTCAGGCAGTCGCCCCGCAAGTCCGCTTCCACGTCCCACATCGACTTGATGACGATCCCGTAGCCGCGCCGCGCCCATTCGCGGGCGACGGCGCCGTCGTTGGTTTCCCTGGACGTTTCGAACGGCACCGTGTAGTGCTGCACCTCGTCGCCGCGTGTGAACCGCCATTCGTTGACCGGGCCGGATGCGGTGCCGAGCACGATGCAGTCGAAATTCGCCAGATCGTGCGGATCCTTCGGTTCGCCCTTGCGCGCGATGTAGTCCGGCGACGCGCACAGCACGCGCCGGTTCGGCGCCAGCTTGCGGGCGACGAGTGAACTGTCCTGCGGCACGCCGAAGCGGATCGCCAGATCGATGTCTTCCTGCACCAGATTCGATAGCGAGTCCGACAGCGTCAGCGCGAACGTCACCTCGGGGTAAAGCGCGTTGAACTCGTCGAGCCAGTGCATCAGCAGATTGCGGCCGAAGTCCGCCGTTGCCGAGATTCGCACCTTGCCGCGCACGACACCCTGGCCGGCCTGCAACGCGGCTTCGGCGTCGTCGAGCGATTGCAGGGCCTGGCGGCAGCAGTTCAGGTAGAGGCGGCCTTCGTCCGTGAGCCTCAACTGGCGGGTGGTGCGCTCGAACAGGCGCGTTTTCAGGCCGGCTTCGAGTTTGGCCAGCCGCGCGCTGGCGGCGGCCGGCGTCAGGCCCAATTTGCGGCCCGCCGCCGACAGACTGCCTTGCTGCGCCGCTTCGACGAACAGGCGGATGTCACCGAGGTTATCCATCGCTATTTTTCAAAGAGATTTGAAAATGCTTCAAATGCTACGCCAATTATCAAATTGACGTGTTCCGCTCAGAATGCATTCCTCGTAAACCCTTTGTGCTCCGTGCAGCCCACATCATGCAACTCGATCACGCAACGATCGTCACTGCCGAGCTCGACACCGCGCGACGTTTCTTCGTCGACGTCGTCGGGTTGACGGACGGCGCACGTCCGCCATTTTCGATCGACGGCTACTGGCTGTATGCAAACGGCCGCCCGGTGATTCATCTGATTGACGCGACGGTGCCCGCTGTAGCGGGCAGGGCGGCGCCGCGCATCGACCATGTCGCCTTCCGGCTGGAGAGCGCCGATGAATGTCAGGCGCTCGTGCAGCGCCTGCATGCGGCGCAGATGCCTTATCAGCTCGCCGAAGTGCCGCAGATGGGGCCGCAGCAAGCCGAATTTCAACTGTTTGTCGCGCTCGCGCCGGGCGTGGTCATCGAATTCGTGACGGCGTTGCGTCACGCTCACCGCCGTTCACTCGCTCAACTTTAGAACCTGGAGTAGAAAAATGCCCATTCCATTACTGGCGCTAGCGATCAGCGCCTTCGCGATCGGCACGACCGAATTCGTGATCATGGGCTTGCTGCCCGAGGTCGCGCGCGATCTGGCCGTGTCGATTCCGTCGGCCGGTTTGCTGGTGAGCGGCTATGCGCTCGGTGTCGCAGTCGGTGCGCCGCTGCTTGCAGTGGTCACCAGCAAGATGCCGCGCAAGCTGGCGTTGCAGCTGCTGATGGGGGTGTTCATCGTCGGCAATACGCTGTGCGCGATCGCCTCCAGCTATTCCGTGCTGATGATCGCGCGTGTGGTGACGTCGTTCGCGCATGGCTCGTTCTTCGGTATCGGCGCGGTGGTGGCGGCTTCGCTCGTGCCGGCTGAAAAGCGGGCAAGTGCGATTGCGCTGATGTTCACCGGCTTGACGCTCGCGAATGTGCTCGGCGTGCCGTTTGGTACTTTCGTCGGTCAGGAATTCGGCTGGCGCGCAGCGTTCTGGATTGTCAGCGCGTTTGGGGTGCTGTCGCTGGCGGGCGTGTCGGTGCTGGTGCCGAATCGTCATGATTCCGGCCCGGTCGGCTTGGGTCATGAAGTGCGCGTGCTGAAGGACCCACAAGTCTGGACCGCGCTTGCGATGACCGTACTCGGCTTCGGCGGCGTGTTCGTTGTGTTCACCTATATCGCGCCGATTCTCGAGCAGGTGAGCGGTTTCTCGCCGCGTGGCGTGACGCTGATTCTGGTGTTGTTCGGGATGGGGCTCACGATCGGCAATACCGTGGGTGGCAAGCTCGCGGACCGTGCGCTGATGCCTTCGCTGATGGGTATTCTGGTGGCGCTCGCGGTGGTGATGGCGATCTTCGCGCGCACCAGTCATTCGCAGGTGGCTGCGGCGATTACCATTTTCGTGTGGGGCATTGCGGCGTTCGCGACGGTGCCGCCGTTGCAGATGCGCGTGGTTGAGAAGGCCGCCGCGGCGCCGAATCTGGCTTCGACGTTGAACATCGGCGCGTTCAATGTTGGCAATGCGGGCGGCGCGTGGCTGGGTGGTCGGGTGATCAATCACGGCTATTCGCTCGATACGCTGCCGTGGGTCGCGGCGGCGGTCAGCGTGGTGGCGTTGTTGTTGACGTGGTTTGCCGCTCGGGCGGATGCGCCTGCTTCGACCGTAGCGCAGCGCGCCTGAGTGTGCGTGGGTGCAATTGATATGCCCGGATGTGCCCAAGTGCGTTGGCGTGCTCAAGCGCATCTGAGCCCGAACGCGCCCATATGAAAAATTCGCACAAGCTTTGCGAGAATCGTCCTCCGCAATGCTGATAACAGTGTGAAGATAACTTCGTTGGGCGCAGCAGGCCGCGATGCTATCTTGCTTCCACTAACCGCTTGCCCGCCGTCCGGCGGCGCTCCTGGAGGCAATCATGCATTCCCCGCTTGCGCTGGTTCGCGATCCCACGGCTGACACCGTTGCGTCGTCGCGTGCCGCTGAACCCTTCGATGCTCTGGAACATCTGGTCGGCGTGAATCTCGCCCGTTTGCGCGCCGAGCGCCAACTGTCGCTCGACGCCTTGGCCCGCGCCTCGGGCGTCTCGCGAGCGATGCTCGCGCAGATCGAGTCGGCGCGCAGCGTGCCGTCGATCAAGGTGCTGTGCAAGGTGGCAGCGGCGCTGAAGGTATCGGTGGCGGCGTTCTTGCGGCGTCATGCGACCAACGGCTTCGAGCATTTGCCGGCAGAGCGGTCGTCGCGCGTCGTCAGTTCGAATGGGCGGTACTCGGCCCGGCCGCTGTATCCGGATGCCGAGCCGACCGCCGCTGAGTTTCACGAGTTGCGTATCGCGCCGTTGCATACCGAGGCCGGCACGCGCCGCGCGCCGGGCACCACGGTGAATCTGGTGGTCAGCGAAGGCACGCTGGAAGTCAGCGTGCACGACCAGCGCCAATTGCTGGCAACGGGCGACGCGATCGTATTCGACGCCGACCAGCCGCACAGCCTGCGCAATCCCGGTGACACGGAAGCGCGTGCGTTTCGCGTGACGCTGAAGGCCGAGACGCCGCCACGCTGGGATGTGCCGGCGTCACACGATCTGGCGCGCGAGGCCGCGCCGGTTTGACGAATGAGGTTTTTCAGGCGGATGTGCGGTGAAGCCGAGATGTCCGTCCAATCAGTAGGGGTTGCGCTGCAGGTTTCGCGCGACTGTTGTATTCTTTGCCAGCCGGTCGATCCGGCAATCAGTGCGTCTTCAGGGCGGGGCGAAATTCCCCACCGGCGGTATGCCGGCAGCGCGAAAGCGTGAGCCGGTGAGCCCGCGAGCGCCCGCATTCATTTGGCTTTCAGCTTACCGAAAGCCGCGCGGGGTCAGCAGATCTGGTGAGAAGCCAGAGCCGACGGTTAGAGTCCGGATGGAAGAAGATGTGCAGATAGTCATGTTCGTTTCCGTGGCGCCGCTAGCGGTTGGGGCGGTGCGCGAGCGTCGCTTTGCGCGGCGTTCAACGGCGCGTCTTTGTCTGTTTGCAATGCCCTGAAACGTTTCTCGCCCAACTTTTGCGATGAGCGTTTCAACTATGTCATTTACTACTTTTCCTGCCTCGTCGGTGATTGCAGACAATGCAATTCTCGACCTCCCGTTGCTCGCTACCGAGCCCGTTCCGCCGCGTATCGCCGCCGCCTTGCAAGCCATGCGCGATGGCCGTGCTGTCGTCCTGCAAGACGATGACGACCGTGAGAACGAAGCCGATCTGATCGTCTCCGCTGAGCGACTTTCCGTCGAAACCATGGCCTTGCTGATCCGCGAATGCAGCGGCATCGTTTGCCTGTGCCTGCCCGACGACAAGATTCGCGCACTCGAGCTGCCGCCGATGGCGGTCAACAACGAGAGCCGTCATGGCACCGCGTTCACGGTCTCGATCGAAGCCCGCGATGGCGTGACTACCGGCGTGTCCGCACTCGATCGCGTGACGACGATTCGTGCTGCCATCAGCGATACGGCGAAGCCTGCCGATATCGTGCGCCCTGGCCACGTGTTTCCGCTGCGCGCGCAGCCCGGCGGTGTGCTCGCGCGCCGCGGTCATACCGAAGGCACGGTGGATCTGGCGATTCTCGCGGGTCTGAAGCCGGCCGGCGTGCTGTGCGAGTTGATGAACGCGGACGGCACGATGACGCGCGGCGCGGATGTGGAGCGTTTCGCTCAACAACATAACCTGCCGATGCTGACGATCGCCGAGCTGGTGGAATTCCGCCAGGCGCTGGCGAGGGCACGCGAATGCGTGGCCGCTGAGGCCTGATGCGTGAAGGGTGTGCCGCGTGCGGTGACCTGGTTGGCGGTTCAGCGCGAATGCTTTGTCTCGCTGGAGGACGGCACCAGCCAGAGCGAACGTGATGCACTCACGCGTTTTAAAGAAACAAACCCCGCGCTCGGAAAAGCGCGGGGTTTGTCAGCAGTCTGAAGCCGGCTATTGCAGCCGGCTTTTTTCTTGCTGCGTCCGTTAAGACTGCACGTCGCCAAATTCACCGCGCACGCCGGCTTCGACCAGCGCAGGCAGTTCATCCATATGCTTCATGATGCGCGTCATACCCATCTTGCGCAGCGCATCCGCATAACCGTCGGGGATATGGCTCGCACCCACGAAGGCAATCGTCTTCATGCCCGCCGCACGCGCTGCATTCAAACCGGCCACGCTATCTTCCACGACGATGCATCGCGAAGGCTCCACGCCCAGCGTCTTCGCAGCGAACAGATAAACATCCGGAAAAGGCTTCGGCCGCGCGACCTGTTCGGCGCTGAAAATCCGCTCGCCAAAAATCTGCTGCAAGCCCGCGCGCCGCACCGACGCATTCACACGCGCCATCCGGCTGTTCGACACGACCGCGGCGGGCAGCGTCACGCGCTGCAATGCGTCGCGCACGCCGTTGATCGGGCTGAGCGAGGCTGCGAGCGCGAGCTCGACATTGTGTTCGATCGTATTGAAGAAATCGGCGGGCAGCGTGATATCGAACGACTTCTCGATCCCTTTGAGAAAGCGCGAGGTCTGCTGGCCGAACGCCGTCTTGACGACGGGTTCGAAGTCGAGGCCGGGGAAGGTGGCGGACAGCGTTTCGAGCATCACGCGGTCAGCGATGATTTCGCTGTCGACGAGCACGCCGTCGCAGTCACAGATGAGGTGGTCGATCATGCTTTAAAACGGAAAGCGAGAGGCGCGCGGGCAAGACAATTGCAAGCTCATACGCGGAGATTGAAAGCATCATGATACGTGCTTTGGCGCCGCGTGCGCGGCGCCATCACTTTCCGTCGGCGTTTATTTGCGGCCGTAGTCTGCCCGTAGTCTGCCTTTAGCGCGCCAATGTACGCCCTGTATGCGCCGCAGGATCAGTGCGCGTGCAGGTACAGATACAGCCCCGTTGCCAGCGCACCGCCCATCAGCGGACCGCACACCGGAATCCACGAGTAACGCCAGTCGCTGTCGCGCTTGCCCGGAATCGGCAGCAACGCATGCATCAGACGCGGCGACAGGTCGCGCGCGGGGCTCATCGCGTAACCAGTCGGGCCACCGAGCGAAATACCGATGCCGAGCACCAGCAGGCCGACCGGCAGCGCGTCGAGCGCACCCAGGCCAACTTGCGGCGAAGCCAGAAACAGCACGCCGAGAATCAGCACGAAGGTCGCGATCATTTCGGTGAGCAGGTTATGCGGCACGCTGCGAATGGCGGGCGACGTGCAGAACACGCCGAGCTTCACGTCGGCATCGCCTTCCTTGTTGAAGTGCTGACGATACGCGACCCACACCAGCAGGGCGCCGGCCATCCCGCCGAGCATCTGCGCCGCGATGTAGCCCGGCACTTTGGCCCACGCGAATTTGCCTGCCAGCGCGAGGCTGATCGTCACGACAGGATTCAGGTGCGCGCCGCTGTACGATGCCGTGACGTACACGGCAATGAACACGGCCATTGCCCAGCCCATCACGATCACGATCAGGTCCGCGCCTTTGCCTTTGGTGCGCGCGAGCAGTACGTTGGCGACCGCGCCGTTGCCGAGCAGCACCAGGAGCGCGGTGCCGATGAATTCCGCAATGTAAGGAGACATCGTTGGTTATCCGAAATATAGTTGTTAGGGAAGCCGCGGGATAAGCGGCTTCGTTATGTCCAAAGGTGTCTTATGGAACCAATGGAAAGCAATCAGGGCGTGTCGGCCCAGGCCTTCGCGGCGCGGATCGCGCGCTTCCAGCCGTCGAGGCATTCCTTGACATCGGCGTGCGGCAGGGCAGGCGTGAAACGGCGATCGAGCGCCCACTGGCTTTGCAGTTCGTCCACGTCTTTCCAGTAGCCGACCGCGAGACCGGCCAGATACGCGGCGCCCAATGCGGTCGTCTCCGATACTTTCGGACGCACTGCGTCGACGCCGAGAATGTCTGCCTGGAATTGCATCAGCAGATTGTTCGCGCAAGCACCGCCGTCTACGCGCAATTCGCCGATGCGAATGCCGGAGTCGGCTTCCATCGCCTTCAGCACGTCGAGCGATTGATAGGCGATCGAGTCGAGCGCGGCGCGGGCGATGTGCGCCGAGGCCGTGCCGCGCGTCACGCCGAACAGCGTGCCGCGAGCACGGGCGTTCCAGTGCGGCGCGCCGAGGCCTGCAAACGCCGGCACCAGATAGACGCCGTCGCTATGCGGCACGCTGCGCGCCATCGTTTCGATTTCAGCGGCGTTTTTGATGATGCCGAGGCCGTCGCGCAACCATTGCACGACCGCGCCGCCAATGAAGATGCTGCCTTCGAGTGCGTAGTTGATCTGGTCGCCGATCTGCCACGCAATCGTGGTGACGAGATTGTTCTTCGATTCGATCGGCTTGTCGCCGGTGTTCATCACGAGGAAGCAGCCCGTACCGTAGGTGTTCTTCACCATACCCGACTGCGTGCACATCTGGCCGAACAGCGCTGCATGTTGATCGCCTGCGATGCCCGCGAGCGGAATCTTGGAGGCGAACACGGTGGTCTTGGTCGGTCCGTACACTTCCGACGACGCACGCACTTCCGGCAACATGTTGCGCGGAATATCCATCGCTTCGAGCAGTTCGTCGTCCCACTTCAGCGTGTGGATGTTGAACAGCATCGTGCGCGACGCGTTGGTCACGTCGGTGACGTGCAGACCACCCTTGGTGAAATTCCACACCAACCAGCTATCCACCGTGCCGAAGGCGAGGCGGCCTTGCTTCGCCTTTTCGCGTGCGCCTTCGACGTTGTCGAGAATCCAGCGGATCTTGGTCGCCGAGAAGTACGAGTCGATTGGCAGACCGGTTTTCGCGCGGACTTTCTCTTCGAGGCCTTGCTCTTTGAGCTGATCGCAGAAGTCTGCCGTGCGGCGGTCTTGCCAGACGATCGCGTTATAGATCGGATGGCCGGTTTCGCGATCCCACACGATGGTGGTCTCACGCTGATTGGTAATGCCGATTGCGGCGATCGAGGTGCCGTTCATGCCGGCGCGCGTGACCGCTTCGGCGGCGACGCCGGCCTGCGTCGACCAGATTTCCTGCGGGTCGTGCTCGACCCAACCTGGACGCGGATAGATTTGCTGGAATTCTTTCTGAGCGGTCGACACGATATTGCCGAGCCGGTCGAACAGCATCGCGCGCGAGCTGGTGGTGCCTTGGTCAAGCGCGAGGATGTACTGATCCTGCATTGTCTCTTCTCCATGCGTTTTATGAATCGCCGGACTGCTAACCGGCGACGGGAACGGCTTGTTGTTTTAAGCGGGCTGCAACAGTTTGTGGTTGTGCGTCCCGGCTTGGTCAGTAGCCGAGGGGTGAAAATCGATTCGGGTCATGCAGGTTCATCCACGTAGCCAGGCCGTGTTGCTTTAGTCTGACCAGGTGGTCTGACTAAGTGACTTAACTAAGTGGCTGAACTGAGTGACCTGATTAAATAACCAAACTAATGGGCCTAACTAAGTGGCCTGACTGAACAATCTAACTAGCTGGTTTAGCTAAGCGCTCTGTCGGACCGGCTCGCGCGCGAACCACGTGTCGATGTCGCGTGTGATCGAATCGAGCGTGCCTGGTTCGACGTGCAGGCCGAGTTTCGAGCGGCGCCACAGTACGTCCTGCGCGCTGCGCGCCCATTCGGTGTCGCGCAGGTAAGTCAGTTCGGCTTCGTAGAGACCCGGCGCGAAAACGCGGCCAAGGTCCGCCAACGAGCGCGCGTTGCCAATGACATGCTTCACGCGCGTGCCGTACGCACGGGCGAGGCGGTGAGCCAGATCGGCGGGCAGCCAGGCATTCTGCTGCTTGAAGCCCACGAGGAAACGCTCGAAGTTGGCTTGCGGAATATCGCCACCGGGCAGCGGCACACCGGCCGTCCACGAGGGCGTGCCGTTATGCAGCGCGTGCGCGAGTTTGTCGACGGCTTCTTCCGCCAGCTTGCGGAACGTCGTGATCTTGCCGCCGAACACGGACAGAAGCGGCGCTTCGCCTGAAGGCGCGTCGAGTTCGAGCGAGTAATCGCGCGTGACGGCCGACGGGTTGTCCGCGCCTTCTTCTTCGAGCAGCGGACGCACGCCCGAGTAGGTCCAGCGCACGTCTTGCGGTGAAATCTTCTGTTTGAAGTAGCGATTGATCGAGTCGCACAGGTACTGTGTTTCGTCGGCGCTGATCGCCACTTGCGACGGGTCGCCGTGATATTCGAGGTCTGTCGTGCCGATCAGCGTGTAATCGTGTTCGTACGGAATCGCGAAGATGATCCGCTTGTCTGGATTCTGGAAGATGTACGCGTGATCGTGTTCGAACAGGCGGCGCGTGACGATATGGCTGCCTTTCACGAGGCGCACGCTGTGCGTCGCTTCCCGGCCGAGTGCGCCATGCAGCAATTCGCCGACCCACGGGCCGGCCGCATTCGCCATCGAGGCTGCGCGCACGTCGAGGATCGTGCCGTCCGCGCGCTTGAGTTGCGCGCGCCATTCGCCGCCGGCGCGCACCGCGCTGAGCAGCTTGGTGCGCGTGAGAATCTTGGCGCCGCGTTCCTGGGCATCCAGCGCGTTCAGCACGACCAGACGCGCGTCATTGACCCAGCCGTCCGAATACACGAAACCGCGCTTGATCGAATCGACCAGCGGTGCGCCCGCCGGATGGTCGCGCATCACGATGCCACGCGAGCCGGGCAGCAGTTCGCGTTTGGCGAGGTGATCGTAAAGGAACAGGCCGGCGCGAATCAGCCAGGCCGGGCGCAGATCGGGCATGTGCGGCATCACGAAGCGCAGCGGCCACATGATGTGCGGCGCCGCGCGCAGCAGCGTTTCGCGCTCCTGCAGGGCTTTGCGCACCAGTCCGAACTCACGGTACTCGAGATAGCGCAGGCCGCCGTGAATCAGCTTGGTACTGGCCGACGACGTATGGGCTGCCAGATCGTCCTGTTCGCAGAGCAACACCGACAGGCCGCGGCCCGCCGCATCGCGTGCGATGCCTGCGCCGTTGATCCCGCCACCCACGACGAGCAAATCGTACCTTGAGCCTTGCGTCACCTGCTGTGTCCCCTGCGTCGTATTCCGAAAGCTGTTTGGAAAAACTATCGAACCGATAGTGTTCGTTTGCGAACTTTAATGAACATATTCGAAAAAGTAAAGTTCGGTTTTCTTAGGTGTTCCTCTAGTGGTTGGCTAAGGTGGTGGCGTAACGCGCGGGCACGGACGATACTCTCAATAGCAGCCATTTCGAGGTGAATTCATGCGTGGACTTTGGATGATCGGCGCCGTTGCACTCCTGACGGGATGCGTCAGCTCGCCGAGCTTGAACGGAACGATGGGTGCACCCTCGTTCGTATCGTTGCAGCAGATGTGCAGTGCCCAGACCGTCGACTACGGTAACGACGCGCAAGGCGTCTACGCGACGCTGTTTGATGCCTACGTGGCGAATCGGCGTGGCAAGTTGTCGAAAGACGACTTCTGCGCGTTCCAGGCATCGCTTGCGCAGCATTACGCAAGCCTCGGTGTGAGTACCGACCCGCAGGTGCGTAATCAGTGGGTGACCTTCTTCACCGATCAGCGGGCCAAGGCGTTGAGCTGGCGCGCGGCGGCCGATCCGACCTTGCGCGCGGGCTGAGCGTCGCGCTGCGCTCCATTCCCCCGGCGCTTGCCTGCAGGGGTAGCCGCGTTGGGTGAGCTGATGGACTCACTCGGGCTAACCTGCGCCAACACGGGCTAGCCGCGTTGCGGCTGGGCCCCGCGCCACAACATCCGGCGAATCTGCGCGAGCACGGCCTCGCGCGTCGGCGCGTTGCTCCCGGCGGCCTGCTGTGCCTGTGGCAAAGGCAACTGATTGGCGAGCGCCAGCATGGTGAAGCCGTGCAGGCTGGCCCAGTAGGCGTAGCCGATCAATTGCGGATCGCCTTCCAGAACGCCCATGGCAACGAGCTTTTCGAAGTGCGCGCCGAGCATGCGCCAGGCGCGGTGCGAAGCGGCGCTGAGTTCCGGGTAGGCGCCATCCTGCTGCGTCAGATCGAACATCAGGCGGTAGGCGTGCGGCTCGTCAAGGGCGAACGCCACGTAGGCGTCGCTGACGGCGGAGCGGTCGGTCCCGGAACCCTGTTTCGCCGCTGCTTCGAGCCGCGTCGCGAAGCGGTTGAACGCCGCGGCGCGGACCATCGCAAGGATTTCGTCCTTGTCGCGGAAGTAGCGATAGGGTGTCATCGCGCTGCAACCCAGCTCCTTCGCCAGTTCGCGCATTGTCACGCCTTGCGGGCCGCGGGTAGCGAACGCATTTTCGGCCACGCGCCGCATGGTTTCGCGGAATTGCTGGATGTCGTCGGAGGAAAGCGTTTTTGGCATGCGCGAGGGAAGAAAGTCCGTCGCGTCAATTTACTGCGTAAATGAATTGGAAACAATAAAGCCGCCGTCAGTGCGGCGACCTGGTTCGAGACGAAAAAATACGCGGCAGCCTTGAAGCGGTGAGGGCGCGCGATGTCACCGCGGCGCAGCCCGCTGTCATGCTGCCGGACGTCGGCTTCAAAATCCAAC
>NZ_JAQQDU010000113.1:0-25230 GCF_046027825.1 Paraburkholderia sediminicola
GCGTGCGCCCGGCACGTTGTGATCGTCCTTTTCCGGCAACACGGTGCCGAGCACCGACACGCCGGTACGCATCACATCCATCGGGTGCGCCGCGGCCGGGATGTATTCCAGCGCGGCTTTCACGTTCGCGGGCAGGCCGCGCAGCGCCTTGAGCTTGGTCTTGTAGGCGGTCAGTTCAGCCTGCGTCGGCAGCTTTTCATGCACCAGCAGATAAGCGATCTCTTCGAATTCGCACGCACCGGCGATATCGAGAATGTCGTAGCCGCGGTAGTGCAGATCGTTGCCGGTCTTGCCGACTGTGCACAGCGCAGTGTTGCCAGCCGTCACGCCGGACAGGGCGACGGATTTCTTCGGTTTGAAGGCGCCTGCGTTCGGCGTGCTGTTATCGGCTTCACTCATAATTTCGTCTCCAACTACAGGGTTGCGTTCGTGCGGCAATCAGCGCGCAGAGCTTGTCTTTCAGGGTTTCGATGCGGTGACCGGTGAAAACGGAGACTAATAGCGCAAAGAGTGTGCCATGCAGAGCGTGATCCGCTAAGTGACTGATTTAACAAGAAATCAGCTTGGGGCCGCATCGCCGGACGATTTCATAAGTGAAATTACGAGTTTCAAATCCGAAAACTACGGGCGCATAATAGGCGGGCTTCTCATCGTTCCCGCCCCACTCCACCAACACCGAGCCGCCCGCCGTGAGCACGCCCCCCTTCGACCCCGCGCAGCGCCCCCGCATCTGGGCCGTCAGCATCAGCCGCCTGCGCGATCTGTTCTTCGACATTGCCGGCGAGTACGTCGAACGCGCCGATCTGCGCATCGTCTCGCATGGCTTCGAAGACGCCGTGCATGAAATCGACGCGGTCGGCGCCGGGCGTCCGGATGTCGTGATTGCCGGCGGCTCCAACGGTGCGTATCTGAAAACGCGCGTCAGCGTACCGGTCGTGCTGATTGGCCCGACCGGTTTTGACGTCATGCACGCGCTTGCGCGAGCGCGGCGCGACGGCGCGAAGGTCGCCCTCGTCACGCACGGCGACACGCCAGACGAAGTGCGGCGCTTCATCGCCGCGTACGACATCGATGTGACCTTTGCGTCGTATCAATCGGCGCAGGATGCGGAAAGCGTCGTGCTCGATCTGCGCGATCGCGGCATCGGCGCCGTGGTCGGCCCGGGGCTCATCGCCGATCTCGCGGCGAACGCCGGCATGGGCGCGGTGTTTCTGTACTCACGCGCATCGGTACGCGCCGCGTTCGACACCGCACTGGAAGTCGCGCAGGCCACGCGCCGCGAAACCGTTCGCCGTCAGCGGCTCGACAATCTGCTGCAGCATCTGCGCGACGGCGTGGTGGCGCTCGACGCACAAGGGCGCGTCGAAGCGATGAATCAGCGCCTTGCCGACGTGCTCGGCATCGACGCGGCGCAGGCCGTGGGCCGCGCATTGCTCGACCTCGCGCCCGATCTCGCAGGCAGCCTGCCGGACTCGGACGGCGACGCCTTCTGCACGGTGCGGGGCGCAAGCTATGTCGTGCATCGCGGGCCGCTGGCGAGCAGCAATTCCGCACCCGGCACCGTGCTGACGTTTCAGGAATCGCGCGCGGTCGAACGGCTCGACCGCACGTTGCGCTCCCGGCAGCGCGTGCAGCAGTTCAGCGCGCGTTACCGGCTCGACGATATCGTCGGCGCAGCCGATTCCATCGAGCGGGTCCGCACGCTCGTGCAGCGCTACGCCAAATCGGACGCCACCGTGCTGATTCTCGGCGAAAGCGGCACCGGCAAGGAGATGGTCGCGCAGAGCATGCATCAGTTGAGCGCACGGCGCGACTTCGCCTTCGTCGCCATCAATTGCGGCGCGTTTCCTGAGGCGTTGCTCGAAAGCGAGTTGTTCGGTTATGAGGAAGGCGCGTTCACCGGCGCACGCAAAGGCGGCAAAGCGGGGCTGATCGAAGTGGCACACCGCGGTACGCTGTTTCTCGATGAAATCGCCGAAATGCCGTTGTCGTTGCAGAGCCGGCTATTGCGCGTGCTGCAGGAGCGCGAAGTCGTGCGGCTGGGCTCGACGGAACCGACACGCGTGGACATCCGGGTCGTGGCGGCAACGCATCGTGCGTTGACCGAGGGCATCGAGGCGGGCAGCTTCCGCGCTGACCTGTACTACCGGCTCAACATTCTGAGCATCGCGCTGCCGCCGCTACGCGAGCGGCCCACCGATCTGCTGCCGCTCGCAGTCGAACTGCTATTGCAGGCGGCGTCGCGCGAGCCGAGACTGGCGACTCGTCTGCCCGATGCGAATGCGGCGAAGCGCATCCTCGCCAATCTCAGCGAACCATTGGAGCGTTACACGTGGCCAGGCAACGTGCGTGAACTACAGAATGTGATCGAGCGGATTGCGGTTGAGCTGGCAGACGTAGACGCGGACACGGACTTAAACGGCGCAGGAGAAACCGTCTTTACGCGCGACGTGCTGCGCACCGTCGCCCCCGAAATCTTCGAGCAGCCTCAAGCGCGCACGAAGAACGCAGCGCTCACGCTACGCGAACGCAGTCGTCACGTGGAAGCCGACGAGATCCGCGCCGCCCTCGCCGCATGCGACGGCGATCGCGATGCGGTTTGCCAGGCGCTCGGCATCAGCAAGACGACCTTATGGCGGAAGCTGAACGCGGCGCAGTAGCCTGAACCACGCCACCCTGGGTCACAGCACTCTTCACCGCACTCTGCACAGCATGCTTCGCCGCATTCGCTCCGGCGCGTTCGATGAACATGCTGGGCGTCATCCCGCAGCATCGTTTGAAATGCCGTCCGAAATGGCTCTGATCGAAGAAGCCGACCTCGGTCGCGACGACCGATCCCGGCACGCCTTCGAGCAACAAGGTCTGCGCCCGTTGAATCCGAAGCCCGCACAGATAACGATAGGGCGATGAACCGTACTGCTGACGAAACACCGTCGCGAAGCGCGACACGCTAAGCGCGGACAGCGCGGCGAGTTGTGCGAGCGTCACCGGCTCGTCGAAATGGGCTTCGATAAACGCCCGGGCGGCGTTGAGGCTGAGGGACTGTTTCATGGCGTCGCAATAGTCGGGCGGGGCGCGGCTTGCTTCGCGAACCGGGTGACGGAAAACACGTCGAGGGGAATGGCTGAACTTCCCGTGTCGACGAGTTCGGCCAGTGTTTCGCCAACGCCCGGACCGATCTGGAACCCCGAGCCGCAGAAACCGAACGCGTAGTAAAGACCGTCGGCTTTGCTGCTCGGACCGATTACCGGTTCGCTGTCGGGCAGATAACTTTCCACACCACTCCACACGCGAATCACGTGCAGCGGCGCCATCGCGGGCACGAGTCGCCGCAACTGCGCGAGCTGGCGCACGGTGTTGTGAGGCAGGACCGATGCGCGACAGGTCACGGCATCCGCCGGTCCACCCGGACCGCCGCCGACAATGATATTGCCGCGCGGAATCTGGCGGAAGTAGATGCTCTCTTCCTTGATCGAGGTGAACACACCCATCGACGACTTGAACACATACGGCACCGGTTCGGTCACGGCCATCTGTGGTCCGCTGGCGACCAACGGAACGGGTTCGCCGAACTGTTCGGAGAGACGGCTCGCCCAGGCCCCCGCGCAGATCACGAGTTGCGCAGCCCAATAGACCTCGCCGCGTGCACTCTCCACGCGAAACCGCTCACCGTCTTTTTCGACGCGCACGATCTCCGTATTCTCGATCACCTGAGCGCCGAGCCGCGCAGCGGCACGGCCAAACGCGGGCGCGGCGAGACGCGGATTGGCGTGGCCATCGAGTGGCGAAATGGATGCCGCCAGCACTTCGCGTCCGAGAAACGGAAAGCGTTGGAACACGGCATCGCCGTGCAGCACGTTGAGGTCGAGACCGTAGGCACGGGCATCGATCGCATACTGATCGAAATTCTCCACGTCCTTCTGGTGGTGGCACACGCGCGTGTGACCCGAGGCCAGAAACTCGATGTCCTCGCCGAGCATTTCCGCGGAGCGTTGCCACGTGCGCAGCGCACGGTTCGCCATCGCCAGTTGCGGCAGCGCACGGCCCTGCCGGCGGATGCCGCCGAAGTTCACGCCGCTCGCCTGCTGCCCCGTGAGTCCACGTTCGAGCAGGATAACCGAACGCTTGCGTTGACGCAGGAAGAAGGCCGTCGTCGTCCCCATGATGCCGCCGCCGATCACGATGACGTCGGCTTCGTTAGTGCGTGTGGTGCTCATTCGCCCACCTCCTCGGCAAGCGCCACGGGTAGCGGTTTGACCGGTGCCTGGCCGCGCAGCCGTCCCACCGAGGACAAGGGCACCGAGGCCGCCGCCGCGATGATTTCAGCGCCCGCGTGGCCGCAGTAGCGCCCCTGGCAGCGGCCCATGCCGACGCGTGAGAAAGCCTTCGCGCGATTGGCTTCCTGTGCGCCGGTCGCGTGCACGACACGGCGCAACTCGCCGGCGGTAATCGCTTCACAACGGCAGACAATCGTTTCATCCGGCAAGGATGCTGCGAATTTCGCCGGCCATGGAAAGGCTTGGCGCAGACCCGCGGCGAACCGCGTGAAACGCGCGAGTTCGGCACGCAAGCGCTCGATGCCTTCGACCTGCATGCCGTGATCGCGCAACGCAGCCA
Organism: Paraburkholderia sediminicola; assembly: GCF_046027825.1. GTDB lineage: Bacteria > Pseudomonadota > Gammaproteobacteria > Burkholderiales > Burkholderiaceae > Paraburkholderia > Paraburkholderia sediminicola_D. The sequence goes on from NZ_JAQQDU010000113.1 coordinate 4,618, forward strand.
TTGCCGCGAGGCGGCCCGAACGTTCGGCTGCGTCCGCGCCGCGCACCCTTGCGCCATCGCCCGCCAGATAGACGCCCTTGACGTTGCTACGGCCGTCGTCGTCGATTTGCGGAAGCCACTGCTGCGCGTTGTCGTCGAACAGAAAACGGCACCCCGCGAGGTCCGCGAGCTGCGTCTCCGGACGCAGGTGATAACCGAGCGCGACGGCATCGCATGCCAGTTCCACGCGCTTGCCGTCAGGCAATGCAACCACAACGCCGCTTACGCCGTCTTGCGGCGAGCCTTTGATTTCCAACGGCTGCACGCCGCGATGAACCGGCACGCGCGCCTTTGCCAGCACACGCGTCAGCGCGATGCCCTTTTTGAGCGCGGCCGGAATCGCCAGCAAACGGGGCAGCGCAGCCACGCGCTGCTTGAAGGTCGACGTATCGAGCACCGCGACCACCTGCGCGCCCGCCTTCACGTATTGCCCCGCCACGAGATACAGCAGCGGACCGCTGCCCATCATCACAATGTGCGAGCCGATCGCGCAGCCCTGCGATTTCAGCGCAACCTGCGCGCCGCCGAGGCTATACGTGCCGGCCTGGTGCCAGCCCTTGACCGGCATCAGCCGGTCCGTCGCGCCGCTGCAAACAATAAGAGAATCGAACGTCAGCGTCTGGTAGCGCGTGCCGCTCGCCAGATGCACCGTGTTCGGCGAGATATTCCAGACCAGTGTCTCCGGCAGATAATCGATCTTGCCCTTCAGCGCATCGAAGCTCTGATGCAGTGAAGCGGCGCGCTCGGCCTCAGTGCCATACAGCGTCTCATAGCTGCGAGAGAAACCTTCCGGTTGCCGCCGATAAATCTGACCGCCGTCACGCCGTCCTTCGTCGACAACGGTCGGCCGCAACCCGGCTTCGACCAACGCCTGCGCAGCGCGCACGCCCGCAGGCCCAGTGCCGATGATCACTACACGCGGGGCCATACACCCTCCCCCGCATCAGCGAGCTTCGTCACGATCGACATGCCGGGCGCCGCAGGTGTACTGCATGCCCGCACCCGCTCGCCTTGCGCTGTCCAGACCCAGCAGTCCTGGCACGCGCCCATCAGGCAGAAACCCGCGCGGCGGCCGTCGCCGAATTCGGAATCGCGCAACGTGTTCACTCCTGTCAGCAAGGCGACCATCAACGTGTCGCCCTCGGCGGCCTCACGCACGACGCCGTCCACCGTAATCGGAAAAGTCTTGCGCCCCGTTTCCGCGAGCCGTACAAATCGTCCGCTCATACCGGGGTCGCCTCCTCGGTCTGCAAGCGATTCAATTCCGCCGCGGGATGATGGCAAAGAATCTCCGCGCCCGAAGGCAGTTTCTTCAAGGACGGGGGCGTCATATTGCACATCCCGTCAATGCGCACCGGGCAGCGCGCGCGGAACGAGCACAAATCGTGAATATCGGCGCTCTCGCCCATCGCCGGCAAGGCGGTCGCGACGATGTCACGACGCGCGTCGAGCCAGCCGGGTTTCAAAGCGGGCACCGAATCGACCAGCAATTCCGTGTACGGGTGATACGGCGGCGCCGCGAGCACGTCGCGTTGCCCGGCTTCCACGCGATGCCCTGCGTACAACACGATCACTTCGTCGCAGATCGCGCGCACAGTCGAAATGTCGTGGCTGATGAACATGTACGACACGCCGAGTTCACGGCGCAATTCGGCTAACAGATCGAGGATTGCAGCGCCGACTACCGTATCCAGTGCGGAGGTCACTTCGTCGCAGAGGATCAACGCGGGATCGGCGGCGAGCGCACGCGCCAGATTCACGCGCTGCTTCTGTCCGCCGGAGAGCCCTGCAGGCGTGCGCGTGGCAATCGAGGCGGGCAGCTTCACCAGATCGAGCAGTTCCAGCATGCGTTTCTGCGCGGCCGAACCCCGCAGATGGTGATAGAACGCGAGCGGGCGGGCCAGGATATCGGCGATCGAATGACTCGGATTCAGCGCGGTGTCGGCGTTCTGAAACACAATCTGAATCTGCCGGTACTGCTCCGGCGTGCGGCGCGACAGTTGTGCGGGCAACAACGTGCCGTTGAAAAACACCTCGCCGCGCGCGCGGTCGACCAGACCGGCCACCACGCGTGCGAGCGTCGTCTTGCCGGAACCGGATTCGCCGATCACGCCGAGCGTGCTGCCGCGCGGGATCGACAGGCTAACGTCGTCGAGCACACGCACGGCGGGGGCGCCGAAGCGGTCGATGCGTCCGTAACCGGCCGAGAGTCCGCGAATTTCGAGCAGCGGCAGAATGTGCTTGCCGACCTTCGGCGTCTCCAGCTCCACTTCCGGACGGCGTGTAGCGGCGAGCAGTTGACGCGTGTAAGCATCCACCGGCGCGTCGAGCACTTGCGCGACCGCGCCGTTCTCCTTCACCGCGCCGCCGTTCAGCACGACAATGCGGTCCGCCATTTGCGCGACCACAGCCAGGTCGTGCGACACATACACGGCGGTCGTGCCGAGTTCGCGAATCACTTTCTTGAAGGCCGCGAGCACTTCGATCTGGGTGGTGACATCGAGCGCGGTGGTGGGTTCGTCGAACACGACGACAGCGGGATCGGTGATCAACGCCATCGCGGCCATCAGGCGCTGCAACTGACCGCCGGACACCTGATGCGGATACCGGTCGCCAATCGTCTCCGGCGCGGGCAGCGCAAGCGCGCGGAACAGGCTGATCGCTTTCGTGCGCGCCGCGTCTTTCGTCATCAAGTGATGCAGCAAGGCCGGTTCGGTGACCTGATCCATGATCGTGCGCGCCGGATTGAAACCCGCCGCCGCACTCTGCGCGACATAAGCCACAGTCCGCGACCGTAATGCGCGACGACCTTTGGCATCGAGCGACAGCACGTCCACGTCGCCGACACGCACCGAGCCGCTGCTGATCGAGCATCCCGCCCGCGCATAGCCGAGTAACGACAGCGCGATGGTCGTCTTGCCCGAACCGGACTCGCCGATCAGCGCCAGCACCTCGCCCTTCTTCACCGAAAAATTGACACCCTTGACGATCTCGGTCACCGGCCCCGGCGCCGCACCCGCGACCACCCGCAGGCCCTTCACTTCAATCATGTCCCGATCGGCCATCATGCACCTCCATGGCTGCGGCCACGACGCCGCAGGTTGTCGATCAGCAGATTCATGCCGATGGTCAGCGTTGCGATCGCGACAGCCGGCATCAGAACCGCAGGCGCACCCTCCGACAAACCGCCGATGTTCTCCCGCACGAGCGAACCCCAATCCGCATTCGGAGGCTGCACGCCAAGGCCGAGGAAACTCAGGCCACTCAGCAGCAGCACGATGAACACGAAGCGCAAACCGAAATCGGCCAGCATCGGATGAATCATGTTCGGCAGCACTTCGACGCGCGCGATATAAAAGATGCCTTCGCCGCGCGCTCTGGCCACCTGCACGTATTCGAGGCCCATCAGGTTCACCGCAAGCGAGCGCGAAATGCGGAATGCACCGGGGATATAAGCCAATGCGGCGACGGTCGTCAGCATCGTGATCGACGAACCGAACGCGGCGATCACAACCAGCGCGAGCACCTTGCTCGGAATCGAAATCAACGCGTCGAACAGACGGCTCAGGATTTCATCGACCCAGCGCGTGGACACCGCGGCGAGCAAACCGAAGAACGTGCCGATCAAACTGGCGAGCACTGCAGCAGCCAGCGCGAGGCCCACCGTATAGCGCGCGCCGTAGAGAATCCGGCTCAACATATCGCGCCCGAGATAGTCGGTGCCGAGCGGATACGCCGTGCTATAGCTGCCGAAAATCTCCGTCGATGTCAGCGTGCCGCCGTTATACGGTGCAACCAGCGGCCCGATGAACGCGACGATCAGCCAGAACGTCACCAGCACGAGGCCGATCAGGCCGAGCACAGAGAAGCGGTGCACCAGCCGTTTCAACACGCCCTGCTTCAGCGCGGCAGTTTCGACGACTGGCGTCTCGATGACGGGTTCATCGACGCCCAGGTCGTACAGCTCGGTGCTGGCATGGGGCACATGAGGAACGTGGGGATTGGTAGGTTGGCTCATCATCGACGCAGCCTCGGGTTGGATACGATTTGACACAGGTCGGCGATCAGCACCAACGCGAGATAGGCCGCGCAGAACACCATCACGCAGCCCTGCACGAGCGGCATGTCGCGGTTGGTGACGGCGTCGACCATCAGGCTCGCGAGGCCGGGATAGTTGAAGATCGACTCCACGATCACCACGCCGCCGAACAGATACGACAGGCTCAACGCCACCGCATTGGCAATCGGCCCGATGGTGTTGGGCAACACATGCCGCAACACCACGCGCGCGGGCGACGCGCCCTTGAGCACGGCCATTTCGACGTACGACGAATTGAGCTGATCGAGCACCGCGGCGCGCGTCATGCGCGCCATCTGCGCGACGATTACACAGCACAGCGTCATCACCGGCATCGCGTAGATGCGCAGCAGCGCGCCAAACGAATGCACCTCCGAGAGATACGACAGCGCGGGCAGCCAGCGCAGCTTGACGGCGAAGATCAGCACCGCGATGGTGGCGATCAGAAACTCCGGCACGGCGACCGTCGATAGCGTGAGCACGTTGAGCGTGCGGTCGAGCAGCGAGCCGCGGAACATCGCCGACGAAATACCGATCAGCAATGCCACGGGCACCGAGACCAGCGCCGTCAGACCGGCCAGCACCAGCGAATTCGGCAGGCGCGTGGCGATCAGCTCGCTGACGGGCAGATTGTTCGACAGCGAGGTGCCGAAGTTGCCGCTGACAATATGAAAGAGCCACTCGAAGTAGCGTTGCAGCGCCGGCTGGTCGAGGCCGAACTGATGCCGCAATGCCGCGACGGCTTCCGGGGTTGCCGCCTGGCCGAGCGCCTGCTGGGCGGCATCGCCGGGAAGCAGCCCGGTGATGGCGAACACGACTGCCGAGACCAGCAGCAGCGTGAGCAGCGCGAGGCCAAGGCGCGCGGCGATGAGTCGTTGCGCATGTGCTTTCATCGAAAGTCTCCTCTGTCGACCAGAGTTAGCGCTTTAGCGCTTACTCTGGTCCCATGCAACGCAGTTGCCGGGTTAGAGCCGCACGCCGCGAAACAGCGGCGTGCGTGTTGCCGGGCCCGGCTTTCCAGTTCGTCAGACTGGAAAACCTTCGTTACCGCTCGTCAGGCGCTTAGGCTTCGAGCCAGACGTTTTCCGCGAACATGAAGCCCATCAGGCCGGCCAGCGGAATCGAACCCAGGCCCTGGAGTTTCGCCGTGTGGGCATCGATCGAGCTCTGGAACAGCGGAATGCCGACGCCGCCGGTTTCATGCACCAGCACCTGCATGTCGCCGTAAATCTTCTTGCGCTTCGCATCGTCCGGTTCGCCGCGTGCCTGAAGCAGCATCTGGTCGAACTTCTGGCTCTTCCAGTTCGCTTCATTCCACGGTGCGTCCGACTTGAAGAACTGCGTAAAGATCACGTCGGCGCTCGGACGCGCATTGATATTGCCGAAACCCAACGGATGCTTCATCCAGTGATTCGACCAGTAGCCGTCGGCCGGTACGCGCGACACCTGAAGATTCAGACCGGCTTGCGGCGCCACCTGCTGAAGGAACATCGCCATTTCAACCGACCCTTCCGCCGCCGGTGACGCGAAAATCTGGATCGGCGCGCTGCCGACCTTGGCCTTCTGGAAATAGAACTTCGCCTTGTCCGGATCGAAGGCACGTTGCGGCAAACCGGCCAGGTAGTACTTGTTGGTCGGATCGATAGGCTGGTCATTGCCGATCGTGCCGTAACCCTGGAAGATCGCCCGGCGCATCTGCTCGCGATCCTGCAGGTACATCATGCCTCGACGAAAATCGTCGTTGCCGGTAATACCGCCTTCGTCGCGAACAATCAGGTCGGTGTACTCGCCCGTCTTCGTCTCCAGCACGGCGAAACCACCGGCACTCTTGATCTGGGCGGTCGAACGCGGGCTCACCGAATTGATCAGTTGCACGTCGCCCGAGAGCAGCGCGTTCACGCGCGCCGATTCGTCCCCAATGCCGATCAATTCGACTTCGTCCAGGTGCGGCATACCCGGCTTCCAGTAATTCGCGTTCTTCACGCCAACCGTGCGCACGCCCGGCGAGAATTCCTTGACCTTGAACGGGCCGGTGCCGACCGCTGTTTTGAAGTCCTTGGTACCGTCCTTGATGATGAGGAAATGCGAGGTGGCGAGAATCACCGGCAGATCGGCGTTCGGGCCTTCCAGCGTGATCGTCACTTCGTTCGGGCCGGTCGCCTTCACTTCCTTGATCTGATCGGCAAGCGTCTTCGCTTTCGATGCCGTCGCCGGATCCTTGTGACGCATGATCGAGTACACGACATCGGCAGGCGCAAATGCCTTGCCGTCGTGGAACTGCACGCCCGTGCGCAACTTGACGACCCACACGGTCGCATCCTTCGTATCCAGCGAGGTGGCGAGCGCCATCTTCGCGCCGAGATGTGAATCGAGTTCGGTCAGGCCGTTGTAGAACATGAAGCCGCGGACATAGTCCGTGCCGAGCGCGCCCTTCGCGGGGTCGAGCGTGTCGGCGGCCGATGCGGACTGCGTTGCCACGCGGATCTTGCCGCCCTGCTTAGGCTTCGCCTGCGCGAATGCCGCTCCGCTCGCGGTCAGCAGGCCCGCACCCGTCACCGACATCATCCCGGCCGCCGCCATCGCGCGCAGCACGCCGCGTCGCGAAGCGCCTTTTGACGTCAATCGCTCCAACTCGGTGCCGAGTTGAAGAGCGTCATGTTGTGAGGTTTCCTTATTCATCGAACTTCTCCGCGAGGGTGACAGGGATAGCTGCGTGGTTTTTAATGGCAAGTACAACAAGGAAGAATCAATAGAAGATGTCTTTGATGCGGTAGTACGTCCCCACCAGCGGCAGGAACCAGGGTTTGCCGGTGTGGCCAGGAATCGCGGGCCACTCGGATTCACGCCACGGATTGCGCTCTTCGTGGCCGTCCATCACGTCGGCCATCACCTGGCCCATGTGCGTCGACATCTGGGTGCCGTGGCCGCTGTAACCCAGCGAGAAGTAAATCCCATCGTGTTGCCCGGCATGCGGCAGACGGTCGGCGGTCATGTCGACCAGGCCGCCCCAGCAATAGTCGATGCGGGCGTTGGCCAGCATCGGGAACATCGCCGCAAGTCCCTCTTGCAAAATCCTTCCGCTCTTCGCGTCCGACGGCCGCTCGGACGCCGTGAAGCGCGCGCGGCCACCGAACAGCAACCGTGAATCCGGCGTCACGCGAAAGTAGTTGTGCATCAGCCGCGTGGTGGTGTACGCGCGCCGGTTTGGAAACACATGCGCCAACAGGTCCGGCGACAGCGGTTCCGTCACGACGATGAACGACCCCACCGGCGCAAGCCGCCGCCGATACCAGCCGAACGGACCATGCCGCGACGGGCCGGTGGCGATCAGCACCTGCTTCGCGCGCACTTCACCCCGTGCGGTGGTGACCTTGAAGCCACTGCCGTCCTTCGCGATCGCGGTGACTGCCGCGTTTTCATAGAGCTTGGCGCCGCGACGAACCGCGGCATCGGCGAGTCCGACCGTGAACTTGCCCATATGCATCTGGCCGCCATGCCGTTGCAGCAAGCCACCGTAAAAGCTGTCCGACTGGATTTCGCTGCGAATCTGCTCACGTCCGATTAATTCGATATCCGTATCGACTTCACGCCGGATCAACTCCGCGGTCTTCTCCAGGTGCGCCAGGTGATGCGGTTTCGACGCCAGCTTCAGCTTGCCGGTCGCGCTGTAGTTGCAGTCGATGTATTCCTCGCGAATCAGACGCTCGACCGTATCGACCGCATCCGAGAACGCGCGGTAGCAGGCACTGGCCCGCTCCACACCGAGTTGCGCGACCAGCGCGACGAAGTCCTGCGCGACACCGGTATTGACCTGCCCGCCGTTGCGCCCGGACGCGCCGCCGCCGATGCGCCCCGCGTCGAGCACTGTCACCGCGGCGCCGCGCTTGCCCAACGCCTGCGCCGCCGACAGCCCGGTGAAGCCGCCGCCGATCACGACGACATCGGTCTGGCCTTCGACCGGACCTTCACACGCCGAAACGAGCGGCGGTGCGGTGTCGAGCCAATAGGAATCGAGCTTCATCCGGTCTGTCCTTGAGAGGGGCAATGGGGCAAACGGTGCTTACAGGCCGAGTTCCGCGGCCAGATGCGGAATGTCGTTGACTTCGTAGTACTGGTAGTACGGCGTCGACGGTTCGTGGCCGCGCTTGACGAAGGCCTTGTGCTTGATACCCAGGTCGTGTGCGGTCATCAGGTCGTAACGCAGGCTCGACGATACGTGCAGCACGTCTTCCGGATTGCAGTTCAACTGGTCGAACATGTATTCGAAGCCTTGCATGCGCGGCTTGTACGACTGCGCCTGCTCGGCCGTGAAGACCGCGTGGAACGGCGCGCCGAGCTTGTCGACGTTGCTCTGGATCTGGTTGTTCGACGCGTTCGACAGAATCACCAGCTTGTACTTCTTCGCCAGACGCGAGAGGCCTTCCGGCACGTCCGGGTGCGGACCCCAGGTCGGCACGGCGAGGTAGATCTTCTCGGCTTCCTTTTCATCGAACGCGACGTTCATGCGCTTGCAGGCACGGCGCAATGCGTTGACCACCACGTCGCGATACGGCTTCCAGGCGCCGAGCACTTCGTCGCGGCGATAGCCGGCGTAGAACGCGATGAGCTTTTCCATATCTTCAGCGTTCAACAGGTGGCCGAACATTTCGCGGGTCATGTCGGCCATACGGAACTTCGTGAGCGTGCCGTAGCAGTCGAAGGTGATGTATTTCGGTTCGAATTCGATCATGGTGCAGTCCTATCGTGGTGGTGAACCCACATTGAGTTCAGTGGCGAAAACGGCAACTATCTTGCGTGGGACCGGAGAAAGTGCTTTGCACTAACGCCGGTCGACAAACCTCATTCCTGTTAAAGATTTAATCAGCGCAAAAACATAGATGTTCCTGATTAGGGCGCTGCTGATGACACAAACCATGCGTTTTGAGGCCGTTGCGCAGCACAGTCTGCGGCGGTCGGGCTGAAAGCCCCGTCCGTATTGGGATTGCGGGAATCAGGCCCGCAGGTCGATCAACACACTCTTGAACCGCAGGTTTGCCTCGTAGGCCTGGCGGCCGAGGTCCTTGCCGATGCCGGAGCGCTTGTAGCCGCCTGTGGGGATCATGAAGTCGGAGGTGCGGCCGTAGCGGTTGACCCAGACCGTCCCCGCTTCGAGGCCGCGCACCAGGCGCAGCGCGCGGCCAAGGTCCCCTGTGTGCACGCCGGCGGCAAGGCCATACTCCGGATGCTGGGCAAGCGCGAGCGCTTCTTCTTCGGTGTCGAAGGTCTGCAGCGTCAGCACGGGGCCGAACACTTCTTCGCGCACGGCTTCGGAGTGGGCGGTGACGTCCGTGAGCAGCGTCGGGCTATAGAACGCACCGCCCGCCGCCCCTCCGTCCGTCCGCACGCCGCCATAGCGCAGCGTCGCACCCGCATCCAGCGTGCGCCCGACGATCCCTTCGATACGCGCCGCCTGTGGCGCGGAGATGATCGGCGACAACGTCGTGCCGGCGGCCCATGTCGCGCCGGGTTTCAATTCGGCGAAGACCTTGCCGATGCGTTCGGCGAGCGGCTCCGCCAGGCTTCGCTCGACCAGCAGCCGCGAACCCGCGATACACACCTGGCCGGCATTGCCGGTGATGGCGCCGGCGATCCGGCGCGCCACGTCGTCCAGTCGCGGGGCGTCGGCGAATACGATTTGCGGGCTCTTGCCGCCCAGTTCCAGCGTGACCGGCTTGGTGCCGCTATTGGCGCAGGCCGCCATGATCGCGGCACCGGTACGCGTGGAGCCGGTGAAGGTGACCTTGCTGATCTTCGGATGATGCACCAGTTCGTCGCCCGTGATGCGGCCGTCGCCCTGGACCACGTTGAAGATGCCGGCCGGCACGCCCGCCTGCACGGCCAGCTCGGCAAGCCGCAACACCGAGAACGGCGTCATCTCGGACGGCTTCAGCACCACCGCATTGCCCGCCGCCAGTGCGGGCGCGATCTTCCACGACGCCATCACGAGCGGGAAATTCCATGGCGCGATGGCGCCAATCACACCGTACGGCTCGGCGATCGTCATGCCGAGATGGTCGTGATCGGTCGCCGCCACGTCGCCGCCGAGCTTGTCCGCGAACTCCGCATAGAAGCGGATGCCTTCGGCGGTGAACGGCACGTCCCAGCCAATTGCCTGAGCAATCGGACGGGTCGACCCGAGCGCTTCCAGCCGGCCCAAAAACGGCGCATCGGCTTCGACCAGCTCGGCGAAACGGCGCAGGATTTTCGCGCGCTCACGCGGTGCCATGCGGCCCCAGCCGCTCGTTCTGAAAGCCTGCCACGCGTTTTCCACCGCGCGGTCGACCATTTCTGCGTCGGCGAGGGGCACTGAGGCGTAGATCACGCCGTCGGATGGGCGCGCCACCTCGATGCGGCGCTCACCGCTATGCACGCCGCTGCGCACGCCGGCGTCCACATACTCGCCGCCGATGAAATGCCCGCTGCGAACCGCAACGTCGTCCGGATTGAAGCTGTCCATGAGAAAAGTTTCCTGTGTGACTGGCTGTGAGTCCCGGGCGGTGCGTCGCAACCATGCCGCCGCCATGACAAAATCGTAGAGCCGCGGGCGTGGCATATGTCGCCGACAAAATTCCCCGCGCAGCAGAACGCGCCTGTAATGAGCGATCAAACTGAGTGTTTTGCATTGATTTGCGATGCGGCCCTTTCGAACGCCCCGGATAAAAAGATCGTCCTAGTCACACCGCGCCCCGGATGACACAGTGACGGCGTAAGCCTTCAGCCATTCAGGGAGTACGGCGTGTCCGATTCGATTACCTACAGACGCTTCACCCACGACGACATCGCCGCCGCGCACGCGCTGACGGTCGAACTCAAATGGCCGCATCGCGCGGACGACTGGAGATTCGTGGCGCTGCTGGGCGTGGGTTTCGTCGCGGAAGATGCGAGCGGCGTGATCGGCACGGCCTTGTGCTGGAAATACGGCGCCGACCGGGCCTCGCTCGGGATGGTGATCGTGTCCCCCGAGCAGCAAGGGCGCGGCATCGGCAGGAAACTGATGGAGCTGGTGCTGGAAGAGCTCGGCGGCCGGGTCACGTTTCTGCACGCCACCACCGCCGGTCAGCCTTTGTATGAAAAGCTTGGCTTTCGGGCAGTCGGCACGCTCGACCAGCATCAGGGCGCGGCATTCCAGCCACCCCTCGTTTCCCTGCCGCCGGGGGAACGCCTGCGTCCGCTCGGGTCGAGCGATACGGCACGGCTGGTCGAACTGGCGTCACAGGCGAGCGGTCTGGACCGCGACGAAGTCTTACCCGCACTATTAAGCGCTGCCGATGGCATCGCGCTCGATCGCGATGGCGAACTGATCGGCTTCGCGTTGTTTCGCCGCTTCGGACGGGGCTTCGCGATTGGCCCCGTGGTCGCGCCCGTGTCGAAGGATTCGAGCCGCGCCAAGGCGTTGATCAGCCACTGGCTGGCGCTGAACGAAGGCGTGTTCGTGCGTATCGACACGCCGGGTGAAAGCGGGCTGACCGAATGGCTGACGCAATTGGGGCTGCCGCGGGTCGATACCGTCGTCAAAATGGTTCAGCACGCCACGCCGGCTGATCTTGCGGGTGCGGGCAACGCAGCGGGCAAGGATGCGCCCTATCGGCAATACGGCATCATCAACCAGGCAATCTGCTGATCCATCATGGCCTTTCTTTATAAAGCCGACCCGGCGCGCGGCGCGCAATGGGCAAAACTCTTCGCGCAGAAAGCACCCGACCTGCCGTTCCACATCTGGCCCGATCTCGGCGACCCGGCCGCGATCCGCTACCTCGCCGCCTGGCAACCGCCTGACGATCCCACCCGCACCTTCCCCAATCTCGAAGTCGTGTTCTCCGTCGGTGCGGGCATCGATCAGTTCGATCTGTCCGGCGTGCCGGCGCATGTGCCGGTGGTGCGGATGATTGAACCGGGCATTGTTGAAGGCATGGTCGAGTACGTCACCCAAGCCGTGCTGACAATCCACCGCGATCTATTCGACTATGGACTTCAGCAACAGCAGCAGGTCTGGCGTGAACTGCCGTTGAAGCCGGCGAGCGCTCGCCGCATTGGCGTGCTGGGGCTCGGCGTGCTGGGTACCGCGGTGCTGGAGAAGCTGCGGCTATTCGGCTTCGCCTGCGCCGGCTGGAGCCGTTCGCCGCGTGAGATCGAGGGCGTTGATTGCTATGCAGGCGAGCGCGCCCTGGATCAGTTTCTTGCCCGCACCGACATTCTGATCTGCCTGTTGCCACTCACACCCGCCACACGCGGCCTGCTCAATGCCGAGTTGTTCGCCAGGCTGCCGCGCGGGGCGTCGCTGATTCAAACAGGGCGTGGCCCGCATCTGAATCAGCGTGATCTGCTGGCGGCGCTGGACAGCGGCCAGTTGCACAACGCTATTCTCGACGTCACCGATCCCGAGCCGCTGCCCGCCGGTCATCCGTTGTGGACGCATCCACGTGTGCGCATCACGCCCCATATCGCCAGCGCGACGCGGCCGGAAAGCGCTGTCGACGTGGTGCTCGAGAATCTGCGCCGCCATCGCGAAGGGCTGCCAATGCTCGGTCAGGTTGACCGGACCCAGGGATACTGAACGCGGCGTCGAATAGAATGGAGCGCCCACGGCCGGGGCTTTTCAGTGTCCGCAGCAGAAAATGCTAAGGGCACACCTCAAAACGCGTCGGGCGCGCTTTTCAGGCAATTGTTTAGGTGAGCAGGTCATCGTCGCTGGTCAGTAGTATGGAGCGGTCAACAGCCCTTTTCCGCGACGAGAAACCATCATGACGATCCATTCGCTCATCGAAGCCGACCGCAAGCATCTGATTCACCCGGTCATCAATTACCGCGCGCACGAAGCCCGTGGCGTCACCGTCCTTGAGTCGGCCAGCGGCGCGTTTCTGCGCGACGCGGCCGGCAATGAACTGCTCGACGCCTTCTCCGGCCTCTGGTGCGTGAATGTGGGCTACGGCCAGCAAAGCATTGTCGATGTCGCCACCGAGCAAATGAAGAAACTGCCCTACGCCACCGGCTATTTTCATTTCGGCTCGGCCCCGGCAATCGAACTGGCGCAAAAACTGATCGAGGTATCGCCCGCTTCGCTGCAACACGTGTATTTCACGCTCGGCGGTTCCGATGCCGTCGATTCGGCTATCCGTTTCATCACGCACTACTTCAACGCAACCGGGCGGCCGTCGAAGAAACACATCATCGCGCTGCAACGCGGTTACCACGGCTCGTCGACCATGGGCGCGGGGCTTACCGCCTTGCCCGCGTTCCACCGCAATTTCGATCTGCCGCTGCCGAACCAGCATCATCTGCCGTCGCCGTATGCGTACCGCAACGATTTCGCCGACGACGCCGCGTTGATCGCCGCCTCGGTGGCCGCGCTCGAAGAGCAAGTGGCCGAACTCGGCGCGGACAACGTCGCGGCCTTCTTCTGCGAACCGATTCAAGGCTCGGGCGGTGTCATCGTGCCGCCGGTCGGCTGGTTGAAAGCGATGCGCGAGCGTTGCCGTAAGCTCGGCATTCTGTTCGTCGCCGATGAGGTCATCACCGGTTTCGGGCGCACGGGTCCGCTGTTCGCGTGCCAGGGCGAAAACGTCGAACCGGATCTGATGACGGTGGCAAAGGGTTTGACCGCCGGCTACGCGCCGATGGGCGCCGTGCTGATGTCTGACGAAATCTATCAGGGCATTGCCGATGGCGACGCCGAAGCGGTGGTCGGGCACGGCCATACGTATTCGGCGCACCCGGTCAGCGCGGCGATCGGTCTCGAAGTGCTGCGCCTGTATCACGAAGGCGGCCTGCTAGCGAATGGCGTCGCACGCGGCCCGCGTTTCGCACGCGGCCTCGACGCGCTGCTCGCGCACCCGTTAGTGGGCGACTCGCGCCATCGTGGCCTGCTCGGCGCGCTCGAACTGGTATCGGACAAAGACAGTAAGGCCGGATTCGATCCCGCGCTGAAACTGTCCGACCGGATCGCCGCGGCCGCGTATGAAAACCGTCTGATTTTCCGCGCGTTCGGCGATAACATTCTCGGCTTTGCGCCCGCGCTTTCGTACACGGAGGCGGAGTTCGATCTGATGTTCGAACGCCTCGAAAAAACCCTCGACGACGTTCTGGCGCAAGCCGATGTCCGGGCCGCGCTGAAGGTCAAAATTCATGCCACTGCGTGCTAGAGTAGAGGGGCCTTCAAGACCCTTTCAGCCATCGCCGGAGCGACAACATTACGATGAGCAGCGACTGCAAGCTAGACCGGATTGACCTGCGCATACTTTCACAGTTGCAGAAGAAAGGCCGCATAACCAACGTCGAGCTTGCCGACGCGGTCGGCCTTTCGCCCAGTCCTTGCCTGATCCGCGTCAAGCGTCTGGAGAAAGCCGGCTACATCATCGGCTACGGGGCGCAGATCCAGCTCGAAAAGCTCGGCGACGTGCAGATCGTCTTCACGGAAGTCACGCTCGCCGATCATCGGCGGGAAGACTTCATCAAGTTCGTGAATGCGATCAAAGATGTCGACGAGATCGTCGAGTGCCATCTGGCGAGCGGCGGCTATGACTATCTGCTGAAGTTCGTCACGCGCAGCGTGAGCCACTATCAGAGCATCGTCGAGGGCCTGCTGGAGCGCGATATCGGCATTGAGAAGTACTTCAGCTACGTGATCATCAAGTCGCCGTTCGTGAAGAGCCACTATCCGCTTGAAACGTTGTTCTCGCAGAATCATAACTAGACCAACAGCCGGGCACGGACGCCCGGCCAACACCCGTTATGGATAATCGCTGAACCTTGATATCGGTTCGCTTTCCGTGGTTGACGGTGTATAACCCGGCACGTTCGCACGAAACTGATTGAGCAAGCCGTTATCGACCTGCGAGAATCCTTTGAGCTGGAGTTGCATCAACACACGCGTGCCGGTGCTGGGCGACGTGGTCAAGGTGGCGTTGGTGTATTTCTCGAACGCCACACCCAGCGACCAGCAATCGGTATCGTACTGAAGTCCCAGCAAGCCGGCGATCAACCGATGCGTGCTCATGTCGTAATTAACCCGCGCAACACTGACAACGTTGTGCAAGAGCGGCCATTGCTCCGACACGATGAACTGGTTGACCGGTTGATAGTCGAGCGTGCTGTTGGCGCGCGTGTAGCGATAAGCCACATTCAGCACCTGCCGTGTGGCTGGCGACCAGCCAAAACCGATCTCCCCATTCGAGAGGTAGTGGTTGGCCTGACTGTACTCCACGGCCTGTTCCGCTGAAAAACCCGGACCCAGCTTGTACGACGCCCCGCCAATCACGCTCGTGCGCGCAACGGTGCCAATGGGATCACCGACGTTGAGGGTCACCTGTGGCGTGCGAAAGTCGTACTGCTCCGCAAGGACGAAACGGGCCCGTTCGTCGCCGCTCGAAGGATCGATGAAGCGCGTTGTCAGGGCCGCCGTGAGACGGCTGGCATCGGACACCCGGTCATTGCCGACGAAGCTGTTGGGCATGAACAGTTCCGCCAACCCGAAATCGGCCGTTGCCGTGTCGAACAACGGCGCGAACGACTGATTGCGGTACGGCGTGTACACATAGAACAGCCTCGGTTCAAGCGTCTGAATGTACGATTGCCCGAAGAGCCGCACGCTGCGTTCGAAGCGCATGCCCGAATCGAGGCTGAAGGTCGGTACGTTGACGTCGAACGTCTTCGGCTGCCCGGCGGGCGCATCCGATCCGATCGTCGTCAGGTCGTACGCGGCGAAATGCCATGCGAGTTTCGGCGTGATGAACCAGCCGGGTCGCTCGATCGGATAGCTGACATAAGGGTTGAAAACGAAGCGGCTGCCTTGCGTCGCATCCGCCGTGGATATCGTGAAGCGTGTCGCATCCGCTTCGGCGCCGAAGTCGAAGCCCCCTACGTTATAGCGTGCGTACTTAACATTGACCTGCGGTTCGCGGTTATAGGTCGAGTCGCTTGTAAAAGCTTGCCAACGCTGCTCGCGAGCCAGCACACTCCACGGCCCGTTTGAGTAAGTCAAACCTGCTTCCTGCTGATACAGCGTGGTGGAGCCCGTTGGAAACGCGACACCCGATGCAAGATCGGTCACCACCGTCGAGTCCGACACCCGGTTGTAATTGACGTAGGCGCCAAAGCCCGAGCCGAGGTTCCAGGTCTGATTCAGCGCAATCGAGTAACGGTCGGTGTTGGTGATCTCATCGTGCGGCAGCCACGCGACCGAGATCGACCCGGAATCGTTCGGCTGCAGGTAGCGATAGTCTGCCGTCAACATCTCGCCTCGTTTCGACATGATGCGAGGCGTCAGGGTGAGATCGTAGTTCGGCGCGAGGTTGAAGTAATACGGTAACGCGACGTCAACGCCGTTGGTCGAACTGATCGAGAACGTCGGCGGCAGGAAGCCGCTGCGCCGCGCGCCGGACAACGGAAACGATAACCACGGACTCGCCAGCAGCGGCACCCCCTGGAAAAACAGCACGCCGTTGTGTGCGATCCCTTCGTCGTTGCCCGTATCCATGTCGAACTCGGAGGCCTTCAGATACCAGGCGGGGTCCGACTCGCATTGGCAGGTGCTATACGTACCGTGATGAACGACCGTGCGCTCGTTGTCGATCAGATCCGCACGCTGAGCGCTCCCCCACCCGCCGGTAAGATGAAACCGGTACTTGGGCACGCTGATAGTGCCTTCATTCGCTTCGACGTAAAAATGCGCGTCCGGGCCATTGAACACATTACCGTCGTTGACCAGTTGCACCTGTCCATAAGCATCGGCCCTATCGGTATCGACGTCGTAATGCAGCGCATCGCCTTTGACAATTGACGCGTAACGCCGCAATTGCGCGTGTCCTTTCAGCGAAACGTCCGTGCCGCTCGTGGCGGTCACCGAATCGGCGATGGTCGAAGTAACGGGTTTTTCACCCGCCCGTAAGGGATGTTCCGTCAGTTGCGGATCGAGTCGCAGGCCCCAGACGCCGTCGAGCGGTTCCGGGATGGCAGATGGGCCGACCAGCTGTGCATATCCGGCAAGCGGCACGCATCCGGCCGCACCCAGCATGAACGAAACGAGAGGCCTTAAGCGTAGGCGTCGAAATACACCGCGTAGTATCAAAACAGGTAAGGATCGGAAAGGATGACGGACGCATCAAGGTGAACAGAAGCCCGGACTGGCGTCAGGATGAACAGCGGCGAGTGCACACGGTGCTATTGGAGTGTGACGTCGTTAGCGCGAGAATCCGCCGCGCCTGCCGCCGCACTCGCTGCACCACCCAGCGCCTGCAGCAGATACGGAATCTGCTCTGCAGGCAAAGAAAACGACAGCCCCGCGCTACCGGATAAACGGAACCGGATCACCACCATTTCCATGCCGTGCAGCCTGCCGACTTCCCAGCCCTGGCAGTGCAGCGCGAAGCCCATCTCCTGATTGTTGTGAATCACACGGTCGGCGTGCTCGATTGCATTCGGGAGCGCCACCAGCAGGTCATTGAGCACCGAACGGTGAAGCGCCGCTGTGGGTTGATTGCCGTGTATCAGCAGATATTGACCGTCTGCCGTCAACTGCATATCGGTGATCGAATTCAGCAAGAAGGGTGACGGGTCAGCCACGGCGTGCCCCCTCCTGCGTGCCTGCGGAGCGGTCCACCGCCCTGCTGTGCGTTGCGCTCACGGTGTTGCCGGACACATCGCGCAGCGTACGCATCGACGCCATCGCCAGACGGATTGAGAAGATCGGCGATGAGCTAACGCGTAAGACAGCCGAAAGAACTGCCGGTGAAAGAAACTTGATCATGATCAGTTCTCCAAATGGTGCTACGAACGTAGCGGAAATCGACCATTTGACGATATCAGCGCAAGCACAGCGCCAGGTTACGCGCGCACTACGCTTCCTTCGGATCTGTAACGCATTATTTCGACGCTCGACCTGTGATCCGCGCCAGACGGAGCAACTGGCGCGTCGCGCACGTTAGCCCCCCTAATGAGCGGAAAGTTTTCAGTAACGGTGAGCGGGGAAGCACGCTCCTATACTTCGCGCTTTCCAGAGCCATGGAACGTCGTTTCGAATGCATCGCTCGCTGTCGAGCGTTCTTGTTTGCGCTTCGCGCGCTGCATCAGGACAGAACCCCAAGATGAATCTTCAAGCTTTAACGAGCCGCATCGCGGGCGCGCTCTCGCTCGCCGGCATGACGCTGACAGCCGGGTCGGCCTACGCGGCACAGCCGTTCGT
This sequence comes from Paraburkholderia sediminicola, assembly GCF_046027825.1. Taxonomy (GTDB): domain Bacteria; phylum Pseudomonadota; class Gammaproteobacteria; order Burkholderiales; family Burkholderiaceae; genus Paraburkholderia; species Paraburkholderia sediminicola_D. The sequence continues at coordinate 22,950 of NZ_JAQQDU010000113.1, forward strand.
CGTGCAGGACATCCGGATCGAAGGGCTCAAACGCATTGAACCCAGCACCCTGTTTGCCTACCTTCCTATCAAACAGGGCGGTATGTTTAACGACGACAAGGCTTCGGAAGCCATTCGCGCGCTCTACGCAACTGGCTTCTTCACCGACGTCAAAATCTCGACTGAAGGCAGCGTCGTCATCGTTCAGGTTCAGGAACGTCCGGCGGTGGGCACGATCGACTTCGCCGGCATTCACGAGTTCGACAAGGACAACCTGACCAAGGCACTGAATTCGGTCGGGCTGTCGCTCGGCCGCTACTACGACAAGGCGCTGGTCGACAAAGCCGAGCAGGAGTTGAAGCGCCAGTACCTGACGCGTGGATACTACGCCGCCGAGGTCAGCACCACGATCACGCCAATCGACCGTAACCGGGTAGCGGTGCTGTTCTCGGTCACAGAAGGCCCGAGCGCGAAGATCCGCCAGATCAACTTCATCGGCAACAGCGTATTCAGCACGGACACGTTACGCGACGAAATGGAGATGTCCACGCCGAACTGGTTCTCGTGGTACACCAAGAACGACCTGTACGCGAAAGACAAGCTGACCGGGGATCTGGAGCACATTCGTTCGTACTACCTGAACCGGGGTTATCTGGAGTTCAACATCGAGTCGACCCAGGTATCGCTTACCCCGGACAAGAAGGAGATGTACCTGACGGTCACGCTGCATGAAGGCGAGCCGTACACGATCTCGTCGATCAAGCTCGCAGGCAACCTGCTCAATCGCGAGGCTGAGCTGGCACAGCTGATCAAAATCAAACCGGGCGAGCGTTTCTCCGCTGAAAAGCTGCAGACCACCACTAAAGCCATCGTCGACAAGCTCGGCGAGTATGGCTATGCGTTCGCCACTGTCAACGCACAGCCCCAGATCGATCAGGAACACCACAAGGTCGACCTGACGCTGCAAGTGGACCCGAGCCGCCGTGTGTACGTGCGTCACATCAACGTGGTCGGCAACACGCGCACGCGAGATGAAGTGGTGCGCCGCGAAATGCGGCAGCTTGAAAGCTCGTGGTTCGATTCGAACCGCCTCGCGCTGTCGAAAGACCGGGTCAACCGTCTGGGCTACTTTACCGATGTCGACGTCACCACGGTGCCGGTAGAAGGTTCGCCCGATCAGGTCGACGTGGACGTCAAGGTGACCGAAAAACCGACCGGCGCGATTACGCTGGGCGCGGGCTACTCGTCGACGGATAAGGTGGTGCTCTCCGCAGGTGTGTCGCAGGACAACGTGTTCGGCTCGGGCACCAGCCTCGCCTTGAACGTGAACACCGCGAAGACCTACCGCACGCTAACGGTCACGCAAACCGATCCCTACTTTACGGTGGACGGCATCAAGCGGATCACCGACGTCTACTACCGCACCACGTATCCGCTTTACAACTTTAACGACACGAGTTTCCGGATCATCACGGTCGGCGCCGATCTGAAATTCGGCATTCCGTTCTCCGAAGCCGACACCGTTTACTTCGGTGTCGGTCTTGAACAGAACCGGCTGGATATCGATTCTTCCACGCCTCAAAGCTATAAGGACTACGTGGCTGAATTCGGCCATGTGGTCAACAACGTGCCACTCACGGTGGGCTGGGCCCGTGATGATCGCGACAGCGCCTTGGTGCCTAGCCGGGGTTATTACTTTCAAAGCAATGGCGAGGTGGGCACGCCGCTTGGGGGCACCCAGTACTACAAGGCCGACGTTCAGGCGCAGTATTACTATTCGTTCGCGCGCGGCTTCATTCTCGGCCTGAATCTTCAAGGCGGCTACGGCAACGGCTTTGCCGGAAAAGCGTATCCCATCTTCAAGAACTACTACGCGGGGGGGATCGGCTCGGTACGCGGCTACGAAGCGGGCTCGCTCGGACCTACGGACCAGACGACCGGCGACCCGATCGGCGGCTCGCGCATGGTGGTGGCCAATGTCGAGATGACGGTCCCGCTGCCGGGCACCGGCTGGGACCGGACGCTGCGTGTCTTCACCTTCATGGATGCGGGCAACGTCTGGGGCAACGAAGGTAACAGCACAGGCGCCAACGGATTGCGCTACAGCTACGGCGCGGGTCTCGAGTGGATCTCACCGATCGGCCCACTCAAGCTCTCGCTTGGATTCCCGGTGGTCAGACACGCCACCGACAAGTACCAGGTATTCCAGTTTCAGATCGGCACATCGTTCTGATCAGGAACAGCGCTCGCGGTCGTTGTATCTCAGGATTACCCACAACTCTCCAGAAAGAGCGCTTGTAAG
>NZ_JAQQDU010000114.1:0-25126 GCF_046027825.1 Paraburkholderia sediminicola
CCTTGGGGAGCGCACGATGGCACACATGATCTGGAAGGGCGCGATCAGCTTCGGCCTCGTCCACGTACCGGTCCAGTTGTATCCGGCAACGCAGTCGGAGAAAGTCGGCTTCAATCTGCTGGATAAACGCACGATCGATCCGATCGGCTACAAGCAGATTAACAAGCGCACCGGCAAGGATGTGACGCGCGAGAACATCGTGCGCGGCTTCGAGTACGACAAGGACAAGTACGTCGTCCTCTCGGATGAAGAGATTCGCGCGGCCAATCCCGAGTCGACGCAGACGGTTGATATCCTCGCATTCGTCGACGCACCGGACATCTCGTTCCTCTATCTCGACACGCCGTACTTCCTGACGCCTGACCGCAAAGGCGAAAAGGTGTACGCGCTGCTGCGCGAAGCAATGAAAGCATCGGGCAAGATCGGTGTGGCGAGCGTCGTGCTGCACAACAAGCAGCATCTCGCGGCGCTGATTCCGGTCGGGCCGATGCTGGCGTTGAACACCCTGCGCTGGGCCGACGAGGTCCGCGACTTCGACGAATTCAAACTGCCCCCCGCAAGTATGAAGGCGGCCGGCGTCACCATGCGCGAACTCGACATGGCGAAAAAGCTGATCAATGATATGAGCGACAAATGGGATCCGTCGCAGTATCACGACACGTTCCGCGACGACATCCTGGCGCTGGTCGACCGAAAGATTCGCGCGGGCAAGACCGAGGAAATCACCGAAGTCGAGGCGCCGCGCGAAGCGCGTCGAACCGCCGACATTCTGGATCTGTCCGACCTGCTCAAGCGCAGCCTCGGCCGCGGCAAAGGCAAGCCGGCCGCGGATGCGCGCAAGCACGCCGCGGATGATGACGACGAGGGCGCCGATACCGATGCCGATACCGAGACAGCCGCGCCAGCTCGCAAGAAGCCGCGCGCGACGCACGCGACGCGCGCGACGGGTACGAGCCGCAGCGGTGGCAAGCGTGGAAGTGCCGGTGCCAAGGCAGCGCCGGCGGCACGCAAACGGCGTGCGGCCGCCTGATCGCGTGCTTTATAGATAACACCGCGCTAGCTCGACCCACGACGAGTTCCCCTCCATGAACGACAGGCTGGACCTCTACAACCGCAAGCGGCGCTTCAACGAAACGCCGGAGCCATCGGGCGTGGCTGCGCGCAAGAAAGCCGGCCGCAGGACGGCGGCGCGTGACGCGGCGCGCACATCGAATGAGGCGCTGTCGTATGTGATTCAGGAGCACGACGCGCGGCGTTTGCATTACGACTTCCGGCTCGAACTGGATGGCACGCTACTGTCGTGGGCGGTGCCAAAGGGGCCGAGCCTCGACCCCTCGGTGAAACGGCTCGCGGTGCATGTCGAAGATCATCCGCTCGAATATGGCTCTTTCGAAGGCGAGATTCCGCCTAGTCACTACGGCGCGGGAGCGGTGATCGTGTGGGACCGCGGGACGTGGGAGCCGGTCGGCGGCGCGGCGGAGGCGGTCAGATCGTATAAAGCGGGCAAGCTCAAATTCCGGCTCTTCGGCGAAAAACTGCACGGCGGCTGGACGCTGGTGCGTAGTCGTATGCGCGGCAGCGGCGACAAGGAGCAGTGGCTGCTGATCAAGGAGCGTGACGACGAAGCCCGCAAGGAGAGCGAATATGACGTTCTGAAGGAACGTCCGGGTAGCGTGCTGGATGGCACAGCGTCGATTGGCAGTGGCGTAGGGTCCACGAGGCGCCCGGCAAGGAAGACTGCGGGCGAGTCTATACACGGGAGCGCAAGCGCGAAGAGGGTGGCAAGTACAGCGTACGCGCTGAGTCCAGGGACGGCAGCGGGCAGGGACGCCGTCGCGAGCTCGAACACCTCCGGCAAGAACCGGGCAACAGCCGCCTCATCGAGCCGCGCCGGCCCAAAGAAAACCGACATCGTGTCGACCCGTAGCGCGCAGTCGCTGCGCGAGCTTGCCGCATCGCCCTCGATCGAAGGCGCGGTCAAAGCAGCGTTGCCAGCCACCTTCAAGCCGCAACTGGCGACGCTCGTCGACGCCGCGCCACCCGGCGATGAATGGGCATTTGAAATCAAGTTCGACGGCTATCGCGTGCTGGCGCGCATCGATAGAACGGCGAAGGCCAGTGTGGTCAAAGTGTTCACGCGCGCGGGCAACGACTGGACCGCGAAGTTCGGCAAGCAGGTGAAGGCGTTCGAAAAACTCGACATCGAAAGCGCATGGCTCGACGGCGAAGCGGTGGTGCTCGATGACAACGGCGTGCCGAGTTTTCAGGCATTGCAGAACGCGTTCGATTCGAACCGCTCGCAGGACATCGTTTTCTATCTGTTCGACGTTCCGTTTCTGAACGGCTACGACTTGCGCAGCGTGCCGCTCGAACAACGCCGCGTGATGTTGCGCGCGTTAATGGATGGGCACGACAGGGAAGGGCACGACGACAGCGTCTTGCGCTTCTCCAACGACTTCGCGTTCAGCGCCGAAGAACTATTGAAGAGCGCGTGCGACATGGCGCTCGAAGGGATCATCGGCAAACGGCGCGATAGCGGCTACACATCGGGGCGCTCGTCGGCGTGGATCAAATTGAAGTGCCGGCGGCGTCAGGAGTTCGTGATCGGCGGCTATTCGGAGCCGTCCGGTCGCCGCGCGGCGTTCGGTGCGCTGTTGCTCGGCGTCTACGACAGCAAGGGCAAACTGCAATACGCCGGACGCGTCGGCACGGGCTTCGACGCTGCGTTGCTGCACTCGGTCAAGAAGGAACTCGACGCGCACGAGATCAGGAGCATGCCGTTCGCTGGCGCGCCGCGCGAGCACAGTCGCACGCCGGTGCATTGGATCGAACCGGTGCTCGTCTGCGAATGCAATTTCGCTGAATGGACGAGCGATGGCATCGTGCGGCAGGCGTCGTTTGTGAGTCTGCGCAATGACAAACCGGCGCGGCAGGTTATCAAAGAAGCACCCCGTAAAGGAGCCGATGTGCAAGCGCAAACCGATACCGCATCCGACGACGTGCCGAAGAAACGCACGATGAGAAAGGCCATCGAGACTTCCTCAACCGAGCCCGCTAAAAAAAGCGCGGCGAGGGTTCCAGCAACAAAGACCCGCGCAGCGAATTCAAAATCTGCCGCGACGTCAACCGAAGTCGCCGGCGTCCGCATCTCCCATCCTGAGCGCATCATCGACAAGAGCACCGGCACCCGAAAAATCGATCTCGTGCAGTACTACGAAGCGGTCGCCCACTGGATGCTGCCGCATCTGCAAGACCGGCCGGTGTCGCTGGTGCGCGCGCCCGAGGACATCGGCGGCGAGCTGTTTTTTCAGAAGCACAGCCAGAAACTGTCGATTCCCAATGTCACGCAGCATCCCGGACTCGACCCCGGTCATCCGCCGCTGATCACCGTCGATACGCTCAAGGCTTTGATCGGCGCCGCGCAAATGGGTACGATCGAATTTCACACGTGGAATGCCGTGGTGTCGAACATCGAAAAACCTGACCGCATGGTGTTCGACCTCGACCCCGATGTGTCGCTTGGTTGGGAGCGGATGATCGAGGCCGCGCAACTGACGCGCTCGCTGCTCGAAGAACTCGGCCTGGCCTCGTTCTGCAAGACGAGCGGCGGCAAAGGGTTCCACTTGGTGGTGCCACTCACGAAGCACGCCGGCTGGGATGACGTAAAGGCGTTTTCGCAAGCTGTTGCGCAGCATATGGCGACGACGCTGCCCGAGTACTTCAGCGCGAAGATGGGTGCGCAGAATCGCAAGCAGAAGATCTTCGTCGATTATCTGCGTAACAACCGCGGCTCGAGTACGGTCGCCGCATTTTCGGCCCGCGCCCGGCCGGGCCTGGGCGTTTCAGTGCCGCTCGCGTGGGACGAAGTCGCCACCACGACGAGCGGCGATCAATGGACCATCGAAAACGTGCACGAACGCCTTCAGGATCTTAAGGGCGACCCGTGGGTGGACTATTCGAAGACGCGTCAGCGCATTACCGCGGCGATGAAAAAACGTCTGGATGAAGCGGAGTAAGCGCGATCCAGTCGGCCTCAATCCGGCTCAACGTCCCAATAAGGCGGATCGCCGAAATGCGCAGCAAGGAACTCGATGAACGCAAGCGTCCTGGGCGGCACGAACGCACGGCTCGGGTAGACCGCCCAGATCGCCACATTCTCCGCGAGTGGATAGCTGTCGAGCACGCTGACCAGTTTGCCGCTGCGCAGATACGGCGCCACGTCCCAGGTCGATTTGAGTGCGATGCCGAAACCGGCCAGCAAAGCGTCACGAATCACTTCGCCATTGTCGGTGACGAGGCGCCCGCTCACGCGCACGTCGAGTGGACCGGCGGGCGTCACGAAAGCCCAGTCGCGCTGGTCTGACAGGATCATGCACTCATGCTGCGCGAGGTCCGCTGGATGATGCGGCGTCCCACGTGCGGCGAGGTAGGCGGGCGCGGCGCACAGCACGCGGCGGTTCACGGCCAGGCGCTGCGCTACCAGCGACGAATCCTTGAGCACGCCGACGCGGATCGCCACATCGATGCCCGCATCGACCAGATCGACCACCTGATCCGTCAGCCGCAGATCGACGCTGACGCCGGGATAGCGCCGCAGAAATTCGCTGATCACCGGCGAGACGTGCTGCCGCCCGAACGACGACGGCATCGACACCCGCAAGCGCCCCTGCGGCTCGGCCTGCGCGCGGCCCACCGAGGCGCGTGCGGCATCGGCGGCGTCGAGCAGCGCCTCAGCGCGTGTCATGAATACTTCGCCATCCTGCGTGAGACTGATGCGGCGGGTGGTTCGATGCAGGAGGCGCGCGCCGAGGCGCTTTTCCAGTTGCGCGATGCGCGAACTCGCGACGGCCGCCGACAGGCCGAATTCGCGGCCGGCCGCCGACACATTGGCGAGCAGGGCGGCCCGCACGAACAGGGCGACATCGAGTAGGTCGAGTCGCTCCCGCTCGCCGGACGAGGGTTTTACGACGGGTTTCACCGGATGATCCATTCTTCTGAAATTCAAAAAGATGTTTCAGTCATTATGATGGTTTTATAAGATTAAGAACCGACTTAGGATGACGTCAATGCGATCAACTACCCCGCACGGCGCCAGCCGCCGCCTGCGACGATCGCCGGTCTCTCAACCTCATCTGAAAGAACAGGAGCTGTGATGAAAGCCGTAGGTCTCTATCGTTATTTGCCAATCGATCAAGCCGAATCTTTGATCGACGTCGACATTCCCCAACCCGAAGCCAGCGGCCGCGACCTGCTGGTGAAGGTCGAAGCCATTTCCGTCAACCCGGTCGACACCAAGGTGCGCGCACCGAAAGACACGGTCGAGAAAACGCCGCGAGTACTCGGCTGGGACGCTGCCGGCACGGTGGTGGCGGTCGGACCGGACGTCACGCTGTTCAAGGTCGGCGACCCCGTGTTCTATGCGGGCAGCATTACGCGCCCGGGGGCGAATAGCGAGTTCCATCTGGTCGACGAGCGCATCGTCGGGCGTAAGCCGGCGTCGCTCGATTTCACGCACGCGGCCGCCTTGCCGTTGACCGCGATTACCGCCTGGGAGGCCCTGTTCGACCGCCTCGGCGTGTCGCCCCAGGGCGCGGACGAAGGCCGCACGGTGCTGATCGTCGGCGGGGCGGGCGGGGTCGGTTCGATCGGCATCCAATTGGCGAAGCAACTCGCCAAGCTCAAAGTGATCGCGACCGCGTCGCGTCCTGAATCGGCGAAGTGGGCGACGGAGCTGGGCGCGGATCATATCGTCGATCACTTCGGCGATATGCCCGCGCAGTTGAAGAAGCTCGGCATCGACCAGGTCGATTACGTGCTGATCTTCAACGATACCGACAGGAATTTTCCGGCGGCCGCTGAAGTGATCAAGCCACAGGGCGGCATTTGCACGATCGTCGAAAACAGCCAGCCGCTGCCGGTCGAACTGTTGAAGACGAAAAGCGGCGCGTTCCACTGGGAGTTCATGTTCACGCGGTCGATGTTCAGCACGCCGGACATGATTGAGCAGCATAAGCTGCTCACCGAGGTGGCGCGTCTCGTCGATGCGGGTATCTTGCGCACGACGGTCGGTCAGGATCTCGGCAAGATCAACGCTGAGAATTTGCGCCGTGCGCATCAGTTGCTCGAGGCGGGGCGCGCGATCGGCAAGCTGGTGCTGACGGGCTTCTAAACTTCGCGGGGTTTTGCGTTCCTGTCGTATCACACGCGCAGAAAACGCTTCATTGCAAGCGGGTTAACACCCGATTCGTATGAAGCGCGCGCAGCGCCGCTTGGCGGTAGACTGGTGGGGCATCATGCTAAAACAGTTGCGTGTCTCGCGGCTCGTCTGGCCGGGCCTCAACCGGTATCAAGCAGGCTTCGGTCAGGCGGTGCATTGGCAGTAGCGCTTAAGCGGGCGCGCAGCGGCACAACAACGAGGTGACAGTATGAGCTCCAGCTTCAAACTCTCCGCCGTTTCAGTTGTTGCTTCTCTCGCGTGCGCGCTCGCGCCCGGCATGTTCGTGCCGGCGGCTCACGCTGCTACGCCGATTACCGTGACGTCGCAGTCCGCCCTCGATGGTCCGATCCGCTACACGGTCCGCGTCACGTCGAAACAATTCGGCAATTCGCAGGAAACGCGCACGATCCGCTCCGGCGAATCGGACGACTTCACGTGGAAAACCGTGCCGCCGGGTGGTCCCGTGCCCGCGCCGGATACCTGCCCGAATTATTCGTCGCTGCCGACTGACTCGAACGGCGCGATGATTCGTCAGACGCAGATCCGCTTTGCGCCGGTCGTCGCCGGTGACGGCACCGCGTCTGTGCAGTTGAGCTTCCAGGCGCAGACACCGCACGGCGTGAAGACGGTGACGAGCGGCGGCAAAACGCTCAAGTGTCCGAACAACGTGAGCGTCAGCCAGATTCTGCGTTTTACTATGCCGACCAATGGCAGCACGAAAACACTGACGCTCAATGATGGCACCGAAGTGGCGGTCACTGCAAAACGTTGAACTTGCGCGGCGAATAGTGCGAGATACGGCAGCGGAGCGGCTGTTCGCCGGGCGGTGTCGCTGCCAGTACGCAAATGGATGTTTGCGATGTGGCCGCGTTGCGTGACGATGCGCATTGCATGGGGCGCATTCATGACATGCGGTCGACAAATGGCAGACAAGCGGCGACGCAAACCGCGTCGCGCTGCGCATCTGTTCGCCCCCTCAACGCTGCGCCGCAGCCCGCTCCACCAGTCGCGCCGACAGAAACCGATGCTCCGCCGAAAAGAGCCGCCGATACGTGAGCAGCACCGCGCCCACCGTCCCCAAGGCTGACGACGCGGCGATCAGGAACATGATCACGATCTGATAGCGCACCGCCTGCAATGGTGACTGACCGGCCAGCACCTGGCCGGTCATCATGCCGGGCAGGCTCACCACGCCGACCACGGCCATCTGATTGAGCGTCGGCATCATGCCCGCGCGCACCGCCTGGCGCGCCGGCGCCTGCGCCGCTTCCCACCGGGTCGCGCCGAGCGCGAGCGCCATATCCACGCGGTCACGCCGGGCGGTCAGTTCCTCGGTCATCCGTTCGATGCCGAGCGACACGCCGGTCAGCGTATTGCCGAGGATCATGCCGAGAATCGGAATCGCATACTGTGGCTCGTACCACGGGTGAATACGGATCACGACGAACAGTCCGACCGCGGCCACCAGCCACGAGCTGACCCAGATTGACAGCACACTGTCCGCACGCTGCCCGGCATACGTGCGACTGCCGCGCTGCGCGCCCGCGAAGCCGGCGATCAGCGTCATCACGATCATCAGGGGCAGTACCACGAACCAGTGGTCGTAACGGAACACCCAGCCGAGCACATAGCCGATCGCCAGCAACTGGACGACGGTGCGTACCGCCGCCCACGCGAGCTTGCGTTCGAGGTCCAGCTTGAGCGCCACCGACACCACACCGTTCACCACGATCAGCAATGCGGCGATCGCGACGTCCCAGAGACTCAGGTTTTGCAAGGTCATGGGGCGAGCTCCTGAGGCGCGGGCGTTACCGCGGATTCGTCAAGCACGCCGGCGCGCATCGTGAGGTGCCGCTCGCTCATGCGCGCGGCTTGCGCCGGATCGTGCGACACCCACATTGACGCATGCCGGCTGGGGTCGGCATCGAACCACGCGTGCACCAGAGCTTCGATCGCGTGCGATGACTCAGGATCGAGCGACGCGGTGGGTTCATCCAGCAGCAGCACCTCGGGTGTGAGTTGCAGCACACGAATCAGCGCGGTGATCTGCGCTTCTCCGCCGGACAACTCGCTCGCACGCTTGTCGAGAAAATCGTCGCCGCGGCCGGCCTGAGCGGCGAGACTCGCCGCGCGCGTGCGATCGAAGCGCACGTCGCGATAGGTCCGCAATTCGAAGGGGTAACGCAGATTGTCTTCGACGCTGCCGTCGAGCAGCGCGGGCCGCTGCCGGATATACGCGACGTTGCGGCGGTAGCGTGGGATCGCGGCGCGCTCGACCGGCGCGCCGTGCCACATGATGCGCCCGGCATCAAGCGGATCGAGCAGGGCGAGGGCGCGCAGAAACACGCTCTTGCCCGAACCCGACGGGCCGGTGACCGCGACGCGGTCGCCCGCGCAGAGGGCAAAGGTCGTCGGTTGCAGCAGAGTTTGCCCGCGCACTGCATCTCGCCGGGCGATGCCGTCGGCGAAGACGAAGGGAACATCGGTCATGGGTGGGATCGTGGTGGATTGTTTGCGTGGATTCGGAGGCCGCTGTGACATTCCCTTACGTTTCGATGGAAGGGAAACCTGTGCCCGAACTGTGCGGCATGATAAAACGACCCCTATTAGACAATACCACCAGGCACGCTATGTGCTGCACCGATGCACAACGAAGAACAAGGGCGGAGCTTCTCAATGGCAGTGTCGAGCACGATTGGACGACGGATAGGAAAAATCATCGCATGGCTGGTGGCGATCATCGTCATTCTGATTGTCGCGCTGACCGTTTTCATTCTGACCTTTGACTGGAACCGGGCCCGGCCCTACATCAATGACAAGGTCACGCAGGCGATCGGCCGTTCGTTCGCGATCAACGGCGATCTGAAAGTGGGGTGGCAGCATCCGGTCGGCGAGACCGGCTGGCGTGGCTGGGTGCCCTGGCCGCGTTTCTCGGCGGCCAATATCACGGTCGGCAATCCCGACTGGAGCAAGCAACCGCACTTCGCAACGCTCGACGAAATCGACTTCGAGGTCAAGGTGTTGCCGCTGCTCGCGCACGACATTGTGATTCCCGCGATCAATCTGGTGAACCCGTCGGTCGATCTCGAACGACAGATGGACGGACGTAACAACTGGACCTTCAAACTGGCCTCTTCCAGTGGGCCTTCCGAATGGACGCTCGATCTGCACGACATCGCGTTTGCCAAGGGCAATATCGCGCTGTCCGACCACCAGAAGAAGGTCGAGATGCAGATGGCCATCGATACGCTCGGTCAGCCGATTCCGATCGGCGAAGCGATGAAGCAGCAGGAGGCGGCGTCGCGCAGCGCGTCGGCGCAGGCGGTTGGTAAAGCGGGCGCGAGCAAGCTCACCGCGCAGGCTAACGCGCAAGCCGCATCGGAAGCTGCGGCGGCATCCGCGGCGGCGGCTTCCGGCGCTTCAGCGACGGAGACCGAGGCCACGGCGTCGGGCGCGACGACGGCGAATGGCGCATCCAGTGCGATGGTGGCAGGCGGGTCGAATGGCGCAAGCGAGGGCGCGAGCGGCGCGACGGTGGCTTCGGCGTCGAACGCCGGCGAGGCAGGCACGGCGAACGGTGCGAAGCCGGACATTCCGCCGTACGCGATAGGTTGGACCGTGAAGGGGACCTACAACAACACGCCGGTGTCCGGCAACGGCAAGGTGGGCGGCGTGCTGGCGTTGCAGGACGCAAACCGGCCGTTCCCGGTGCAGGCCGATGTGAAGGCTGGCGATCTGCGCGTCGGCCTCGTGGGCACGATCACCGATCCTGCGCATCTTGCCGCGGTCGATCTGCGCCTCTGGTTGCAAGGCAACAGCCTGGCGCGGCTGTATGCGTTGACGGGTGTGGCCTTGCCCGACACGCCGCCGTATGCAACCGAGGGGCGTCTTGTCGGCCAGTTCAAAGCCGGCGGCAACGTCTTTACGTATAAAAATTTTACCGGCCGGGTGGGCGGCAGCGATCTGAATGGCTCGCTGACCTATACGGCACGTGAGCCGCGTCCGCTGTTGCAGGGCGAACTGGTGTCGCATCTGCTGCAATTCTCCGATCTCGCGCCGGTCATCGGCGCGGACTCCAAAGCCAGCAAGGCCCGGCGCGGCGATGCGACGGCGCAGCCGGCCAACAAAGTGTTGCCCGTCGAAGAATTTCGCACCGACCGCTGGAAAGCGATTGACGCCGACGTGAAGTTCACAGGGAATCGCATCGTCAAGGAAACCAACCTGCCGATCACCGACCTGTACACGCACGTCGTGCTGACCGACGGCGTGCTGTCGTTCGAGCCACTGAAGTTCGGCGTGGCGGGCGGCTCGTTGTCATCGGATATTCATCTGGACGGCAGCACCACGCCGCTGAAGGGGCGCTTCGCGACCTCGGCGCGGCATCTGAAGCTCAAGCAGTTGTTCCCGAACTTCAAGACGATGCAGAACGCGCTCGGCGAAATCAACGGCGACGCCGCGCTGACCGCGACCGGCAATTCGCCGGCGGCGTTGGCGGCAACGTCGAATGGCGAGGTGAAGGCGTTGGTCACCGATGGTACGGTGAGCCGCCTGCTGATGGAGGCGGCCGGGCTAAACGTGGCGAACGTGGTCTATGAAAAGCTGTTTGGCAATCGCGACGTGAAGATCAACTGCGCGGCGGCCGATTTTGTCGCGAGCAACGGTGTGCTGGATCCGCGCGTCTTCGCGCTCGACACGGACGACGCAGTGATCAACATCGACGGCAAGGTGAATCTGCGCGACGAAACGATGGACCTTGGCGTGCATCCGCATACCAAGGGTTTCCGGGTGTTTTCGCTGCGCTCGCCGCTGTATGTGAAGGGAACGTTCAAGGACCCGCACGTGGGGGTGGATGCCACCGCGCTGGCGCTTCGAGGCGGTGCCATGATCGGGCTCGGCTTGATCAATCCGTTTGCTGCGCTGATTCCGCTGCTCGCGCCTAGCAACAACCAACCGCTGCCGTGCGGGCAGTTGCTGTCGCAGGTTCGTCAGGCGCCGACCGCGCCGCCGCCGGGTGTCAAGCAGCAGGCTAAACCGGCCATTTCGCTCGACGGTGCTCCGGTGAACAAGTCTTCCGCTGGCACGTCCTCACCGGCTGCGGGCGAAAGGAAACCTGCGGCGATGTCGCCGGCCACGGCGGCCGAATATAAGGGGAGTTGATGTTTTTTGCTTTGCCAGCGGACAGACAGGCGCCGCGCAGGCAAAACAGAATAATGGGGATCAACGCCGCAGCCACAGAGGCAACGGCGTTGCCAGGGAAAGGACTACCTTAACGAGCGCGGAGCGGCATCCCCCGCGGCATCCTGCCTGCGAACCCCGCGGCGGGCGCCGCCAACGCGGGTGGCGCCGAATTCCGTCAGGATCTTGCCTCTAGCCCGGCTGGCAAAGACCAGGAACCCAAACCCGTCGGCTTCATACCAATACCCGCCGTTCTCGAGTCCATCGAGCGGCTGTTCCAATGCATTGGTAATGGATTCGATACAACGCCGCCGCAATTCGGCGGGCGCGGGATAGGGCGGCTGTGCGCCGCGCACACTGCATAGGAGAACGTCGAGCCCAGGCAGCACATGTGCATAGAGCACCGGCTCGTCTTGCGCGCGAGCGCGCGCAATTTTGGTGTCGAGCTGACCGAACGGCTTGAAATGCCGTAGTACCGCGAGGAACGACTCATCGCCGTCCACCTTCGCGCGCCTACGCTTTTTCGGGAAGGACATAAAAATTCGCCTGAAAAAGAATTGCAAGAAACGCAGCGTCCTCATGCGACAACTCCCGGCTTCGCGCGCCGCACGTCGATCTTTTATAGCATACGACAAGGCCGGACTCACGATGATTCGGCGTCTACGCCGTCCCACCGCCTCCCGCACGAATCATGCCGAACCGCCTCGCCGCGCGCTTTCCCTTCCCAGCACATCTGTCTCCATCATAGACGCACGCGCCACTGAAAAAACATCCTGTATCAATAAAAAAGTCATTTTTGTGTGGGCGAGCGCATCTTGCCGCTACGTTGAAATATCTCACATTCACGTCGATAATGGCCCGTCCGGCCGCACTGCGGCGTGCACGCCCGTCCGGCCCCGCAACGGCCCGCCCCGCACGGCGAGACGCGCGGTCCGGGCGCGCCGCCGCGGCTTGAACGACCCTTCGGGCGAACATGAAACTATTCACCAAGGGTCTGCTGCTGATTGCAGTGCCGAGCGTGGTCGAGCTAGCGCTTCTGGGCGTCGTCTTCGATACCCAGGAGCAAACAGCGCAGGCCGCGCAGTGGGTCAGCAACAGCAAGCAGATCCTTTATCAGTCGTCGGCCATTGTCGATCCGCTGCTGCGTCAGGCCGCGCGGGTCCGCACGGGTATGGTCGTCGGTGATCCGACGTTTATCGACCGTCATACCGTGTGGGTCGATCTCGGCGACCGTCTTTCGAATCTCGAAACCTTGGTGGCCGATACGCCGCAACAGGTCGAGCGCGTGCGCAGGATGCAACAAGCGATTGAAACGTATCGCGCGCAGGCTACGGCGATCTCGCGGGCGCTGCACGCAGGACGTAGCCTGAACGCGTTTGCCGCGCTGGACGCGGGTGCGCTCCCCCAGCAGATCGCTCTGTTTCGCAATGAGCTCGCTGAGTTCGGTAATGAGGCCTCCCGGCTCGACGCCGAGCGCGGCGCGGCCCTGGCGCGGCGCCGCGAACGCCAGCAATATGCGCTGATCGCTGCCGTGTTGGGCTCGATGCTGATCTGGGCGGCCACGGCCATGGTGTTTGCGCGCAGCATTGGCCGGCGCCTGGAGGTGTTGACGGGCAACGCCGAGCGTCTGGGCCGTGGTCGGCCGCTCGCAGCGCCGCTGTCCGGCAGCGACGAAATTGCCGCGCTCGACGCGGTGCTGCATCAGACGGGTGCGCGCCTGCGCGAGGCCGAAGGCGACCAGACCACGCTCAAAGCGCGGCTCGAAGCACGCGCGGGGGAGCTCGCGGCCGTCAACGAGGAGCTGCGCCAGGAGACGCAAGACAACGAAATGTTTATCTACAGCGTGTCGCACGATCTGCGCTCGCCGTTGGTGAATCTGCAAGGCTTTTCGAAAGAATTGCAGGTGTCGTGCGACGAACTGGGCAGCCTTGTCGAGGCGGCGAAACTGCCGGAGGCCGAGCATCGGCGTATGGTGCACATCCTCGACGGCGACTTGCGCGAGTCGCTGCAATATCTACGCACCGCGGTGACGCGGGCGGCGGCGATCATCGACGCGCTGTTGCGGATTTCGCGTGCCGGCCGGCTCGAATATCAGTGGCAGCGGGTGAGTGTCGGACGGGTGGTGGGCCGCGTGGTCGATGCGCTGCAGGGCGCGATCAGGCAGCATGCGGCCGTGGTCACCGTGCGCGAGTTGCCGCCGGCATGGGGCGACCCGGGCGCGATCGAGCAGATTTTCAGCAACCTGATCGGCAACGCGCTCAATTATCTGGACCCGGCGCGCAATGGGCGCATCGAGGTCGGGGCGCTGGAGCCAGAACCGGTCGACGAGACGGAGCCGCGCGCGGTGCGCACGCGCACTTATTATGTGCGCGACAACGGCCTTGGGATTCCGGCGGCGTATATGTCGAAGGTGTTCCGGGCGTTTCAGCGTCTGCACGGCGATGTGGCGAATGGCGACGGCATCGGCCTCGCGGTGGTGCGACGTATGGTGGAACGGCACGGCGGCCGCGTCTGGGTCGAGTCGGCAGAAGGCGCGGGGTCAACCTTTTTCGTCGTGTTGCCGGAACAGCCTGCGCGCCTTTGAATTGGGGCAGGCACCAGGGGAAACAGTGAGAACAGTTAAAAGCATTATGGAAAGACGGATCGTCAGCACGGGGGGCATATGAGTCAAGAGGAATCGGTCAATATCGTGCTGATCGAAGATGACGACGGCCACGCCACGCTGGTCGAGCGCAATCTGCGCCGTGCCGGCATTTCGAATGGATTCGTGCGCTTTCGCGACGGCCAGCAGGCGCTCGATTACTTCTTCGGCCCGGCGCCGGCGAACGCCGCTGCCAGCCCTTATCCGCCGCGCGAAGATCTGACGAATTTCGTCGTGCTGCTCGATCTGAAAATGCCGCGCGTGGATGGCTTCGAGGTGTTGCGGCGTCTGAAGGATTCGCCGCAGACAGCCGCGGTGCCCGTGATCGTGCTGACCACGACCGACGATCCGCGTGAAATCGCGCGCTGTTACGAACTCGGCTGTAACGTCTATATCACCAAGCCGGTCGAATACGACGCGTTCATCGAGGCCGTGCGCCGTCTCGGCTTCTTCCTGCAGGTGGTCAAGCTGCCGCCGGGCCACCGGTTGGCCGCGCCGTGACGGAAGACTCATGTGAAGGCGCGCCGAAAGCGGCCCATGACAAGATAGCGATACCAGACCTAGCCAAAGAAGACTCCGCATGACCGAAGAAGTGTCCACGCAGCCCGCCGCGTATGTGCTGGTCGTCGATGACGACGAAGGCATCCTGCGGCTCGCGCGCAAGTCGCTCGAACGCGCCGGTTGCCGGGTGGCGATCTGCGCGGGTGTCGACGCGGCCCGCGAGCGGCTCGCCGCGGGTGCGCCAGACCTGCTGGTGCTCGACTACCAACTCAGCGGGCCGGAGACCGGCCTCGACTTCTTTCGCCGCTTGCGCGCGGAAGGCGTGCGGATTCCTGCCATCCTCGTGACCGGCTTCACTGACGAATCCCGCGTGATCGAGGCGTTGCGTGCGGGCGTGTCTGATGTGGTGCCGAAATCGGGCGACTATCTGGATTACCTGCCCGAAGCCGTCGAACGGGTACGTTCGCAGGTGCGTTTGCAGAAGGCGTCGGACGAAGCCTTGCTACTGCGCGACCGCGAGCAGCACTACCGGACGCTGTCGGAAGCGTTGCCGCACCTCGTACTGACTTGCGACGCGGCGGGCGATTGCGATTTTCTTTCGAAACAGTGGTTTGACTATACGGGGTTGGCGGAAAGCAGTTCGCACGGTCTGGCGTGGCTCGACGCGGTGCATCCCGACGATCGTGAAGAAATTCGCCGTACCTGGCTCAAGGCGGTAATGGGCGGCGCGGGCGATTACCGGCACGAACTGCGGATTCGCCGCCACGATGGCGCCTATCGATGGTTCGACGTCCGCGCGGTCGCCATGCGCGACGCCGAAGGCAACGTCAGCAAGTGGTTCGGTAGTTGCACCGACATTCATCCCCAGCGCGAGGCGATCGAGGAGCGCGAGCGGCTGCTCGCCTCGGAACAGGCCGCCCGTCAGATCGCCGAAGAAGCCAATCGTGCGAAAGACCGCTTCCTCGCCATGCTGTCGCACGAATTGCGCACGCCGCTCACCCCCGTGCTGGCAGGCGCCAGCGTGCTGGAGATGATTCCGGACCTGCCCGATCAGGCACGCGCCAGCGTGCGCATGATCCGTCGCAACGTCGAACTTGAAGCGCGGCTGATCGACGATCTGCTTGATCTCACGCGCGTCGCGAACGGCAAGCTGCGCCTGTCGCTCGAAACCGTCGACGTGCATGAGGTGATGGACAGCGTGCTCGAGCTCTTTCGCAGCGAAATCCAGGTCAAGCAGCAGGACGTGCACGTCTACAAGAATGCGCAGCACCATTACGTGCTGGCCGACCGCGCACGGCTGCAACAGATGCTGTGGAACCTGATCCGCAACGCCGCCAAGTTCACGCCCGACGGCGGCCATATCTACGTGCGCACGCACGATGAACGCATGCATGTGCAGATATCGGTCGAGGATACGGGCATCGGCATCGAGCCCGAGCAGATCGGCAAACTGTTCAACGCGTTCGAGCAGGGCAACCAGAACATGACGCGGCAATTCGGCGGCCTGGGCCTGGGTCTCGCGATCACCAAGGCACTGACCGATGTGCACGGTGGGACGGTGATCGCGCAGAGCCCGGGCGCGCACTGCGGCGCGACCTTCACGATAACGTTGCCGACCGCCGCCGCGCCTCTTGAATTAGTGCCCGTTGCCGCGCCGGATGGCGTGCGCCCTAACGGCCTGCTGACCATTTTGCTGATTGAGGACCACGTGGATACCGCCGAGGTGATGGCGCAGCTGATTCGCAGCCTGGGTCACGATGTGACGACGGTGGGCCGCGTGGACGATGCCCTGGCCGCCACCCAGGTGCAGACGTTCGATCTGGTGATCAGTGATGTGGGCTTGCCCGACGGCACCGGTCTCGATTTCGTCAAAGCGTTCCGCGAACATTCGGATGCACCGGCGGTGGCGTTGACCGGCTTCGGTACGGACGAAGATGTACGTCGTTGCCTGAGCGCCGGCTTTACGTCGCATCTGACCAAGCCTGTCAATTTTGGACAGCTCGAGACGATGATTGAGAGCGCACTGAATCTGAAGGCGGAAAAGGACGCTTAGTGCGTTCGCGGCGTTTGCGGCGTCGACTGGGTCGGCGTCATTTGCGGGTGACATGAATGAAAACGGCCTGTGGCGATTTTCTCGCGACAGGCCGTTTTTATTTGCACCGGCTTGTGTGACGGCGCGAATGCCTTATGTGCCTTAAGGCAGCTTAAGGTGACTTACCGCGGCGCCGGGTTCTTCAGCGAATCACGGATTTCACGCAGCAGCACGACTTCTTCCGGTGTCGGCGGCGGCTCTGCCGGTGCCGCATCAGCCGGCTTGCGCAGATTATTGATGAACTTGACCATCAGGAAAATGATGAACGCGAGGATCACGAAGTTGATGGCCACCGTGATAAACGAGCCATAACCGAACACCGCCACGCCTGCCGTCTGCAAGTCTTTATACGATTCGGGACTGCCTTTGAAGCTGGCGGGAATATCGCCGAGGCGAACGAACTTGTTGGAGAAGTCGAGGCCGCCGGTGGCAACGCCGACAACCGGCATGATCAGGTCTTTAACAATTGAATTGACGATCGTGGAAAATGCGCCGCCGATAATCACCCCGACGGCGAGATCCATTACGTTGCCTTTGAGGGCAAATTCCTTGAATTCCTTGATCATGCTCATATACGTTCCTCCCAGAAGTCGATAATCGAATGATACCAATCTGAGAAGGATAGGCTAGTCTTTTGGCATGTAACGAGCGGATTGGTTTTATCCTGGAGACTGCGACTGGCTATGGCGCGCGCGTTCGATGTGCGCGGCAAAACTGACCGGGTCGGTATTGGTGCCGCACAGCAGCACGCCTACGCGCTTGCCTTGCAGCGTCTCGCGCAGCGGTCCGAGCAGCGCCGCCGTTGCTGCGGCGCAGGCCGGTTCCACGGCTAGTTTAAGTTGTCCGAACAAGGTCAGCATGGCCGCGCGCAACTGATCGTCGGATACGGTGACGAGCTGGTCGATATGACGGCGGCACAACTCGTAGCTGTATTCCTCGGTATGCGGCGCCGCCAATGAATCGGCAATGGTGTGCATGTGGCCCATCTTGACCGTGTGATTGGCCGCGAAGCTTTTGCCCATCGCATCCGATCCCTCCGGTTCGACGCCGTACACGTGTACCCGCGGATTCGCGAGCCGCATGGCGGTGGCCACACCGGCAGCGAGACCGCCGCCGCCGATCGGCACGATCACCGCTTCGAGGTCGGGCGTTTGCGTGGCCCATTCATAGCCGAGCGTGGCCGAACCCAGCACGGTGCGATAACCGTTGAACGGATGCACGAAATAACGGCCTTCCTCCGCCTCGATACGGCGCACCAGCTCGAATGCTTCCGCAAGGTTTTCCGCGAACACGATATCGGCGCGGTATTGCCGGCACAAGGCGACGCGTGCCGGATTGGCCGCACGAAACAGCACGACTTTCGCGCTGATGCCAAGACGCATCGCCGCGTACGCGACGGCCACCGCATGATTGCCACCCGACACACAGGTGACGCCCGCGCTGCGTTGCGTTTCGTCGAGCGCGAGCAGGTTGGTAAACGCGCCGCGCGCCTTGAAGCTGCCACCCGCTTGCAGCAACTCGAACTTGAAGTTCACCACCGTGCCTTCCAGCGACGGAAAGTCGAGCCGGTCGAATACCGGCGTTCGCGCCACCCACGGCGTCAACGCAAAATGCTGCGTGGCGATGTCGTCGAGTGTGGGGATCGGCTCGCCGTTGATCGTATGGTCGGTGTGCTGCGGCGTGGCGGTTGACATGGCGTGGATGTGTTTTCCTCGATATACCTAAGACTCTTGTTCCGCTCGTCAGTTTCCGTGCGCGTTGACCGACATGCTGTGGATGAATTTCTGCAGGAAGCGCTCGCACGCCACGAGTTGATCCAGTGCGACAAATTCGTTGGCTTTGTGCGCCTGCTGGATGTCGCCGGGGCCGCACACAATGCTCGGAATGCCCGCCAGCGAGAACAGCCCCGCCTCGCTGCCGTACGCGACCTTGCGCTTGTCCTGGTCCGCAGTCAGCGCACGCACGAGTTGCGTGATCGCGGCCTGTTCAGACGAATCGAGGCCGGGCGCCGCGGCGATCTTCGTGATCTCGATGCCGGCAGATGGATGCTCGCGCAACATTTTCGGCAGCAGTGTTTCGCGGGCATATTGATCGATGCGCGCGAAGATCGGTTCGGGGTCGAGCGTGGGCAGATTGCGGAATTCGAACTGGAACTTGCATTCGGCCGGCACGGTATTGATCGCGTTGCCGCCGACGATCGTGCTGGTTTGCGCCGTGGTGAAGGGCACGTCATACAGTTCGTCGAACGGGCCTTGCTCTCGGAACTGATCGGCCATATCGCGGATATAGCAGATCAGGCGCGCGGCGTATTCGATGGCGTTCAAACCCTTCGGCGTCAGCGACGAATGCGCCGCCTGGCCGCGCACGCAGCACTGATACGCGTTAATGCCTTTGTGTGCCACGATCGGGCGCATGCTGGTCGGCTCGCCGACAATGCAGCCGTCCGGCTTCACGCCGCGCTTCATGAGATCCGCAATCAGGAGCGGTGCGCCGACACAACCCACTTCCTCATCGAACGACAAGGCGAAGTGAATCGGCTTGGCGAGCCTCGTGCGCTGCATCTCAGGCACGAGTGTAAGCGCCGCGCCGATGAAGCCTTTCATGTCGCAGGTACCGCGGCCGTACAGCTTATCGCCGCGAATTTCCGGCTTGAACGGATCGCTGTCCCATTGCTGACCGTCTACGGGCACGACATCGGTGTGGCCCGACAGCACTACGCCGCCATTGGTCTCACCGTCGTGCGCGGGAATCGTTGCGAACAGATTGGCCCATTTGCCGCTTTCGTCGTGGGTGAGCGTGGCTTCGATGCCGACCGCGCGCAATTCGTCGCGCACCGTTTCGATCAGACCGAGATTGGGATTGCGGCTCACCGTGTCCATCGACACGAGACGGGTCACCCAGGGAAGCGAGGCGGGCAGCGTTGCAGGCGAGGAAGAATTCGATTCAGAGGCGGGTGTTTGCGAGGGCTGCGCTGTTTCAGCGACGTGAGACATGACAAGACTCCAGCATTTGAGTCTTTCGATGATACCCAAAAAAAGCCCAGCCGTATGCTGCGCCGCGTGTTTGCGCACCGCAGCATGAACGGGAAACGGCTAGACGTAGCGTGCTTTTTAATGGTGCAGGCGTTGGGGCCGGTATCCGCGCCGGTATCGACGCGATACCGGCGCTTTAGCACGCAACGGCGCGACGTGTTAGCGCGCAGCAGCCGTGGCCGCAGTGCCGCGGCTGGGCGTTCCGAGTGCACGCAAGGTTTCTTTCACCGTCGCCACACGCACGGCCAGATCCGGACTGCGCGTTTCGATACGCAGCTTGTCCTGGCCCGCCAGCTTGATGTGCTTATGCTTCTGCACCATCTCGATGATCCGCATCGCGTCGATTGGCGGATTGGGGATGAACTGCAAGCCGATCACGGTTTCGCCCGCATCGATTTTCGAAATACCCAAGGGCTTGGCCGCCAGGCGCAGACGATGCGTCTCGACGAGCGCATGCGCTTGCGGCGGCAACTTGCCGAAGCGGTCGATCAGCTCTTCCTGAATGCCGTCGATCGAATCGTTGTGTTCGCAATTAGCGAGGCGCTTGTAGAGCGACAGACGTTCCTGCACGTCGCCGCAATAGTCCGCCGGCAGAATCGCGGGCGCGTGCAGATTGATCTCGGTGGTCGCGGCGAGCGGTGCGGTAAGGTCCGGCTCCTTGCCTTCCTTGAGCGCCTTCACAGCGTCGTTGAGCATGTCGGTATAGAGCTGGAAGCCGATCTCCTGAATCTCGCCCGATTGTTTGTCGCCGAGCACTTCACCCGTGCCGCGAATCTCGAGGTCGTGCATCGCGAGATAGAAGCCCGAACCGAGTTCCTCCATCTGCTGGATCGCTTCGAGACGGCGCTGCGCCTGCTTGGTCAGTCCTTGCGGGTCATGCACCAGCAGATACGAATACGCCTGGTGATGCGAGCGGCCCACGCGGCCACGCAACTGGTGCAGTTGTGCGAGACCGAACTTGTCGGAGCGGTGAATCAGGATCGTGTTGGCGCTCGGTACGTCGATGCCGGTTTCGATAATCGTCGTGCACAGCAGCACGTTCGCGCGTTGGGCAACGAAGTCGCGCATCACGCGCTCGAGTTCGCGCTCATGCATCTGTCCATGCGCGACCGCAATGCGGGCTTCGGGCACGAGCGTTTCGAGCATCTGCCGGCGATTTTCGATCGTCTCGACTTCGTTGTGCAGGAAGTACACCTGGCCGCCACGTTTCAACTCGCGCAGCATCGCTTCGCGAATCACGCTGTCTTCTTCGCGACGCACGAAGGTTTTGATCGCGAGACGCTTTTGCGGCGCGGTGGCGATCACCGAGAAATCGCGCAGGCCTTCGAGCGCCATACCGAGCGTACGCGGGATCGGCGTGGCGGTGAGCGTGAGCACATCGACTTCAGCGCGCAACGCTTTCAGCGCCTCTTTCTGACGAACGCCGAAACGATGCTCCTCGTCGATGATCACGAGCCCCAGCCGCTTGAACTGCACGTCCGACGACAGCAGCTTGTGTGTGCCGATCACGATATCGACCGTGCCTTCGTTGATCTGCTGGATCGCCGCGTTGACTTCCTTGGTCGACTTGAAGCGCGACAATTCGGCGATGCGCACCGGCCAATCGGAGAAACGGTCGGTAAAGGTTTGCGTGTGTTGTTCGGCGAGCAGCGTGGTGGGCGAGAGCAGTGCAACCTGTTTGCCGCCCATCACGGCAATGAATGCCGCGCGCAAGGCCACCTCCGTCTTGCCGAAGCCGACGTCGCCGCACACGAGGCGATCCATCGGCTTGCCGCTCGTCATGTCGCCGATCACGGCCGCAATTGCCGCGGCCTGGTCTGGTGTTTCTTCGAAGCCGAAGCTCTCGGCGAACTTCACGTAGTCTTTCGGTTCAAGCGCGAATGCATGGCCTTCGCGCAGGGCACGGCGGGCGTACAGGTTCAGCAGCTCGGCCGCGGTGTCGCGGATCTGCTGCGCGGCTCTGCGCTTGGCTTTTTCCCATTGGCCCGAGCCGAGCGAATGCAACGGCGCGCTTTCCGGATCCGCGCCGCTGTAGCGCGAAATCACATGCAACTGCGCGACCGGCACGTAGAGCTTGCTGTCGCTCGCGTATTCGAGGTGCAGGAACTCGGTCTCGCCTTCGCCGAGATCCATCGTGACGAGGCCCATATAGCGGCCGATGCCGTGCTGCGAATGCACGACCGGATCGCCGATCTTCAGCTCGGACAGATCGCGCACCATCGAATCGACGTTGCTGGCCTGTTCCTGGCGGCGCCGTCCCGCGCGGCGCGCGAGCGGGCCGTACAGTTCCGTCTCGGTGATGATTGCGATGCCGTCGACGGGCACCGCGAAACCGTTGGCCAACGGTGCGACGCCCAGCGAAAAACGTTCGTCACTCGTGAGCCAGTCCTGGAAGCTGTCGCTCGATACGGGCTTCAGGTGATTGTCGGCGAGCAGTTGTAACAGCGTTTCGCGCCGGCCGGCCGATTCAGTGGCAAAGAGCACACGGTTCGGCGTGGTGTCGAGATAGGCGCGTAACGCCGCGACCGGATCCTCCGCGTGACGGTCGATCGCAAGGTTCGGCAGCGGGATCGACCAGCCGCCCCCCGCATTGGCGGGCAGCACGAGCCGCGCGAACGGCTTGGCGAACGTAAAGAAATCCTCATCCGACAGGAACAGACGCTGCGGCTCCAGAATCGGCCGGTCGCGATCGTGTGACAGGAAGTTGTAGCGCTGTTTGGTGTCGTTGGTGAAGCGCTTGATCGCCGCGTCCAGATCGCCGACGAACGCCAGTTGCGCGCCTTCGGGCAGGTAATGGAACAGCGTTGCCGTCTCGTCGAAGAAGAGCGGCAGATAGTATTCGATGCCCGCCGACGGCACCCCGTTGCCGATGTCCTTATAAATCGACGCACGGCTCGGATCGCCCTCGAAGGTCTCGCGCCAGCGGCTGCGAAATGCCGTGCGCGCGGCTTCGTCGAAGGGGAATTCGCGGCCGGGCAAGAGACGCACGTCTTTCACCGGATAGAGGCTGCGCTGGGTGTCCGGATCGAATGCCCGGATCGAGTCGACCTGGTCGTCGAACAGGTCGATCCGGTACGGCAGGGGCGAGCCCATCGGATACAGATCGAGCAGCGAGCCGCGCACGCAGTATTCGCCGGGTCGCACCACCTGGCTCACGTGCTCGTAGCCGGCGAGCGTTAATTGCGCTTTGAGCCGGGCTTCGTCCAGACGCTCGCCTTGCGAGAAGGCGAACGTGTAGCCGGCCATGAACGAGGCGGGCGGCATCCGGTACAGGGCGGTGGTGGCGGGCACCAGCAGGATGTCGCAGCGGCCTTCGCCGAGATCGTGCAGCGTGGCGAGGCGCTCGGAGACCAGGTCCTGGTGGGGCGAAAAGGTGTCGTAAGGCAGCGTTTCCCAGTCGGGCAGCAAACGCACGCGTGCCTCGGGCGCGAAAACGCCGATTTCCTGCGAGAGTCGCTGCGCGTCGACGGCGCTTTCGCAGACAACCGCCAATAGCGGCACCTTCTCGCGGTAGGCGAGATGGTAGCGGGCGATCAGCAGCGC
Organism: Paraburkholderia sediminicola; assembly: GCF_046027825.1. Lineage (GTDB taxonomy): Bacteria > Pseudomonadota > Gammaproteobacteria > Burkholderiales > Burkholderiaceae > Paraburkholderia > Paraburkholderia sediminicola_D. Next base: position 23,202 of record NZ_JAQQDU010000114.1, read on the forward strand.
GTCGGACGAGCCGTGCGTGCCGTCGAAGGCAAAACGCTGGCCGGCCTTGACGGGCGCGACGGGCGGGGAGTACTGCGATGTTGCGGCGATGTCTGGCATAGAAGAGAAAAGGCGGCCTCAGGCTCACACGTGATCGGCAAGTTTACGCGTGTCAGGGCGTAGATGCGAAGGACCTATTATAAAATCCGTCCTTTACTTTGACCTCGCGGCATCCGCACTCGTGACTTCCCGTCTATTTGCCCTGATTCCGTGCGCTGGCACCGGCAGCCGTTCCGGCGCCGCGATGCCCAAACAATATCGCACTGTCGCCGGTCGCGACATGCTGCATTACTCGCTGGCCGCGTTCGACGCCTGCAGCGAGTTTGCGCAAACCCTTGTGGTGATTGCCCCGGACGACCAGCATTTCGACGCCCGCCGCTTCAGCGGCTTGCGTTTCGCCGTGCGCCGCTCGGGCGGGGCTTCGCGCCAGGCGTCGGTGCTGAACGGGTTGCACGCGCTGGCCGAGTTCGGCGCGCATGACGACGACTGGGTGCTGGTGCACGACGCGGCGCGGCCTGGCATTACGCCTGGCTTGATCCGTACGCTGATCGGCGCGCTGAAGGACGACGCGGTGGGCGGCATCATGGCCTTGCCGGTGGCGGATACCTTGAAGCGGATCGATCCGGGTTCATCCGACGGCCGGATCGCCCGCACCGAGGCGCGCGATGGCCTGTGGCAAGCGCAGACGCCGCAGATGTTCCGTATCGGCATGTTGCGCGAGGCGATTCTGCGCGCGCAGGCGGACGGTCACGATCTGACCGACGAAGCGAGCGCGATCGAGTGGCTGGGGCATGCGCCCAAGCTGGTGCAGGGGAGTTTGCGTAACTTCAAGGTCACTTATCCGGAAGACTTTGATCTGGCCGAGGCGATTCTGTGCCGGCCGTCTTCGGCTTCCTGAGCGGATAATCGAATTTTAATGAATGGGCTTGAGGACTTGACGCATATGGATTTCAGAATTGGGCAGGGTTATGACGTGCATGCGCTGGTGCCGGGACGTCCGTTGATTATCGGCGGCGTGACGATTCCCTATGAGCGCGGGCTGCTCGGACATTCGGATGCGGATGTGCTGCTGCATGCGATTACTGATGCTATTTTTGGCGCGGCCGCGATGGGGGATATTGGGCGGCATTTCTCCGATACAGATGATAAATTCGCTGGCGCGGATAGCCGGGTTTTATTGCGCGAATGTTTTGCTCGTGTGACGGCGGCGGGGTTTTCTATTGCTAATGTGGATAGTAGTGTGGTTGCGCAGGCGCCTAAGCTGGCGCCGCATATTGAGGGGATGCGGGCTAATATTGCCGCGGATCTTAACCTGCCGGTTGAGCGGGTTAATGTTAAGGCTAAGACTAATGAGAAGTTGGGGTATCTTGGGCGCGGGGAAGGGATTGAGGCGCAGGCTGCGGTTTTGTTGATCAAGAATTGAGGTTTGGGTTTTTGCCTGTTCGGCGCTTCTGGTCTTTATGCCTACGGCGTTGGGTTTTTCTTGATCTGTTTGCCTGCTCGGCGATTGTTTCGTCTGTTTGCCTATGCCGTTGGCCTTTCCTTGAATTCTTAATGGTCTATTAGTGTTGCCCCTATGCGGGGCAATGCTCTCAACTTAAGCCCCATTCCATCAAGCGAGCTTGTACGCAAGATGATGATGGGGCTTCGCTTTTCTGGGTGGTCGTGAGTAGGTTCGCGAAGGCTGGATGCGGCATCGGGTCTGGTGGATGACGGCAATTACATCGGCGAGTCGGTCCATGCAGCACTCAATGCGCAGAAGGCACCCGCGAAGAATGGGCTTGAATGCGCCCAGCGCGTAGAGCCGGTTGGGACGACTGGCGAGGTCCTCTGCGCCTGGCGTGTCCAGCTCGCCGAGCAATGTGCACAGATTGTCTGCGACAGTC
>NZ_JAQQDU010000115.1:0-25006 GCF_046027825.1 Paraburkholderia sediminicola
CCATGATGTCCGCCATACGCGTGAGCGCCACTTCTTCACGGAATCCGCCAGAATTTCCTTGTTTTACGGGCAGTTTTTCGCACAACGCTCTGGTCGATATTGCGGGCTTTTGTCAGCAGCGTTTATGTTCTTCGCTCAGTTATGGCGTAGTCGTCTTTTCAGGGAAAATCAGCCTGTAGTTCTTCAGGTCTTCCTGAAACGCGTTGCTCAGTTCGAGCTGTTGCTTCAGGCCTGCCCGCGGCTGGCGATAGTCGAATCGCGAGGTCCAGTCTTGTGCGCGCGTCATCGACCTTATGTATGGCCCCGCGTCCCGGTCATTTGACAATCGCTTCAAGGGAAGCAGGTAGTCCTCGCGATACACGGTAGGCACAATAATGCGGCAAAGGCCGGCTTCCGTTAAGGCGCCGTTCATTGCCAGTCGCGCCGTACGGCCGTTGCCATCCTTGAACGGATGAACCTCCGTCACTACGAACATCGTCATCAGCGCTCGTGCCACGGGGTCCGTCTGTGCAGCAATGCGCTCGTACCCTTCTTTCAATGTCCCCGGCACCAGTTCTGGTGCAACAAAATACGTGTTCCCTGCCTGATTCGCTTGCTCCTTCCACTGTCCCGGCAACTTGTCGGGGCGGCCCGACATCACAATTGCATTGATGTTTTTGAGCCAGGCGAGAAACTGGTCGGCGTTCGGCGCGGTCCTGTTTCTCCACGGAGCCGAAGTCGCAACATGGAATGTTCCGAGAATATCTTGCGAGTCCTCAGGACGGTCTTGAATAATGGCGCCCTCGAAAACGATTTGCTCTGCTTCGGCTACCTCGAACGTTGTGCCTTCGATGTAGTTCGAAAAGTATGCCTCGAAGAAAGCAAAATTCTCCATGGCCCTGCCTTCTGCCGCTGGGTCTGCGACGTGCGGAAACACATTCGCGGTCAACTGCGCGAACAACGCATCAAAGAGGTCGAGCCGCTCAGGGTCATATGGCTTGCCTGCTGCTCTCGCCAAGGCTTGTTTGCTTTTGAGGTGTTTCTGTTCATGTGTGCCCAGCAGCGCGCCGATAAGACCGTCAAGACGCTTGAAAGCCGGTTGCATGTCCAGCTTGTCCGCGACCACCCGAGCGCACTCTCGCAAGTCGTTAAGCTTGAACTTGCCCCTGATGGTGAGAATGTTGTCGAGCCGTTGCTCAACCGCTTCCTGATGCATCACCCGCTCGGAAGCTCCGCGTCCCGTTGCCATGTTCTCGAGGAAACCCCGTGCCTCGCTCGGCAAATAAATGCCGCGATAGGGAACGTCCGGCGCCGGCGGCTCGAGCAACGGTCCCGCTCCAGGATACACCTCGACAAGAAGTCCGGGCAGCGCGAGCGTGCGACGCGTGCGCCCACGGCGCACGTGGATGACACCGTCAACCGGACGATGCTCCAACGCAGACCGGTACGCCATCACTGCGCCCGGAAGCAGGTGGCTTGCAATTGCCGCCCAGTTTCGGGTAACGACCGATTCGAGTGGACTGTCCAGGTTTTGCGTGAAGACGCCAGCGTAAATGCGCCTGAACGCGCCACTCTCTACCTGGCGGCGCAGCGCGCGCGCTTGAGCCTCGTCTTCCCCGGAAAAGAAGACCTCTGCCGTGCTCACGTCCGAATTTAGCGTCATCGTCCGTTCCGAGATGGCCAGTTTGTCCGTAAATTAGCGAAATGATACGCCGCACTGTCCGGAACGCATGCAATACGCCGGAATAATGTGGCGCTACGTTTAGCCGAAAATTATCTGAATTACCGGCCCGTTACCCATCGTTTGTCCGAAAACAACTCGAATTACGATGGAGTTTGTCCGATTATGGGCTGATTGGCCAGTCTGAGTGTCTCGGTCGCCCGTGTGGTCGACTGTCTTAGCCCGGCATGGGCAGACACTCTGCGCGGACCAAACATGGCTGCCACAATTTCAACGTTGTATCGCAAGGCGAATCTCTTGCATGGAAGCCCAAAAATGACGACTCACCAGGTAGGAGACCAAAGACAGCAATCGTAAAACGGGTATCACTGAAGAACACCGGGACCTCATGGGTGAGGGCCGAAAGCTTGGCTGGGAGCTGTCCACGAGGGCGTTGGCCATCGTTGCTGCGTGGTTCGTCGCGAAACGGGCGCGCGGTTTAGCGAAAACGAAGGAAGGATGCAACATCGCCATTGCGGGGCGCAGAAGTCGAAGCGATGGCGCTCATCTCGCGGCGCGTCGCACGCGATGCGGACTGCCACTATGTCAAGGTTCGCCTGGAGGACCGGGCTGAATTGCTACTGGTCGAGAGAAATGGTTGCAATGATGGGCTCGAACGCCACCATCATATCCGGATGGCGTCGGGCAACGTATTGCCGTACAGATTCGTTTTCGAGGAGCTCGGCGAGATGTCTTTTCGCAAGCACTAGATTATTGAACCCGCCCGCCGCCTTGGCGTAAAGAGTGCGCTGAACGACGTACCTATCGCCCATGGAGGGCGCTCACATCGGGTCGGAGATGAGACGGTCGTTGTGCGGTTTGCTTGGCAGCGCTGCCCCGTTTGCTCGAATGACGGCAATGAGTTCCGACGGCGTTATCTCGTACCTCACCTCGCGGTGTATGCCGGGTTTGCGCTCATCGACTTCCAGCAGCAGAACGGCTCTTCCATCGGTCGCAGATTCCAGTCGCAGCACGCGGATTGGGCTGCCCGCTACGTTGTATTCCGTTATCAGCGTCATCGCGCCGGAGGCGCCTCTTGCAGGCATGATGATTTTCCCCGTCCTTTTCGATGCGCCGATTTTAGCGGCTGTCGCGGCAAGGTCGGAACAGCGCGCGTGAGCGCCACGCGCCCGTCTTCCCCGGTCACCGGCCGGCCTCTTGCCACGGTGTTTTCCGGTCACTCGTTGCGAATCGCAATAGCCGCCTTTGTGCCCCGAGCATGACGCCGACAGGCGTATTCGCCAGTTGCTCGTCATGAAGTGCCAGCAGCCGTTCGAGAATCGCCGCTTCGTCCGGACTGACCTGCCAGACATCGTCTGCTGTCGCCCGCGCCGCGCTGCTCTCAAGCGCCTCTGCGGCTTCAGGAAAAAATGCGTGGTGAATCGTTCCGAATCCTGCTTCACGAAGATACCAGGCTAGGTACAGCGCACGTATCAGGTCGCTTAGCAGGTGCCCGTTTCCACTGCCTGCTCGTAATGCGGTGAGCGCAAGGTGATTGCGTAGTGAAAGCGAGCGGACAGCTTCTAGTGTCGGTGGTAGAAGCGTGGCCTTTGCGGATGTCTTAGTCGATACATAACCACCACCGCCTCTCTTTCTATTCATTTGGCATAAAAATCTCAAATCGACTGATTCTGGTGCTGGCCCATGAAATCCATACGCGTTGTACTCGTTTTCAATCTTGTGGAGTCTTGTTGTCAATGACCCGCTGAAAACATAGGCACTATGAATCAAAAACGAAAATCGCTGCCGTGGATTGCAATATTTAACAATCTCAAAGTGATGCTTAGGTGAACATCATGTGTCATTCATCGGCAGTTGCCCCGGAAAACTGTTTTTTCATAAAGTGCGGGATGGGGCAACGAATGTTGGTTGGGAACGTAAATGGCGTGTCAGTCGGAGCGCGGCGCGTACTCGGTATGGGCGATATTTGTGTTTGTCCATGATTCGGACGCTTCGATATTTCAATTTTTGCGGGAGATTGCTGCGACAATCAACGCAGCCTGTTCATCGCATAGCAAAGCTATCTCCCGCCGCGCAGATAAACGCCAAAGCGGAAAAAGCTACCTTTCATGCTCGCATCTGCAAATAATTCCGAATCGCAAACTGATTGCACGCGTTCGTTGACAAAAATTGTCTGGAAAAGTTTTTCATCATATTATTCTGCGTGGCAATCTGGGGTGGAGTCTGAAAATGACGGTAAATGACCTGGCAACGGTGCTGGGCGCGGGGATGGACCAATCTCGACGCTTGTTGAAGCTGGATACTGCGTTGGGGGGGAATACGCTGGTGCCAGTCCGCGTGGTCGGCACTTCACGCATCGGACGCAACTACGACTTCACTGTCGATGTCGCTTCCCTGAAAGATTCTATCGAGCTCAAATCCCTCATCGCGAAACCGGTGACGCTCTGGACTCAACAGACTGACTCGTCGTATTTACCGCGTCATGGCTACGTTCATACTGCGCGATTTCTGGGCTCCGACGGCAGCGTTCAGCTTTACCAGATTAGCTTTTCGTCGTGGTTGCACTTCCTGAAATTTCGCAGCGACGCGCGGATATTTCAGGACAAGACGGCAGAGGACATAATCTCGGCGGTATTCAGCGAGCATCCCCAGTCAAGCGGCGCTTATCGCTTTGACCTCCGTAACCAGCTACCTCCGCGGTCGTTCTGCGTTCAATATGAAGACGACTGGAACTTCGTGCATCGGATTATGGAAGCGGAAGGTCTCTTCGGCTATTTTGAGCAGGCGGATGACGGCAAAGCGCACACGCTGGTCATCACGGACGACCTCTTCACCGTTAAAGCCCTTGCTCCGCAAGACGTGTCGTTTTATCGTGCAGGCGCTGGAAGTGAAATAGATGCGATAGTCCAGTGGGGCGGAGCGCGCACGTTGCAGAGCGTGAGCTACACCACGCGCACATTCGACTATAAGAATCCAACCTTCAATAAAGAGCTGTCCACGCCGACAGTTGACAAGCAAGGCGACCTGCCCGACCAGGCCGAGGTCTACGAGTACACAGGCGCATATACCTACGGCGACAGTGCTCGTGGCGACACTTTGTCAAAAATACGGATGGAAGAATGGGAGTCCCGCGCGAAGCGTTTCTTTGCGGCGGGCAGCGTACGGCGAGCTGATGTGGGACGCTGGTTCCAGCTCGAGGGCGCTACCGCTCTCGCGTCCGACAGTGCGGAAAATCGTCAGTTTGCGATTCTGGCCGTGACCTGGTACATCGAGAACAACCTGCCGGTTTCGACCGGAACACAGTTCCGCCACAGCCTCCAGTCACAACTTGCTGAAGCTCGCTCATATCACGCGGGTTCGTCGGACGTCTTCAATGTAAAGGACGCGTTGGGTGGCGAAGGTTTCTTCCTCGTCGAACTGGAAACGCAGCGACGCACCGTTCCTTTTCGCAGTCCCTTCGAACACCGTAAGCCCCTGATGCATACCCAGACCGCGACAGTGGTCGGCCCGAATCAAGAGGAAGTGTTCACGGACAGCCTTAATCGAGTCAAGGTGCTGATGCACTGGGACCGGCAGAACGGCGGCGATGAAAAGGCTTCATGCTGGCTGCGCGTCATGTCACCAAATGCCGGCGGAACGCTCGGCGGTGTATTTGTCCCACGTGTGGGACATGAAGTGGGAATCGTCTACCTGGACGGCGATTGTGACCGCCCGGTCGTCAGCGGAAGTCTGTTCAACGGGCAGCAGACGCCGCAATGGCATTCCAACGGCTTGCTGTCGGGTTACAAATCGAAGGAATTTCAGGGCACAGGCTACAACCAGCTCGTCATGGATGATTCAACGGGCCAGAACCGTGCACAGCTTTTCAGCAGCACGGCTCAGAGCTACTTACATCTCGGTTATCTCATCGACCAGCAAGGCAATTCGCGCGGCTCGTTTCTGGGAAGCGGGTTTGACCTCAAGACTGAGGCGTATGGCTCGGTGCGGGCTGGCAAAGGCATCTTCGTGTCGACCTTCGCTCGAGGCGGCTCTGCAAGCCAGCCGCTCGATGTTAGCGAGGCAAATGAGCATCTGACCGAATCGACAAACGTGGTCGAGATTCGCTCCGATGCGGCCAAGGCTGTGCAGGCGGAAGATTTGACGGACGCTCACTCCGACCTGCAAGCCTTTACCAATGCGACGAAGCAGGACATCTCGGGCAGTGCAACCAGCGGCAATACGGCCGGAGGCGGCGCGGGTACAGCCAACGGATTCTCCGAACCCGTCATGCTATTAGGCAGTCCCGTTGGCATCGGCCTTACTTCCATGAAGTCCATTCACGCTGCAGCCACCGACCACGTCAATCTTGTCAGTGGAGCCAACACACACGTAGCCGCCACCAAATCGTTCATCGCAAGCGTCGGCGAAAAGATTAGTCTCTTCGCCCAGACCGCTGGGATGAAGCTGTTCGCCGGGAAGGGGAAAGTCCAGGTCATGGCGCTCTCCGACAATATCGAGTTGACAGCAGATAAAACGGTCAAAGTGATATCGACCTCGGATGCGGTGTCGGTCGTCGCGCAAAAGGAAATTACGCTTTCCGCTGGAGGTGCGGTAATCAAGATTTCTGGCGGGAACATCTCCGTGCACGCGCCTGGCGCACTCGACTTCAAAGGCGCATCTCACAGCTTCGCTGGGCCTCAGGGTGAGTCGGCTTCCAATTCGGTACCGGCATCGGCCTCCTGCGCATCACAGTTCGCCTCAGCTGCACAAGCCGGCGCATCACTGGTCGAGTAACAGATGAGCAACTATACGTACATCATTGTTGAGCCCAACAATGGAAACATTGAAGACCTCCCGTATCCATTCCCGTACGAACTCGGCGAGTTGGTCCCCCAGGGGCGACCTGCACTCGCCGGCGTAGCTCCGCAGCTCTACAGGCTCGAGCATCCGACAAAGCAGTTGTCAGCAATTCGCACGAAAATCGAGCGGGAAGCGCGTGCCGGGTATGCACCAACCATCTGCGCGATTTTCGAGTCATCGGCCACTACGCAACGGCTGCACCACCATCTCGCTGAGGCGCTTCTGTTACAGAAGAATCCCGACGTTTCGGTAGTGTTCCGATATTACGACCCAAGAGTATTCGTTCATCTCCAATGGATGCTGGATTCTTCACAGGTCGCCACCCTGATGGGACCCGTTTCGGTCTGGTCGTACTTCGACCAGCACACAGGCTGGGCCACTCGGCGTTTTTCGCCCGGCGAAGAGAGCTCTCGCCTTCTGGTTTCGGACCAGCAATACCGCGACATCGCACGTATTGCTCTTATCGAACGAACGCTTGAGCCCCTGCGCGCCCAATATCCCGAGCTACCGCCAGACTTGCCCCGCGCTATGAACCGTCAACTCATGAAAGCGGAACAGTATGGTCTTCCAACGGAAGACCAGGGAGTATTCGCGCTTCACGGAATTCTCACCACGCCTGACTTTGACAGACATCCTCGTATACAGGCGGTGCTCGCCGGACTGCACGATACGCCGTATTCGTATGCGGTAGCACAGTGGAATGACGACGACTGGAAGCGTATCGCCCAAGAAAGCGTCCAGTATTTGTGATGACCATCCCTAACAAGAACAGCGCAGGGACTTTTTATGCTGCTTGACTCGAACTTCCAGAGCGTATCTTCCATTACGCAGTCAGCCGTCGCTTCGAGTTCATCGACGACCGGCCAGTGCAACATGTGCCTGAAGAAAGGGCTGCCAATTTTGCCTGTGAGGTATTCGGCTGTTGCGGCTACTCGCGCACACGGTCTGAACGGTGTCCCGGTGTTGATGGGCGGCAATTTTGGAGCGAAGGTGCTTGACGTCGCTCATAAGAAGGCTCGCTATACCCTGCGAACCATGCGATATGGGTTCATCTATGTGTTTTACCCCAAGACGAATAAGTGGCAGGGCTATGCCGTGACCGCCGAAGGTTACGTGTATGGCTTTCCGCTCGACAAGCCGCTTGACCGGACGCTCGAAAAACCATTTACATGTAAGCAGACGGGACATCCGGAGCTTGCGCAATGCATCACCATCGAAAACGCAGACAAAGCCGGAACGGTTTATCTCGCATTCTCTGACGTAAGCTGGACCAAGGCAGTGCGTGACCGTTATGCAGCTAATACCAAGGGCTGCAGAGACAAGCGCATGCAGCCGTTCAATGCAGCGGGTTGGTTCGCGAAACCCGGCGGTGGCTTTCCACACGCTGCGTCAGCAAAGGAAGTCAACAAGTGGGTCACGGAATACAAAGGTGGTGCGGCCAGTGCGCTGGTTGTGAGTCCGTTTCCCTATCACGAGCGAGCGCATGAATACGCTGCCCTCAACACGGCGATGGATAGCCTGGCCCCTGGTAAGGGCGCTGTCTTCGCCCTATGGGACCCGATTGGCATCGCTCAGGAATTGAATCAGGAGAGTCGCTACGCGTTCGGCGCGATGATGAGCGAGTACGAATGGGGAAGCTGGTCACGCGATACGGTCCGGCAGCTCAAGGAAGCCGTTGAAGTCGGAGCGGTGAAAAGTGAACAGGCCGCCGCCGATATGCAGGACGGCCAGATAATGGAAAACAACGCGCTCATCTCGCTGTTCGATGGCGGTAAAACTGCCCAGCGTCAGATTGACGAGCTGCACGCAAATGTGGCAGCTAACGTGGGCAAGGTGAAGGAGAACGCGTGGGAGGAGTATGCCAAGGCGGTCAGCGAGCCCGCCATGACCGATTTCGACAACAAGATGAAGTCTGATGTCCTTGGTGAAGAGAAGAGCACGCTCAATCCGCTGTCCGAGGACCATGCCGCCTGGATGCAATCCGACCCACTCACTGCAGTATTCCAGTTCGACTATGACGAACAGAACCTGCTAACTGGGATTGACTATCAGAACAGCTTCCTGCGCTGCGTGGAGGGGGCGTCGGCACGCAAGGAAGCTTTCGACCTTATGCTTAAGTGGGCTCAAGGCAAGGTCAGCGACCCGACTAACATCATGTTGCGCGCACTTGCGCTCAACCACCAGCCGAACGTTGACCACGTGCTTTCCGCAGGTGACTACCCGTACGCAGAACTTCGAGAAACAGCTGCCAAAACCATTGAGTCTTTCTACCGAGCCGCCCAGAACGTCGAGGACCCTAAGCGCTCGGCGCTTCCCCGACTCTACAACAGTGGCGCCGCGTTGATTTATGAGCTGGGTGCGCCAATTGCGAAGACTATCGCCGACGGGGTGGACACGCTCGCCGCCAAGACGCTGGTGCTGTTCACGGCGGCCCGGACCGGCCACCAGGTCATCTACCGGCCCGTGCAGGGAACTCAGAGTCAATGGATATCGTTTTATGCGCGGCAGATGTGGGAGCTTATGCCGCCCGACAAACGCCCCAGTATGAGTTCGCTCAAAAAGTCGCTCTATGAGCAGTTCACCACGAAGAGCGACGCAGGCAAGGTCACGACCGTTCCGCAGTTCATCGTAATCGATGACGCGCAGCTGAAGACATTCGACAAGGCTGCAATGACGAACGCGGAAGCTGCTCATCAGGTCATAGCGCCCGGCAACCGCATTCTGCTAACGGAAGACACGGTCGAGAAAACGTTTGTCCCGACCTTTCGTAAATTCATTGGTGGCGAGGTCGGAGCTAATGCCATCGGTGCAGTGTTCTCCCTTATCAACTTCCGCTTCTCATCCAAAGACCTTGCGAAGTCAACCCACTTCAACAGTGAGGAGGCAGAGCGCAAATATTACGCGTCGATAGGCAATTTCCTCGGCAGCCTCTGTCAGGTCGCGGGCAAGTCAATCGAAGCTGCCAAGACATTGGAATTTTCTCTCCCGAAAATCCTGTCGGGCGAAGCCAGCGGCAAATTCCTTTACGCAGCAAAGTGGCTCGCAGCGCCGGCGGCACTTCTCGGCGCGTGGTACGACTGGCAAAACGCCAAGGACCAGTGGAAGGAGGGGCATGTAGTGCTTTCGCTCGCTTATCGGGCTTCCGCGATTGGGGGATTTGCGCTCGCCATTGCGGCCTCAGTTGAAGCATTGGCCTTCGCGGTTCTTCCGCTTACCCTGTTCCTTATCGCAATAGGATTGTTAATCTTGTGGATGAAAGAGCGGGAGTTGACCGAATTCCTGGGTCGTAGCTACTTCGGTACAAATAAGAAGGGCAAAGAGGGGCACTACGAGACAATGGCCGAAGAATTGAAAGCATACAACGGCCTTGGGGCTTAAGAGGAATCGCTATGGCATTGGAAGGAAGTCTCTGGGTTAAGCTGAATCGGCCCCTGACAGACGAAGAAAGACAGCGCCAGTTGCGCGTGGATGCGCCAGCCAGCGATACACCGAGGGACAACTTCTCGGTATTTTCGATGAGTGATGTGTTTCTGGAAAGTACAAATTCGCTCTTTGGCCAGCGGGGCATGCTGACCTATGCGTGCCTTTTCCTGATTCCCTTTGGGTTGTACATTTTGTTCGGTCAAATCTATGACATGACGCATATCCCGGACACGGTCGCACGCGATGCCACGTTGACGGCGGTAATGGTCGGCATGGGTCTCATACTTGTCGCAATTCTTGGTCTGTTGGGCATCACTATCTGGGCCTTTCTCCAAGAAAATTTTACTTGGACACGCACCCCGATTCGCTTCAACCGCCAAAATCGGATGGTCTACGCCTACAGGGGTGCCGGTGCAAAGGGAGTTATCGCAGTCCCTTGGGACAAGGCCTTTTTCTTTGTCGAGAAGCGTCGTAAAGACACGGTCTCGCGCGTCACCCCGTACCTTATCCGGTGTCACGTCCTTGATGCGAACAGCAACGTAGTCCAGTCATTCTCCGTTGGTAGCAGGGTTACTAGTTTCCTGGATGAATCCACGCCCACGGGGCGCGATATCGTCAAGGGGCTTTCGGACCAGTTTGAATATATCCGCCAGTACATGGAGAAGGGGCCAACAGACCTCCCGGTACCGGACCTCGTTCCGACGCACGTTTCTCTTGCCAATTCGTTCAAAATCTGGACGCGCACGGACAGGGAATTGGTGCGGGAGGGTAATCCTCAGGCGCATCGCCTCATCCGAATGTTCAGTGGATTTGTGTTTATTACGGCAATTCTGCATTACATCGGTCAGCTTACAAGTCGCCAGCCCGCGTGGCCTAGCGACGTTTTGCGGGACTGCGAAGGGACGGGCTTCGGCGAGCCGATGAAGGTTTGAGCCTTCGCCGCTCAACCCGATACGGAAGGGCATTGCTTAACGAGCGGCGCGGACGTTGCGTCTGGCTGCTCTGACGCATGAAGGGAGGCGCCGACGCGAACCTAACGCGACGCCGCCAGCAAAAACATTGCTCACGGAGATGAAGCATGGGACGTAGATTCATTGTCCAAGGCGACACAACTGACCGTAACGGCGTCGTGATGGACGGCATAAGTGGGTCATCACTGGACGGGAAGCCGCTGGCTTATATCGGCGGCGTTGTCAAATGCCATAGCTGCGACAAGGAAGGCGTCATCATCACTGACGGTACGCCACATTCCGTATCAGTGATGGGCAAGCAAGTCGCTTTGGAAAATGACCTCTGCAAATGCACTTGCGACCCCCACCCCAAGCTCATTGCATCCCAGACACGTGGCTCGCTATCGACTTAGTGACGACCGTCATATCAAAATGATGCGTTCGCCTAGTCGGATTGCCAGGGTAAAAGGGACTGGGGCAAAACCCGACTTCCTTCTTGAATAGATACTCACGGTCCCGCAGAAATATCGGCAAAAAAACGCTGACAACTCGTCAGTGGATGCACATAGTTTCCGGCAGGAGAGAGAAAATATTCAGGATGCTTCCGACTATGGGTCTAGGTCGACGCCTGACTGTATGGTGGTCGTGCCTATGGCGGCAACTGCTGTTCACCTTGGCACTCTGGGGGCTTGGCCTTGGACTTGCCGCCCTATGGGTATTCCAGCGGGACCGAGGGCAGTATCCCTTGATTGAGTCCGTCTTGATTGCACTGGCTGTGGTCGCGCCAATCTGCTTTGTGGTCTGTCTGCCATTCATTGGTTACACGGTGCGTCGAGGGTTTATTGCGCAGAGGTTGACTGCCCCCGACAGACTGACGTTCTGGCAGGCTGTTACGCTGGGGCTTACGACGACGGGATAGACTATCGTTGCGTCGATACCAGTCAACCTCGCCATGTCGCCGCTCAACGGTACGAGCTACGCCTTACCATGCAAATTGCTAGGACTCCTCATCCAGGCAGCCGCCGCACTCTACATTGTTCTTCCCAGGCAAGCACGCAGGTTGCGTCTGTTGAGCGGTGCGTAGCAGTGAGCATTTACGTCAAGTCGCTGCACGGCCTCCCTACCGGTCCGATAAGAAGGAGTCGAAACAACCGCTACGCACTGTCGGGTAGGACGACACTTTGTTGCTTCATGCGAGCAATTCCATCATAGGCGAGAAAATATGCCGTATGACTACATGACCAGGGTGGCCTTGAATCGTGCGGTTGACGAGGATGAGGCGGCACGGCGCATAGACGTTCGAAAACCGGTCGCGGACGAGGCTGCCGACGCCAATACCGTGTTCAGCATGAACGATGTGTACCTGGAGGTTTGTGACGGCTCGTATTCGCAGGTTGGTTGGGGCGTTCTTGCCTTCCTGCTTTGTTTCCCGGCATTTGCTTTCCTCACTGCGGAAGCCGCTCAGAGTGCGATTGTCGATACGCCGGCCATGGTCAGGAACGGTGAACAGGGGATGTTCAGTGCCGGCATGTGGGTTTTCGTCGCGATTACGGTGCTTTGCTGCGTGCTCACCGTCGCGGTACTGCTTCGTGATTGCTTCAACTACCGCCACAAGGCTGTGCGCTTCAATCGCCAGACGCGCATGGTGTACGCCTTCCGGCACAACGGGCCGGGCGGCATAATCGCGGTACCTTGGGACAAGGCGTTTTTCTACCCGCACCGACTGCCTTCCAACGGGCTGGCCGGGGGGGCGCCAACCCTGATGCGTTGCCTTGTTCTTGACGACGCTGGAAAAAAAATCGTCAACACGTTCAGCTTCGGTGCCCGTACGGTGAACGGCGCAGACGAGGCAACTCCAATTGGCAAACAGGTCCTCTATCAGGTTCAGGCGAACTTCGAGTTCATCCGGCGGTACATGGAACAGGGCCCGGGCGCGCTACCGAAGGTCGAGCGGTATCTTCCGCGCGGCCCGTCTCTGCGAGCGTCAATGAGCGTCTGGTTCTACGGCATCGGGGCTGTTGGCAGCGCTGGCGGCGTCATGCGCTGTCTCACTATCCTGCTTTCGGGCCCAATATTCGTGTTGTCGATACTGCACTACATCGCGCAACTGACGAGCCGGGAGCCAGTATGGCCGACCGAGATAGAGGCCGCTTGCGGCAATTCAGCGTCGACCGCAATGGCTCAAGCCTGAGGTTGTGGCCTCTCTATGCTGTCGGAACGCGCTGCCGCCGTAGCAGCCACGATGTCAGGGTTCGGCTAGAGGACCGCGCTGAATTGCTGCTGGTCGAGAGAAATGGTTGCAATGATGGACTCGAACTCCACCATCAAATCCGGATGGCGTTGGGCAACGTATTTACGTGCAGAATCGTTTTCGAGGAGCTTGGCGAGATATCCTTTCGCAAGCACCAGATTCAACACGTCTTGACCGTAATTCTGTTCAACGAGCTTGTACTGCCCCTGCAGATTGCTCATCTCCCGCTCCATTTTTGCCATCTGCTCCGGGCTAACGCCGGTCAGTTTGCGTGGCTTCTTTCCCTCTACAAGCCGTGCTGCAGGCGTAGCCACCAACAATGCCTCGGCGTAGGAGACAGACACATTGTTCGCGGCCACCATCAGCTCAACGCATTCGACCTGCCGCGTGGGCTTCATTTTGCGAATAGCGCGAACAAGCTCCGGCGAGAACTGCCGGTCTCCGAGAAGTTCAGCCGCCTCTGGGCATACGCCGTCGAGCAGAGACATCTTCTTTATAATCTGGGATACATCCACAGAAAGAGCTTTCGCCAATCGTTCGGGCGATACGCCTCTGTCAATTACACGCCGAATCATATAGTGCTCCTGGACTGTCGAGAGGCGATTGACCCGGTTGTTATAGGTGTAGCTCTCGTCATCGGTCGCGACAAGGCAGGCAGCCCGCTCGTACCCCAAGTCCTGGATGGCAAGCAAGCGTAGATGCCCATCCAGTAGAACATGCTGGCCGGAAGACTGGTCCGCAGGCGTTACAGAGAGCGGTTCGATGAGACCTACTTCCTCAATGGAGGTTCGTATCTGCTTGAATTTACGCGATTCGACCACGGGCGCCGGTATTCTGCGCGATGGCAAGATGCTGGAGACCAGCACCGACAATGGCTCGGGGATGAATCCAAGGGTTACGCCAGTCATGTGGCACTCCCGGTTGGCCAAACGCGTTCGGCAAGATACTTCGGCAGACTGGCCAGTCCCTCCGCGCGCAAGAGGTTGATAAAGTTCTCATCGACGAACAGTTGCCTCAACGCACCGACGACAAACAGCAACCGCTGTTGTGTGAATTCGGCTTTTCTGACCATGGATTTCTGACGTTCTACCTCGCGCTCATACGTCCGCACGAGACTCGATGTCGTGACGGCGGCAGACTTGCTGGTCATATTGTGCGCAGTGCTTCGCCCGAGTGCCTTTCTGCGCTCGATGACGCGGCGAGCGCTCATCAGTTGCTTGCCCCGCAATTTTCCCGACTCGTAGGCCTCCTGGAGCGCTGCTTGTATTTCAGCGTCGTCGTCGCCGGCGCCAACAATCATGAGGGCGGCATTCAGGGGAACGAGGCCTTTCTCTACTGCAACCACAAGCCTCTCTTCTCCCTGATGCAGCAGTGTGAGGATGCCGTGAACGTAAGCCGGTGTGAGACCTGTTTTTTCGGCAATAACCTTCGGCGCATATCCCTGCTCCTGTAATTGCCGAATGCCGGCGAGCCGTTCGAGTGGGCGACACTGTCTGCGCGCGATGTTCTCAGTCAGACTCATTACGAACGCGTCCTCATCGCTGACGCTCACCACGAGTGCGGGAATAGTCGCTTCTCCGAGCGAGCGGAATGCCTTCAATCGCCCCTCGCCGCACACAAGGAGGTACTTTTCTATGCCGCTGGCCGTTGCTCGCGGCGTGACCACGATAGGTTTCTTGAGGCCGATGGTCTTGATGTTGTCGACGATTTCATGGAAAACTCGAGCGTTACGTTCTCGCGGATTGATAACTTCAATCTGGGAGACGGGGACCATCCGGATTTCGCCGGGCTGCTGCCGCGAGTTCACGCTACTCTCCGGAGGCGGGCGCGCTCGGCCATGCCATAGAGGTAGTCCAGCGTATCAAAGCGATAGCTCTCAAACTCGATTGGATTCTGGTCGGCGAGGTGAATACGCGGTTGCCCAAAATCCAGACGTGGCAACAGGTAGTAGTCCAGCGCCGAAGCATTCGTCTGGTCGAGCCGTACCGCAACAGTGATGTCCGGCAGGAGGCTTGCATCAAATCGCACCTTCCAATGATTGCGGCCATTGTCATGCGCCTGGCAGCGCGCGAGCACGATGCACGCCGTGAATTCGTCGTTGACCGTCAGAAGGTCGGTTGCCGGGTCGCGTATCACCGTGCCGCCCAAATCCGAGATTTTCCTCTCCGTCTGCGCAATGATTTCCGGATGCAGTCGTCGCAGGAAGCGGTTGGTCTCAATGTATCGATAATCTCGGCCGGGGGTAAAACCGACTGTCTGATAGGCACGAATTAAACTGCCGAATCGGTACACATAGACCGACGTAGAAGGCATGCCATCTGTTTCATCAATCACGACGCCGGACAGAAAACCGCGACTGCGGAACAGGTTACGCAGTCGCTCGATTAGCTCCTCGTTCGAGTAGTGACGCGCTCTTGCCCTCATGATGCCCTGGGCCGTGTAGAACGTTTCGCTTGGCACAATTGCCTGAAATGCCCCCTCCTTTCGAATCCACATGTCCGGTGTGTTGGTCACCCGCATCTTCTTCAGCTTGAACGACACCCGGTTGTATACGTTGTTGCCGATGTATTTCTCGTTGGTCAATACTTCCCGCACCGTTGCTCGTGTCCACTCCCGGTCAAGGTCAGTCCGCACGTTCATGCCGTTCAGGCGAGCCGCGATTTCGTATTCGTCGAGCGACTCGTCGATAAACCAGTTGTAGATTAGATTGACGGTTCGCACCTCGCTTTCCGGCCCCGGCATGAGGATTATCCGCTCCGTCTGCAGGCTTTTATGTTCGCCGCGGCGCAGTTCCGCCTTCATGAGACCGTGTTCATCGACCAATACGCGGCGTAGCCCGTAACCGGCTGGGCCTCCTTGCCGGAAGCCCATCTCAATTAAACGGCACTGGCCGGCGAATACTTTCGCGGACAATTCTCGGCTGTACTCGCCAGCCATTGCGCGCTTTACCCCTTTCACGATGGTCGAGACAGGCGACCCGTCGTTCTCGAACTGCTCGGCGCAGTACGCAACCTGGATGCCAGCACGGCGGCAGATGTACTCGTAATACGCGCTCTCGTCGGCATCCTGGAATCGCCCCCAGCGACTCACGTCATAGACGAGGATTACGCAGAAATCGGCCTTGCCATTCGCGACATCGGAGATGAGATTTTGAAGTGCCAGGCGACCGTCGATTCGAAGACCGCTTTTACCCTCATCGGCATATGTGCGGACGATTTCGAATCCGCGGCGGGTTGCGTAGTCTCGAATTCGGTCGCGCTGGTTCTCGGTCGAATACTGCTGGTGTTCGGTCGACATGCGGACGTACTCAGCTGCCCGTCCTGCCGGGGAGCCGGCTACGACTGCTGCACCCGCGTTATTGAATGACATTCTCCGCTCCGCAACTCAGACACAAACACGCGGTAGGCACCGAGCGCAAGGGGAGCCCCAAATGCGAACGCCGTGGATTCACATCAGGCGGTGGCGTTTGAAAACGAACGGTGACAAGGCAAAGGTAGCAGGCCCGACGCCAATGTGTATCACGTCATCTCTTTGCAATCATATGGGCGGTGCTGTCGGCGCAGACAGCACGGCTATGTGGACGGTCCACACGTCCATTTTTGCGGCGCCGGCATCATCCGCATGACGCAGCACGTAGAAGCCAGAGCCCAGCGGCCGAGGGAGTTCGACGACATCCATCTTTGCAATCGGCTTGAAACTCCGTCGTGCATTGCGCATCCGCTGCATGCTGCTGTTGCGCTCTCGATACGCCGGATGTGCAGCTCGATATTCGCGCCAATAGCTTGAGTGGCCTGCGCGCCATCGCGCCTGGGCCCGGGCCTGGTTGTCGCGATAGTCGCGGTCGATACGGAGCCGGTGGTTCTGCCAGTCGCGTCGACGAGCGCGCTGGCAAGCTTCCGACGAGCAGTAACGCTGATGGGGAACATGCGCCAGCGGCAGGAACGCGCTGCCACAGGCGAGACAGAGGCGGGGCGATTTCATGAGTGCCCTCCAGGTCGGGTTGCGACGGGCGGACGCCGACGCCTCGACCAGCCACCGAAAGCACTGGCTCGAGACGGACTAGAGAGCGGCTTACTCGGTAATCGCTTCGTTAAATGGCCATCGCTGTTCGCTTGGTGCGTTAGCAGGCCAAGCTCAGAAACTTGGACATTTCTTGATGGCGGACGTGCATCGAGATGGTTCTCTCACGAGCGAAAATTGCCAAAATTGCTTTATCTGAAGCGCAATTTTTTGCGGCTCTCAATACAAACCTGAGCGACGGCTGCTGATGGGAGAGGACCCGTCCCGTTGTGAACCCCCGTACATGTCGGAGACGGCCCCGGACGGTTGTTCTCAGTTTATGCGTCCACTTTCTCGCATTATGCGTTCGCCCCCAGCGCGAAACCCTTGTCCCATAAGGCGCAATTTCTCGGGTTATGGGTCTCGCTACAAGGTTGTAGCGGGAGCCATAACCTGAGATTTTGGGAAGCATGCAGCCTGCGACAGCATCGTCCAGCTCACGCCCAGCGGCTTCGTTGGTCGCCAGAGCATCGTAGTCGGGGTGACTCGGTTTGCTGCTGTAGCGAATGCGCTTCTTGTAGATAGACGCAGGCGCTCAGCGCCTCCGAAAGACTCCAGGCGGCGATGGAGGTTGATGCGGTCCTAACTGACACCGGCAAAAACGTGGAATATGGCGAAGTCGGTGACGGCGGAGTGAGTGAACGTGTTGACGATTTTCTTTCCGGCGTCGTCAAGGACAAAGCACCGCATCAGTGTTGGCGCTCCCCCCGCCAGCCCATTGGAAGGCAACCGGTGCGGGTAGAAAAACGCCTTGTCCCAAGGTACCGCGATTACTCCGCCCGGCCCGTTGTGCCGGAAGGCGTACACCATTCGCGTCTGGCGATTGAAGCGCACGGCCTTGTGCCTGTAGTTGAAGCAATCGCGCAGAAGTATCACAACCGTGCCTTCGGAAAGGCAGTGGGACCAAGTCGCTCGCGCAATGCATACAGTTCGTCTTCCAGCGCTTCGGCCAGGTCCGCTTGCGATATCACGCGGACATTGGGTGCCACGAATGTTCGATTCAGAAAGCTCGCCACGAGCGGCGCGTGGTCCGAGCGCAGCAACCGCCATGCCGGATGGTTCTGGCGTAAGGCGTCGAGCGTGGAATAGTCGAAGTTCATGGTGCAAGGGTGGGAAAGCGGGCGGGCAGCGATCGGGGCACGCGAAACGCGAATGATAGTCTAGCGCGTTTCGCCGCCGATGCTTTGTGAGTCTCGGCGGGCGACTGCGTTGAAGACTTTGCCGCATATAAAGCTATCCCCCAACTTCGCCACATCAAACCCCTAATCTGCTTGAAAAATCGGTTGCGCAGGAAGAGCCGACGGCCCCAAGCGGCGAATAGCGCCATTATTCACCGCAATTTTTGCGGAGAATGATTTGAACCTGCGGAGAAAATGGGTCATAATCTCCGCATGAATCGCGGAGATTGGTTGTACATCTGGGAATGGCCCGCATGGTGCTATGACTTGTCACGCCTTGCGGCTCCGCTCGCGGAGGTGTCCCGAGCTCAAGGGCTACTGTTCGGGCGTCTTGCGGATGTGGGCCTGGCGTTGCGCAGCGAGGCCAGTCTTGTCGCGCTTACCGAAGACGTCGTCAAAACCAGCGAAATAGAGGGCGAACAACTCAATGTCGCGTCGGTGCGGTCGTCAATAGCACGCAAGCTCGGTGTCGATATTGGCGCGCTCGCGCCAGTCGACCGCTACGTTGAAGGCGTTGTCGAAATGGTGCTCGACGCCACCCTGAATTGCTCCGCCGAGGTGTCGAAAGAGCGCCTGTTTGGATGGCACGCTGCGCTTTTTCCGACCGGGTTCAGCGGTATGTCCCGGATCACTGTTGCCAACTGGCGCGACGATTCCAAAGGGCCGATGCAAGTTGTTTCCGGTCCGATCGGGCGTCAGAAAGTCCACTTCGAGGCGCCGCCCGCAGCACGGCTGGAAACGGAGGTGAACCGGTTTCTAGCCTGGCTGAATACCGACACGGCCGATCAACCGATGCTCAAGGCTGGGCTCGCTCACCTCTGGTTCGTTACGCTGCATCCTTTCGACGATGGCAACGGCCGCATTGCACGGGCCATTGGCGATCTGCTGCTGGCGCGCGCTGACGGCAGCCCAGAGCGCTTCTACAGTTTGTCGGCACAGATCCAGCGTGAGCGGAAAGACTACTACGACATTCTCGAGCGCACGCAAAAGGGTGAACTCGATATCACCGAGTGGCTGGCATGGTTCCTCGATGTATTGCATCGAGCAATCGATCACGCCCAACTCACGCTGAACGTTGTGTTGTCCAAGGCGCGCCTCTGGCAGCGCTGGGCGAGCACGCCGTTCAACGAGCGGCAAATCAAACTGCTGAGTCGTCTGCTCGACGGTTTTAACGGCAAGTTGACCAGCAGCAAGTGGGCAGCGATTGCAAAGTGTTCACCTGATACCGCATTGCGCGACATCAGCGAACTGGTCGCATTCGGAGTGCTGAAAAAATCAGCAGCAGGGGGCCGCAGCACGTCGTACGAGTTAGCGGATTGATCGCTACGCGAATAGCCCCACTTATCCACACCCCCCTCTGGACAACTTTTGTACAACCCACCTGACACGTTGTGGGCGAAACTTTGATAAACCGGCGACCTCGCCAGGTCAGTCAAAAGTTTTCCCTGGCTCCTTGCTCCTGTTCGCCCACGCTCCGCAGGGTTATGGATTCTGCAGTCCGTTGATCCGTAAACGAAGATTCAAGTTATCCACAGCCAGGTGCGAGGCTTGTTAACTATTACTACGTATACATATACAAAGACTATAAAAACCAGAGAGGCAACCGCGAACCCGCTGCACAAGCAAGCACAAAGCAGGCAGAACACAGCGAACCAAGCAAAAACCATCAAACCAGTGGCAAACAAATCTCCGTCAGCAGCTCCGCAGGCGCAGTCTCTTTCGGGCTATTCAGATACTCCTCGAACACCGGTGCATCCGCCGCTTCACGTCCCGATTGCACGAGCCACGTCCCATACAACCACTCATAAGCCGCACGCATATCGCTGTACGGCCCCTTGTGCTGCAACACCGCGTACTCACCGCCTTTCACATGCGCGACCGAAACCGGCGGACTCACCGTCACCGAAGCCTGAACCGGATGCGGCAACAACACCCCAGCCCTCGACCGCAACGCATTCTCTGCAACAACACCCGGATCGTCGTAGTAAATCCCGATCATGCGCATCTGCCCCGCCAGCAAATTGTGTTTCGCCAGCCAACCGAACAACCCATCGAACGCCTTGCCGATTTGCATATACGGGCCAACGTGATCCACCGACAAAACCTCCATCGGCTCCACGTGACGAATCACCACTTCACGCATCGTCATTTGATCGTCTCCTGAAAGCGCCGGACGAAACCGGCTATGTGTTCCCTGCTTGCGATACTGCGCCGGCGGAATGCCGAACACCGCGCGAAAGGTGCGAGAGAAAGACTGCAAACTGCTATAGCCCGAGCGCTCGGCAATCTCCGCGATCGGCATCGAGCCATTCGCCAGATATCCCGCCGCGCGATGCAGTCGCAAGCGACGCACGGTCGTCGCGACTGTCTCGCCATACATCGCCTGAAAGATGCGATGCCAGTGATACGGCGACATGCAGGCAATTTCCGCTAAACGATCGATTTCCAGCGGTTCGTCGAGATGATCGTATATATGGTCCAGCACGCGGCCCAGCCGAGTTTCGTAGCGAGCCCGATTGTCCGATTGGTTCATGATTAAGTAACCGACCTGGGAAAGATTGCTGAATGGACAGGAACCAAAGTATCACGTCCCCATTTACCAAATCCTGCGAACTTCGCCAAAACACGCACGAACGGAGTTAAGCATTCACTGACAGACCCACCCTCGAACTTTGCCGAATTTCGATAACACCTCGAATAATGGCTCACTACCATCGGCTGAAGCCTATCCGCCTACGCACCGCAAAGCCTTGCGGCGCAAGGCAAGCGGCAACATCAGGGAGCGCCCGATGAAATCAGAGTCCAAAAGTCAGCACGTCGGTAAAGTCACGCATCACGAGTTGAAGCAGACGCTCGGCACGTGGCAACTGTGGGGGATCGCGGTCGGTCTGGTCATTTCCGGCGAATACTTCGGCTGGAGCTACGGCTGGGCAAGCGCCGGCACGCTGGGCTTCGTCATCACGGCGGTGTTTATTGCCGCGATGTACACCACCTTCATTTTCAGTTTCACCGAGCTCACCACGTCGATTCCGCATGCGGGTGGCCCGTTCGCCTACGCACGTCACGCCTTCGGTCCGACCGGCGGCTATCTGGCGGGCGCGGCGACTTTAGTCGAATTCGTCTTTGCGCCGCCTGCTATTGCACTCGCGATCGGCGCCTACCTGCACGTACAGTT
This sequence comes from Paraburkholderia sediminicola, assembly GCF_046027825.1. GTDB lineage: Bacteria > Pseudomonadota > Gammaproteobacteria > Burkholderiales > Burkholderiaceae > Paraburkholderia > Paraburkholderia sediminicola_D. The sequence continues at coordinate 21,536 of NZ_JAQQDU010000115.1, forward strand.
TCCTGGTCTCGAACCGAAACACGCGGCAATGGGCGCGTATCTCGTCTTCATGGCGCTGAATATCGTCGGTGTGCAGATCGCCGCGGCCTTCGAGTTGTGCGTGACGCTGCTCGCGATCTTCGAATTGCTGGTGTTCATGGGCGTCGTGTCGCCCGGCTTCCAGTGGTCGAACTTCACAAAGGGCGGTTGGTCGGGCGCGGACACCTTCAGCATGGGCTCGTTCCACGGCATGTTCGCGGCGATTCCCTTCGCCATCTGGTTTTTCCTCGCGATCGAAGGCGTGGCGATGGCCGCCGAAGAAGCCAAGAATCCGAAACGTTCGATTCCGATCGCCTACGTCGCCGGCATTCTGACCTTGGTCGTGCTCGCAGTCGGCGTGATGGTGTTCGCAGGGGCTGCCGGCGACTGGACCAAGCTGGCGAACATCAACGATCCGCTGCCGCAAGCCATGAAATTTATCGTCGGCGAACATAGCGGCTGGATGCATATGCTCGTGTGGCTCGGCCTGTTCGGGCTCGTCGCGTCGTTTCACGGCATCATCCTCGGCTACTCCCGTCAGATCTTCGCGCTGGCTCGCGCGGGGTATCTGCCGGAATGGCTCGCCAAGGTGCATCCGCGCTTCAAGACGCCGCATCGCGCGATCATCGCGGGTGGCGTGGTCGGCATCGCCGCGATCTACAGCGACGAGCTGATCCAGTTCGGCGGTCAGACGCTGACAGCGAACATCGTGACGATGTCCGTATTTGGCGCTATCGTGATGTATATCATCAGCATGTTGTCGCTGTTCAAGCTGCGCCGCTCGGATCCGAACATGGAACGCCCGTTCCGAGCGCCGCTGTTTCCGTTCTTTCCGGCGTTCGCGCTGGTGGCCGCGGTGATTTGTCTGGCAACGATGGTTTACTTCAATTTCCTGGTGGCCATCGTGTTCGCGATTTTCCTCGCGCTCGGCTATGTCTACTTCCTGTTGACGCGCCATCAACGCGAAGCGGCGCCGTCGGACGCTTTGCTCGAAGAGTGACGGATCGAGCCGCTGCGCAAGCAGCGGCGATGGAGTCGTAGAGATGAGCTACACCGAGACAATCGGCAGCCGCACTTACCGTTTCGCCGACCTGAAAACGTTGATGGCGAAAGCCAGTCCGCAACGTTCGGGCGATCAGCTCGCGGGCGTCGCGGCGGCGAGCGAAGAAGAACGCGTCGCGGCCAAGATGGCGCTCGCGCAGGTGCCGCTGCGCACGTTTCTCAACGAGGCATTGATCCCGTACGAAAGCGACGAGGTCACGCGTTTGGTGATCGACGATCACTCGCCGCAAGCGTTCGCTGAGATCTCGCATCTGACGGTCGGCGATTTCCGCAACTGGCTGCTGAGCAGCACGACCGATACCGATGCACTCACGCGTATTACCGCCGGCCTCACGCCGGAGATGGTGGCGGCCGTTTCGAAGCTGATGCGCAATCAGGATCTGATCGCGGCGGCGCGTAAACGTCCGGTGATTACGCGCTTTCGCAATACGGTCGGTTTGCCGGGTCGCATGTCGGTGCGCCTGCAACCGAATCATCCGACTGACGATGTCAAAGGTATCGCCGCGTCGATGCTCGACGGCCTGATGTACGGTTGCGGCGACGCGATGATCGGCATTAATCCGGCCAGCGACAATCTCGCGGCGATCACCAAGTTGATGCTGATGATCGACGACTTCCGCCAGCGCTATCAGGTGCCGACGCAATCGTGTGTGCTGACCCACGTCACCAACACGATTTCGGCGATTGAGAAAGGCGCGCCGGTCGATCTGGTGTTTCAGTCGGTTGCGGGTACGGAGAAAGCGAACGCCGGTTTCGGTATTTCGCTTGCGTTGTTGCAGGAAGCGTATGAAGCAGGGTTGTCGCTGAAACGCGGCACCGTCGGCAATAACCTGATGTATTTTGAAACCGGGCAGGGCAGCGCATTGTCCGCCGACGCGCATTTCGGCGTCGATCAACAGACGTGCGAAGTGCGCGCCTATGCGGTCGCGCGCAAGTTCAATCCGTTTCTGGTTAACACGGTGGTCGGCTTCATCGGACCGGAGTATCTGTACGACGGCAAGCAGATCACACGCGCGGGTCTTGAAGATCACTTCTGCGGCAAGCTGCTTGGCGTGCCGATGGGCTGCGACATCTGCTATACAAATCACGCCGAAGCCGATCAGGACGACATGGATAACCTGCTCACGCTATTGGGCGTGGCGGGCATCAACTTCATCATGGGCATTCCGGGCGCGGACGATGTCATGCTCAACTATCAAAGCACGTCCTTCCACGACGCCCTTTACGTACGCGATGTGCTCGGCTTGCGCCGCGCACCGGAATTCGAAGAATGGCTGGAGTCGATGCAGATCACCGACGCACGCGGCGCGTTGCTCAGTGCATCGCTACAGCAACCGCTGCTGGAAGGTGCGAATGACTGGATGGGGATCGCATGAGCGACTTCCTTGAAAAGAACCCCTGGAATGCGCTGCGCCAGTTCACCAATGCACGCATCGCGTTGGGGCGCGCGGGCAACAGCTTGCCGACGGCACCGTTGCTGGCGTTCAACCTGTCGCATGCGCAGGCGCGCGACGCCGTGCATCATCCGCTCGATACGGACGTACTGCACGAACAACTGCGCGCACAAAGTTTCAGCACGCTGGATGTGCATAGTGCCGCGCCTGATCGCGAGCATTATTTGCGGCGTCCGGATCTCGGCAGGCGTTTAAGCGATGAGAGCCGTGTAGCGCTCGGGCAACTCACGGTCGATTCACCGGAAGTGGTTTTTGTCATCGCCGACGGCCTCTCTGCATTCGCTGCCTCGAAGCAATCGATCCCGCTGCTGAAAGCGGTCATTCCACGCCTGGCTGATTGGAAGATCGGCCCTGTCGTCGTCGCGCGTCAGGCCCGTGTTGCGCTCGGTGACGAAATCGGCGAACTGCTCGACGCCAAACTGATCGTGATGCTGATCGGCGAGCGTCCAGGCTTGAGTTCGCCCGATAGCCTCGGCATCTACCTGACTTACGCCCCTAAGGTGGGCTGCAGCGATGCGCAACGCAACTGTATTTCGAACGTGCGTCCAGAGGGGTTGGACTACCCGGTGGCCGCGCACAAGTTGCACTACCTGCTGACACATGCAAGGCGCTTGGGACTGACCGGCGTCGGCCTGAAAGACGACAGCGATGCACTGCTTGCGAGCACACCGACAACACCCGCAGTCGGCGACGATTCAAAGTAGGCGCGTTCGGCTGGTGCAAGTGCCGGCAACCCCTGCCGTCAGCGAAGTTTCAAAGTGGACATGCGCGGCCGGTGAAGGCGCCTGCAACACTTGCAGTCGGCGATGATTCAAGTTGGACACGCGTTCGCTGACGAGAGCGCGTCGTTAACGCCTGCAGTCGACAGCGATTCAAATTAGCGGCGCGCTACTAACGAGCACGCCCGCAGTCAGTGGCAATCCAAACTCAAGCGTGA
>NZ_JAQQDU010000116.1:0-24727 GCF_046027825.1 Paraburkholderia sediminicola
CTAGGGGACCACGTCGTGCTTGAGAGCAAGTGCAGCGATCCGATGTGGCGCCTATGTCGCCCGGTAGGTAGTCGCCACACCCATCGTTAGCACGGGATACTTTCTGGACGAGAAGGGCACGCGAGGCCCGCAGCGGGGCGTGGCCAAGCCTGTGGCGTGGTTCCACGCAGCCGCGATTGCCTGCGCGACTGACTTCGATTCCACGAGCGCGATGACTGCGTCGTGCTCCACGTGCAGGAAAGGCCCAGCGGAGCCGGACATCGACCGAGACGACGCGAAGCCTGGTCATGCGCGCGGTGTAAGGTACAGCGGCGGATCCCCTGCGAAGAAGGCGCGCTGTCGGATCTTGCCGATAGTGGCGAGCATCACCGTTGGTGTAAGGGGCAGAATCATGGGCTTTTCTTGCCGAACGTTTCTGATCGCTCGTGACGATACCCTCTGGCGGCTGTCAAGCACCAAGTTTGACCGGATGCTGCGAGATCCGGCAAGCCACTGTCTGCCCGTTTTTGCGGGGCAACGAGCGCGAATGGCCAGCGTCGTGGTCGAGCTTGTGGCGAGAAACCCGGGGCACGTCGTTCGGAGCACGTTTTCCATTCTCTCTTTCGATGCCGCAGGCCGCATCGACCCGAGCAGATTCGAAAAGCAGCAGTTTGCCCTCGCGGAGTCGGTCATCGCATCCGTCTTTGCAGTATTCGATGATGACAGCAACCAAACAGTCGTCGACGCGGCTTCCCGATTCATTGCACAGGGAGGCCAATGGGTTCCGTCACGCGCTTTGGCGCGCGTCATAGATCAGACCGCGTTAGGCCAACGACAGTGTCGACACCTGTAAGCGGTCGCTCGAGGGCGGCTCTACGGCATCCAGTTCTCGACTCTCGAGTGTTGGAGTGCCGATACCTGCCGACCGACGCCAAGGGATGAATGACGGTTCCACACTAAAAGCTGCCGATCAAGTGGCGCGCGGTCCAGCGTCCGGAGTGGGTCGCGAGCTGCCGATCACGGCCGTATGAGATTCAGGTAATCCATGCTATTTGCATGAGTCAGTGATCGGCCAACAACAGACGTTAGTCAGCGCCGTCGGCCGGACATTCGAACGTTGGCTACGCCCTGATAGGAGACATTCACTACAGGCTTATCCGGCGAGTCCGCGGCCATAGCTGCCGTTCCAATGGCCAGCGGCTGAGTCGACCGGAATGGCGGTGACTACCGCTCGGATACCGTCCCAGACTGCATTGTCGAGTCGCACCGCGCACGCATCAGGATGCTGCCTGGAGGCGCCTCCTCGCGCATCCGGTAGTCGGTGGGTGTCGTCGCCAGATATTTTCTGAACAGCTTGGCTAACTGCCCGCCGCTGCCGATCCCGGAGCGCCGGGCGATTTTGTCGACCGGCAAACGTGATTCGACGAGCATCCGACAGCTTATGTTCAGCCGCGCGCGAAGCAGATAGTCTGAGGGCGTCATGCCGATTTCGCTCTTGAAGCGCCGCAAGAAGTTGCGCTCGCTCATCGCTGCGACCTGCGCGGCGTCGTCGATAGAGATGGGACGATCGGCGTTTGCCTCCAGCCAGCGCGCCGACGCCATAATCTGCTCGCTGACATGAGGCGCCACGCCGCGTGTCGTGGACGACTTGAAGGGCGTCTCGTGTTGCGGCGCGATCGATTCTGCGACTTGCCGCGCCAGTTCGGGCCCAAGATCCTCTTCGACGATGCGCAGTGCCGTGCGTACGGCACCAGGCGCTTCGCCAAGCGGCGTTGCCGGATAAAGTTGGTGCGCTTCGTTGCTGCCATATAGAAGCGCGCAATAGCGGCTGGGAAGCCCAGCCGCTTCCAGAAGCAGTCGTCCTTCTGCGATGGGATGAACAATCTCGCTGAAGGGATGCCTACGGCGCAGCCAATTGCCAAGGCGTGCGTCGCGGCACGCCTGCTGCACGCCCGCGCCACCTGCAATGAACAGCAGGTGCCTGTCATTCGTACCTCGGTGCGACTCGACGCTCTCCGTCCAGACGAACACCGACGACGAGCTTGCGATGCGGCCACCCGCAGCCGAAAGCAGCGAGACGTCATAGTGTGCGCGACCCGATCGCTGCGATGCGATGAGTGCGTTAGCCTTCTGAAAGATCTCCATAAGCGCTGCAATCTTTGGCAGCGCAAAACCATTGAACAATGCTATGTCGACACGAGTCATCTCGCTCGTTTGCGTCGCCACGAAAGACTGCCGCGACCAGCGCGGCAGAGAAGGTACCAGCTCCAATTGCGTTTCCCCGGAATTTTTTGGCCTGTAAGGCCCTTTTTGACGACTCTCTCTTTTTCTTATAATTGGTGACGCAAAAGCAAATTACTTGATTGTTTGCCCCTCGGCTATCCGAAATTAGTCACGCATGGAAATTTACGCATGGATCTGCCAGACCGATCAGTGAATGTGGCTGCCCAAGGCGCGTCGGACGAGCACACGGCGGATACCGATGGCGGGCTCTCATGGCTGGACCTTGCGACGGCCGATGTAGAGGACGCCGCCGGCGTTCAGCGTCGATGGATGCCAACTGAGTACGATCAGGTTGATGGCGGCGCGTTTGCCGGTCGGTTTCAGCAACTGAGTTTTCAAGACACACTCGTGGCTGCTGAACGGCAGAATCGCACCGTGCTCAAGCGGCTACATTTCCCGCCCGAATACTGCTCGGTGAGCTTCGTCCGTTCGGTCTCAGGTCAGGCACGATGCGACCTCGATGCTATTTCCCAAGGGACTGTCGCCTACCTGCCGGCAAACAACGAGTACGAAGTGCTGTTACCGCCAAGCGAGATCGCCTATTTTCGGATCCGCCAGGACGGATTCTTACAAGCAGCTGACGCTTTGGGTTGCGACCTGGCGGGAGACGGGGGCCAGGCGCTGATGTTCGATCGCGTTGATTCCAGTGATCTCAACGACATGCTCGAGACACTGATGTCGCTTCGACATTCGCCTGATTCAAGCCAGCTTGAGGCATTGAATCACGAATACCTGGAAAAGGTCGTGCTGGAGCGCACGCTCCGCATTCTTTCCAACTCGACCGCCAGATCCTCTCAGATGCCGTCGGGTAGTGCGTATCGAATCACCCAAGCCGCGCAAGCATTGCTTGAAAGCAGTCCCGAAGAGCCGTTAACGGTAATGACGTTGTGTCAGGGGCTGGGAGTCAGCCGTGCCTCGCTTCAGCGCTCCTTCTTGCAGATTCATGGTGTCGCGCCGCTTGCCTACTTGAGGATGCGACGGCTCAATTGCGCGCGGCGCGCCCTGAAAGCGGCGCGCGGTACAAACGCCACGGTGACGGCCATCGCAATGCATTGGGGGTTCTTTCATTTTGCAAGATTCGCGCAGGATTATTTGCGCCAATTTGGCGAACTTCCCTCCACGACACTCGGCAGGTCGGCCAGGACGAAGTCCGCGCCTGGCTGATCCCGTCTGCAACGTTAGCGCCGACGGAATGCATGAGTGACCGCTGCCGCGCATACCGCGTTCCTACGACCAGAAGCCGAGATGCGAACCTGCGGTTTCGTCCTTGTTCCTGTTATTCGTGCAGCCAGGTGTCGATCTTGGCCACCACATAGTCCGCTATGATTTTCTGCAGATGGGTCGTCGGATGATAAGCGTCGGCGAACATATAGTTAGTGTCAGCGTGGGGAGACACATACGTTGAGCGAGAGCAGAAAAGCGCGCTGGTGTCATCGGCTTGAAATGCTGGTGGCAAGTTGGCCGGCGCGCATGCTACGTTGGTGCCGATGCTGCCGTCGAAACGAAAACCAAGTTTTTGATAGTTCTTTGATACTTCATCAATGAACGTGAACGCGTCGATCCGCAGCACGGCCGGCGATGGAGGGAGCGCGTCATCCAGCGCAGTGTTGAATACCTGCGCCAGACGCCGAAGCACTTTTGCGGAGCCCGGCAGTTGCTGCTCGAGAAGGCTCGCGATCGGCGCCTTGCTGATGTCCGGTACATTTTGCACAACGATATGTGTGGCGCCATGTTGGTGCACGTTGTGCACCAGTCCCGCAAATTGTTGCGCTGCCTGTCTCAGCGAAGGTAGCACGGCCTGCAAAGAGGCGCTCGGATCGCCGCCGTTTGCAACCATCCCCGCCCATGCACCATAGGCATCCTGAACGTCATTGGCTCCGCCTTGCATCAGTACCAGTTGCTGGCCGGTGAAGCGTGTATGCGATTGAAGATAGGCGGCCACCTGTAAGATCAGTGGCGTCTGTAACTCGCCGGTGTCGCCCGTTGCGTCGCCGGGGTTCGGCGGCGCGGCGACTCGGGCGCCCCCTTGGGCGTATCCCAATCCTTCCGGATGAACGACGCTCGGTTGCCCAAAACCGCCCGTCAACGCGGGGGTGAGGCTCGACCCATAATGCTCCGCGATAACCTGTACGGAGATAGCGCCCGGATTGGTGGTGTAGGTGCCGCCGCCGAACTGTCGGGCGTAAGCGTAGGTGCCAACGTCCGAAAGACTATCCCCGAACGAGACGACCTGCATGAGGCTTCGTTGCGGACCGGCAGAGTCGGGCGATGCGTTCGATGAATGGGACAAACCGATGACACTGCATGTCAACGCAAGGAACGCGAAACGACGGACTGTCTGCATGGGACGCTCCGGGGTAGTGTGGTGTAGCGAAGAATAACCCTGTTGTTCGGTAAGTACTACCTCGCTGGTTGATCGTTGTGCCGGGTCTTCTCGGGCGGGCGTTGCATACATAGGTAGCGAGACGTAAAGGACTGACTACAATGTATAGGTGCAAGCGAGCATGCAAAGGCGGTCTGTTCAGGCGTAACGGTCAGTAGTGTGACGTTTCAATTCCTTCATTGGGGGCATGCCCATGACCCGCCTGAGCGAAAGGATTGTCGGCGCAATAGTGCTTATGCTGAGCGGATATGCGTTCGCGGACGGTCTTGTTATCGATTCGCCCGAAGAGATGACCATTGCGAATATCGCGCCTCTGCCCGAGAAGGTCGTTCCGCCCATTCCGGATCCGCAACGCTACTTTCACCCGTATGAAATGGAATATCAGTCGGATCAGGAAAAGCCGTTTTATGCGCAAGTCGAGAACTTCTATAGCACACAGGTGACCCACGAAGTCCGGTTCGGCGCCGGGAACACCACACCAACGCCTGAGGCCGCATCGCAGCAGGCACCGAATTATCTCGATCTGGGCCCCTCGACGGCGCCGCTACTCTCAATCGTTCAGTTGCCGAACGAGACTTTAACGCTCGGTGCGCAACCGCAGCGAAAGCTGTCGTTGACCGTCAACGAGTGGGTCTTTTCTGGAACAGCGCGTGTCGCGGTTCTCCATTCACACGATACGGGCGCGACGCTTTCTGTCAGGCACGGTTTTTGACCCGAGGTTCGCGGGGCGGGCAACGCTCGGTCCGACCGAATGTAAGACGTTCAATTCTTCGAAATACCCCAGTTTTCCAGGTTCGTAGCGGCAGCACTATCGCTGGCTCCGTACCCGTTACCCGTCTGGAAGACGAAGCGGCACCAATGGGTTGACGCCGTAGACTGCCATGTCAACGCTACGCAGAAGCGACCGTCTTGCCCGACTGTCCAGGTTCCTTCGGCGTGCAATATCTTTCCCTCGTGCGCGAAGTGCGCTTTTCCAGGCTTATAGAAGTACTCAACGGAGCCGTCTTCCTTTGTCGTCATGATCGCCTCCGACTCGGGGAAGTACCGGTGAACATTGGCGCTTGATATAAGCGCCATGACTTCATCGTGAGCTAGGGGTGTCGTCCCGGCTGGAACGGTGACGTACGGCGGCTGCGCACACGCGGCAAGCAGTACCGGCGCAACTGCAGCAACTGTTTTGGCAACGCGGTGCGGAATCAGCGTCATGGCTCCTCCTGCAGTCGCGCCTTCGCACGGTTCAGACACCTACCCGCGAAAGGCAGCCTCTCGTCTTTGTCAGGCTTAGATAGGGTTAGTCAGGCGGCGCTCAATCGCATTCCGGCGGGAGGTATCTGGCCATGCAGACATGGGCCTGCCGACTATTTTTTAATAGCTCGTTCACAAGGCGCGCGGCGCGAGAGACGACACTGCCGAAGGATGCGTTCGTAGTCTTAATCTTTTCGGAATTGCGCGTGCCACTATTCCTCGAACGAAGCCATTTTGAACTTCTCACAACGCTTGCTGCGAACGCGAACAGCACGGCGTCGGGTAATCAACGCCGAGCCGCGGTTCGTCAAAGGTTGTGCATGCAGTTTTTCGTTCTGCGAGTGATTGCAAAAACTGAGTTCCTCTATCGAAGTTGTAGCGGGGCGCTTCCCGAACTTCAAGAGCAAACCGGCGTTTGAACGTGGTAATCGCTTACCAAGAACCGCTTTCGAATCACTGAAAGGTTTTATCACCTTGTACGAAGCGTGATGAAGCCTCGTCGTCGCCTTCTGCCAGTGCCTCCACCCCGGCTTCAACCAGAAAATGCGTGATCGTCTCCTCGATCACCGACCTCGCGAGCCCCTGCACGATGAACACGAGCCGTGTCGTGTGATCGTCGTCAGGCCACGCTTCAAGCCGTAACGGTTCATGCAGCAACTGCTGCACGCCATGGAACACAACAGGCCGCGATTCGCCGATGAAATTGCCGATTCCCTTAACCCGCAGGATGCGTTCGCCGTGATAGCCGAGCAGTACGGTCAACGCGGTTTCGAATGCCTGCATCGGCAATGGCTGTGAGTAAGTCAGGCAGAAGCTGTCGATGTCCGGATGGGCCACGCGTGACGCCGTCGCGCCACGCATCAGCGACTTGCGCGGCGAGGGCGCGGCGCGCAACCAGGGCCGCAAGGCACGCGGTGTCAGGATGTCGAGCAACTGTTGTGCGTCAATCTCGCCGTTGCGCACCGGAATGCGCGTCGCCCCCGGATTCAGCACCTCAAGCGCCGCCTCGAGGTCGGCAAGCGCGGGCGCATCGACCAGTTCAGCCTTTGTCAGCAACAGCCGGTCCGCGACCGCCACCTGCTGACGCGATTCCTCATGTCGGGCAAGTTGCGCGGCGCCGTGTTTCGCATCGACGGTCGTCACGATGCCATCGAGTTGCAAACGACCTTCGAGCGCTGGGTCGCCCAGCAACAGGGAGATCACTGGGCCGGGCCGCGCAAGCCCCGTGGTCTCGATCAAAATCCGCTCGAAGGGGGGAATCTCGCCGCGCACGCGGCGCTCCAGCAGATCGGCCACAGTCGCAGCCAGTTCGTCGCGCACGCCGTAACACAGGCAGCCGTTTTCCAGCAGCGCGATGGTCTCGTCCCGCGAAGTGCTGATGAACAGATGATCGAGACCGATCGCGCCCAGTTCGTTGATCACCACCGCACAACGGCCCAGCGCGGGTTGCGGCAGCAGGCGATTGAGCAACGTGGTCTTCCCCGACCCGAGAAAACCGGTCAGCAACGTCAAGGGAATCGCAGCGGATTGCATGGTGGCTTTTCCTGACACTCAGATAACCTGCAGGTCTTTTCCGACGATGACCTGTCCGTTGAAATGCTTGCGCGCATCGGCGGCCCACATCTCGTCGGTAATCGCGGGATCGCCGCCCGGCACGAAATGGCTCAGCACCAGCGTCTTGACGCCAGCCGCCGCGGCGATCTTGCCGACCTGCTCAGTGGTGGTGTGGCTCTTCACGAGGTGATCGAGCAGCGTCGGCGCGTTGTCGACGGTCTTCATCAGCTTCTGGAGTGCGGGCAGGTACATCACTTCATGCACCAGTACGTCAGCGCCTTTCGCGAACTCGGCAAGCGCCGGATAGTAGGTCGTGTCGCCGGAGAAAACGACCGTGCGGTCCTTGGTCTCGAAGCGGTAAGCGAATGCCGGCTTGATCGTGTAGTGGTCGACCAGTGTCGAGGTGACGCGCACGCGGTCGTCTTCCATCACGAGGCGCGGGCCGTCGAATTCATGGATGTTGATCAGTGGCCGGAACGGCGGCCGGCCTTCTTCGCGCATTCGCACGTCGAGGTCGATCGCGTTCATGTCGACGAAGTCGTCGATCATCTTGGTCATGCGCGGCGGTCCGTACAGGTTGACGGGCGTATGCAGCCCGGTGGCCCAGGCAAGGAACACGAGATTGCCGAGGTCGGCGTTGTGGTCCGAATGATGGTGGGTCAGGAAGATGTCACGAATGCCCGGCAGCTTGATACCCGCCTTGGTCAACTGCAGCGCGACGCCGTTACCGCAATCGACCACGTAGGGCTGGCCGTCGACCACCAGCACGTTCGCCGGTGCCGCGCGCAGGTCAGAGGGCGTCGGGCCCCCCTTGGTGCCGAGCAGGATCAGTTGTGTGCCTTTGGCCGGGAGTCCGGCCGCGGGGGCAGGGGGTGCGGAACTGGCCGGTGACTGCGCGTGGGCGTCCTGCATCCACGGCAGCGCTGCGGTGGTGCCTGCTGTAACGGCAATACGCATGAAATCACGACGGGAGCGTCCGAACGGCTGATCACTCATGGCTCTGTGTCTCCTGATACTTTGGTTGGGGTGTGCGCGATTCCAGTGTCGGGATCGGGCAGCATCGCCTAGACACTATCAGAGAACAGCGCTCGGACGAAGATCGTGAAACAGCTCATAGACGAGTGCGCGTAACCATTGGTGAGCTTCGTCACGTTGGTAACGTTCATGCCAGAACTGCGTGATATCGACTGGCGCGATATCAAACGGCAGCGCGACAGCGCGGACATCGTGCCGGCTCGCCAGCACGCGCGCGAGGCGGCTCGGAATACAGGCGACGAGCTCGCTCGACGAGACAATGCGATCCAGACCGAACGAATGCGCGAGCTGCAATACCACGTGGCGAGCGTTGCCGTCGTGCGAGGAGTGCGCATTGAATTCTGCCTCGAAATGCGCGTGGCTACCGGCCGTGGGCGTGTAGACCACATGGTCGGCCGCGAAGAACTGCTCGACGGAAAGCATGGCGCCTATCGTGGGATGGTTGTTACGCACGAGCGCCACGTAAGTCTCGTGAAAGAGCCGTTGCTGATGGAAGTCGGCATGTAGACCGCTGAACATACCGATCGCGAGATCGATCTGGCCGAGTTTCATCATCTGCTGCGCGGCGTCGAGTGGCGGGTCGGTCGTGACGACCCGGACACCCGGCGCGACCTGATGCAAATGCGCGACCAGTGGCGGGATGAAGATCGCCTGTCCGAGATCGCTGACGTACAGGCGGAACGTGCGCGTTGAGGTGGCCGGATCGAACGTCCGGCCTGCCTGCAGCGCGAGACGCAGCGACGCGAACCCTTCGTCGACGAGCGCCGCGATTCCGTCCGCTCGCGGCGTGGGCTGCATGCCGTCGGCTGTCTTCACGAACAGGATGTCGTCAAACAGTGAGCGCAGCCGCTTCAACGCGTTGCTGACGGAAGGCTGCGTCAGGTGGAGCGACTCTGCCGCGCGCGTCGTACTCCGGGTTCGGTAAAGCACGTCGAACACCAGCAGCAGATTCAGGTCGACGTTACGCAGGTCAGTATCGGGTGTCATGGCGTGGGCCAGTGTGCGGGGTATAGATGTCGTGAATGATGGTATTTGAAGTGACAATTTAACAGGGAGTCAGGGCCGCCCTACGCTGGTCTCAACACGCTGTGGCCGCAAGGCGCCGGCAGACGTTGAGACATCAACATACCAGGAGGCTTTATGCAGAACAAGATTGCGCTCGAAGAGCACTTCGCATCGCCGGACACGATTGGCGATTCTGAACATTATTTCACTGCTGACATCTGGCCGCACCGGCGCCGGCAACTGCTCGACTTTGAGGCGGAGCGCATCGAGCGCATGGACGCCTGCGGAATCGGGTACACAATCTTGTCGTTGAACGCGCCGGCTGTGCAGGCGATTGTCGACACCCGGCGCGCAATCGATGTCGCGCGACGCGCGAACGATCTGCTTGCCGAGCAGGTAGCACGCCGTCCGGACCGCTTTGGGGCATTCGCCGCGCTGCCGATGCAAGACCCGGAGGCGGCGGCCCGCGAGCTGGAACGCGCCGTGTCCGAACTGGGTTTCAAGGGTGCGCTTGTCAATGGTTTCTCGCAGATCGGTAGCGCTGACAACGCCACTTACTACGACCTTCCGCAGTACTGGCCGTTCTGGGGCGAAGTCGCGCGGCTCGATGTGCCGTTCTATCTCCATCCGCGCAATCCGTTGCCGAGCCAGCAGCTTTCGTGGAACGGGCACCCGTGGTTGATGGGCCCGGCGTGGGCATTCTCAGTGGAGACGGGTGTCCATGCGTTGCGCCTCATTGGTAGCGGTCTGTTTGACGCCTACCCCAAGCTGCAGGTGATTCTCGGCCATCTGGGCGAACTTGTGCAGAACAACATCTGGCGCACCTCGCACTGGGCCTCGGCGAATGGCAAGAACCCGATGGGCGTCAAGGCGAAGCAGCCGTTCATGGACTATTTCCGGCAGAACTTCCATGTGACGACGAGCGGCAATTTCCGCACGATTGCCATGCGCAATGCGATGGAAGAAATTGGCGGCGACCGTGTGCTGTTCTCGACCGACTACCCGTTCGAGACGATGGAAGAGGCGAGCGCCTGGTTCGACGACGCGGAGATTGGTGAAAACGACCGGGAAAAGATCGGCCGCGACAACGCGAAACGGTTGTTCCGGTTGTAACGGCTGCGGTACCGGCGACTCACGCAACGATCGCACTCAGGTCATATTCTTGCGATTCGAGGGCGGCGAGTAGAGGAGCCGGATGAGGCACCCGCTCGTGTCCCTCTGCATAGGGCACAAGGCCTCGGACGAACTTCAAAAGTTTCGTCGTCGAGGCCCCGAGCGGGGTGGCTTTACGTATATCGACGGCTTGAGCCGCAACCATGAGCTCCATCGCAAGAAGCGACTTGCAGAGTTCGGTCGTTTCTCGCGCGCGGCGCGCCGCGACTGTCGCCATGCTGGCACGATCGAGGTTGCCGTTGGAATGGCTGGAGCTGGCCAGTTCGATGACTGTCGGTGCTGCGAGCAGGCGCGCCTCCGACGCCAGCGACTTGTGAAACTGTGCCAATCCGTTGAATCCGGGTAACCCAACGCTGTCCTCCTCGATCAAACCCACAGGGAGTCCAGACCAGAACGAATCCGTGAGTTTTGCAACGCGCTCCGTGGAACTGGTGACAACGGGCGATAAGGCTAGCCTGACGGTATCGAGGGCCATCGACAGCGACAGCATGTCGAAGTTGGCGACCGACACTAGTGTGTCGTCCTCGATCGATACGATAGGGTTGTTCTGACTGGCATTCAGTTCGATGGCGATCTGTTTCTCGGCGAAGGCGAAGCTATCGAACGCATTTCCGAATGTAATTGGTAGAGAACGAAAACAAAGCGGGTCCTGCAGATGGCGGGGACCACCGTTTCCCAGAATGTAGCTGCCATCAAGCTGTGCACGAATCAACTCGGCAGCGATCCGCAGCCCTTCAAAGGGTCGAGAACGGATCGCAGCGGGTGAAAGAATGGACGGATTGGCCGCGAAACCTTCCATACTCAACGCCGAGGCGATGGTCCATGAGTTCAGCAGGCGCCGTAGATCGTCAATGGCGATAGCGGCCGTGCCAAGCGAAAGTGCACTGGAATTGAGAAGTGCCAGCGCTTCGCCCGACGTCAACGTGATTTCCGCGTAGAGCTCCAACGCCAGATCCGCCACCGGCGACATGTCGCTCTGACCTATCGATCCCCATAGGTGCACACGAAACGTTCGGTCGCTGTTGAGCGCATCGACCAACATTGTGGCCAGCAGGGGGCGAACACCGAGTCGACCTGAGGCCATGGCGTTCACGAGAATGACCATCATCGCCCGCACAATTTCGTCTGGCGCCGTGGGGCCGTGGCCGAAGTTGTGGGTCTGCAAAAGCCGGCGGTTGAACTCCTCAATACGTGCCGGCTCGAGCGGAACGCCTGTCTTGGCGCCCACGCTGGTTGTCACACCGTAAACCCGATCGCCGCGAGTGACCGCTTGCTCAACGACTCGCCGGGCAGCGTGCATGCGTTCCATGGCATCCGGAGCAAGCGTGACCTGTGCGTCGAACCGCGCAATCTCCACCACTTGTCGCGCCGTTAAGGTTTGACCATCAATAGTCACCGTCTTGCTCATTTGAAACACCCTCCGGTTTGTATGGATTCGACGAACCCGTCAGTCCTGCCGCGGTCACGCGCGGGAGTAATGCGAATCGGGTCAGGTCAGCTTGCCTTCCGTACCGACTGGCCGGCTCCCGAAACGAGATCAACGTCCTTCTCAGTGAGTTCGCGGTCGTCATGATCCGTTAGCGCCACGCTTATATCGGATTCCTTATAGAACAGCAGCGAAACTGCGCCAAGTATCAGAAATCCAACGAGATAGTGGGCCGGCATGAGCTTGTCGCCGGTTTTCGCGACCAACCACGTCAGCAGAAACGGTGTGAACCCGCCCAACAATGAAGCAGCCAGATTATAGGTAATGGATAGGCCGGTCGAGCGTATGTGCGTCGGGAACAGTTCCGCAAGCGTTGCCGACACGGGGCCTAATATGGCTGCCATGAGCAGGGCGAATGCCAGCTCCATGATGAGTAGAGACGTGGTTGTCGGATACATGTTCAACAGGATAAACGCAGGGTAGATCAGCAACGCGAAGAGCGTGAGTGCTACCCCCATAATTATCTTTCGGCCGATCTTGTCAGACAGGTGACCAAAGCAAGGAACGAGTGCCATTCTTACCAGAAGCGACACGGTGAGAACGATGAACGGCGCATTCAAGGAGGTCTTGAGGGACTGAACCGCGTAGATCGGAAGGTAGGCGATCAGTACATAGACCATGATGTTCGTCACTGCGCTCAACGCGAAGGAAACAAACAGTTCGGCAGGGTAGCGGCGAAATATCTCCCCGATCGAAACTTTCTTGTGCTGGGTCTCTTTCAGGAAAATTTCGGGTTCCTGCAGATTGCGGCGAATGTAGAAGCCGATCGGCCCGATGATCAAGCCAAGCAGAAACGGAATTCTCCAGGCCCACGACAATAGTGCCTCTACGGTGAACACGCTCGTTAGCAGGGCACCCATGAGCGTCGCGAGAAACACGCCGATGGACTGCGAGAACATTTGCCAACTGCCGTAGAAACCACGCCTTCCGGGCGGCGCGTATTCGATCAGTAGCGCGGTGGCACTGCCGAACTCGCCGCCGACCGAAATGCCCTGCAGTATCCGGGAGCAGACAACAATGATCGGGGCAAGAATGCCGACCTGGCTATACGTCGGCGAGAGTGCCAGCATGGCGGTTGAAACGAGCATCAGGAGAATCACAAAAGACAGCGCTGCTTTTCTCCCGGCACGGTCCGCATAGATACCAATGGCAATCCCGGCGATGGGTCGGACGACAAAGCCCACGCCGAAAGTAGCCGTGGTCAAAAGCATCGAGGTAACGGGATTATCGGCAGGGAAAAACTGTTTGGCGATAATGACGGACAAATATCCGTAAACCAGAAAATCATACCATTCCAGTGCATTGCCAACGGTAGATGCGACCACCGCTTTCCATGGAACTTCTTTCTTGATCACCACTGTCTCCTCCTTATCTGGATCTTAATTATTTAGTCCAGAATTTAAATTTGCGAATTAGAAGCTTATTATTGATGGCGTTGGATTAAGCCGGCAGGTTGCTCCGAATATCCTTCCTCCCATTGAATATCTGCGGCGCAGACCGGCGCGAAAAAACAGATTGACTTCATGTCCGCTGCGAATGAAATGGAATGTGTCCGACGATATTCGCGATAAGCGCTTCTATGGGGAAAATAGTACGTTGTAGCTCGCCTGCGGCCAAGCATAACTCCGCGAAATTCCACCTGTCGGAATGGGGCTGAAGTGACTCCCGAGTGCGGCTCGCTGATGGCGGCACGGCCGCCAGACTTCATTCGCTAGTTTTCCAACTGCTCCGAAATTCGCCGCGACACCTCGCGCATCTGACCCAGGTACCGCTCGACCACCTTCTCCGTTGTAAGCGCGGAAGAAAACCATGTCAGTCCAATCGACGCGACCACGAATTCCTTCGCCATCACCGGCACGGCGATAGTGCCGGACACCGGCCGCACGCTGGAATCGCGCAGGGCGTACCCGCGCTGGCGGGTTTGATCGAGCATCGCCTGGACGGCTTCGCGATCCTGCGCGAGCCGGTCTTCCGGATGATGACTTTGCCGCACAACTTCGAGCAGCATCTCCTGTTCTTCGGGCGAGCAGAAGGCGAGATACGCACGTCCCAAAGCACGTGAAACGAGGCTGAGACGCATGTTGATCGACGAGTGCAGCAGCGAGAGCGGCGAATACGGAATCGTGCTGTAGCGTACGACTAGCGCGTCGACGTCGAGCATGCCGACGGCAATCGGCCACTTGATCTCTTCGGTGAGTTTGCGCACGAGCGGCGCGGCGGTTTCGACCACACGCGGCACATGGTGATAGCCGGAGTTCAATGCGTTGACGCCATCGAGCAGGCGGTATTCGCCGGGCCGCGCGCCGCGTGCGGCGAGGCCCAGCTCTTCGAAGGTCCGCAGCAGCCGGATCAACGTGGGCTTCGGCAGCGACGTCAACTGATGCAGGCTGTCGAGTGTCGAAACGGGCATCTGGTTCAGGGCGCGCAGAAGGGTGATTGCCCGCTCCACTGCCCGAATCGAAGATTCGCGTTCCGCCATCGTATCGCCTTGCCTGGGTGGTCGGGCGCACGTCGATCTATCTGACGCTTGCCCTTCGACAAACTCGGATTATCGCAGCTTTTGAACTGCCTGGACCGGCCGCGCCGACCTGGGCGGCGCGGCCGCGGATCTGGTGCGCAATCAGGCCATCAACGTCAGCGCGCCCTTGCGAAGCAGCGACTGATCCGATCCGATCACGAACCAGGTAGCGCCCATCTCCTCGAATTCGGCGCACTCGCTGACCTCGCCGACGGCAACGCCCGGCGTTTTGCCGGCACGTCGGGCGATGTCGAGCACCTGGACGGTGGCCTGCATCACTTCGGACGCACGAGCGCTGGTGAGACCAAACGACAAAGCCAGATCCGCGCGGCCGACGAAGAGGCCGGACACGCCGTCCACATTTGCGATCTCATCTGCAGCAGCACAGCCCGCGCGGCTCTCGATCTGGCACATCACGACGGTGCCGTTGCCTGCCGCGACGGCCTTTTGCATCCCCATCGCACCGTAACCGGCAAAGCGGGGCGAACTGGAGAAGCCGCGTTCGCCGTCGATGAAGCGTGTGCGGGCCACCAGCGCGCGCGCTTCATCCGCGGAATCGACGTGCGGCACCAGCAGTCCCGAAGCGCCGAGATCAAGCGCGGACTGGATCGTCGCGGTGTTCATGTCGGGAATCCGCACGAACAGCGGCAAATTCACGGAGCGTGCGGCGATCACCATGACGTCGAGCGTGGCGCGGTCGAACGGCGCATGTTCTGCGTCGACCACCGCGAAGTGGAGTCCCGCGCCGCCGAGAATCTCGATGATCTGCGGCGCGCCGGTTTTGACGAACGTGCCAATCTGGCGCGTGGAGGTGTCGTGCGTGGTTGTGGACATGGATGATGGATGAAAGCGGATTGGAAGCGTCCTATCGGGACGCGGTCTGGTTGACCGATGCGCGAACTGGCGTGGCCTTCATGGCGAGCGCGGTGCAGCCGAGCAACAGCAGGCAAAGGGCTGGCAGCAGCATGGCGTAGCCGGGGTGGCCGAACGCCTTGTCGATCCACGGCATTGCGTTCTGGGCGAGAAAGCCGCCGAGGTTACCGATACTGCTAATCGCGGCGAGGCTGGTGGCGGCGCGCCGTCCGCTGAAATACTTCGACGGCAGCGACCAGAAGCACGGCAGCAGCAGCGACGTGCAAGGCGTGCCAACCACGAGCGCGACATAGCGCGCCGCCGGATCGCTCACCAGCAGGCTCACCACAAACGCCACACAACCGACGATGCCGATGGTCGCGGCTGCCATGCGCACCTGGCTTTCGTTCTTGAGCGTACGCGGCACGATCAGCAAAAGCGCGGCGGTCAGTGCCCACGGAATCATCGTGAGCAGACCGTTGAGCGAACTCGAAACGCCGAATCCTTTGATCACGGTCGGCAGCCAGTAAATGAGCCCGTAGAGCGACGTGAGCAGACACGTGTAGCCGAGCGCAAACGCCTGCACTTTGCGGTCGCACAGTACGGTCCAGACACTGCCTTCGTGATGAGCGGCCGGCGCTTCGTCAGCGACCATGCGTGCAAGGTGGCTGCGCTCCTGCGGGTCGAGGAACGACGCCGTCTCCACACTGCGCGGCAGGTAGAACAGCACGATCGGCGCGAGCACGAGTGCAAGCAGGCCGGTGACGATAAACACCCATTGCCAGCCCGCGTGATGCCAGACGCCGTCGAGCGACAGCAGCAGGCCGCCGAAAGCCGAGCCGAGCATGTTGCCGAGCGCACTGCCGAGCGTCAGAAGTGCGATTGCGCGCACCTGGTAGCGGCGCGGGAACCATACAGTCAGGTAGTAGACGATGCCGGGATACAACCCGGCTTCCGCCGCACCGACCAGAAACCGCAGCGCCGCGAAAGTCGAACCCGACGAGATGTACGCGATGAGCAAGGTTGCAATGCCCCAGCTCAGCACAATGCGGAATATCCACTTCGGTGCGCCGAAGCGATGGACACCGAGCGCGCTTGGAATCTCGAAGATCAGATAGCCGATGAAGAACAGTGATGACGCCAGACCGTAAGCCGTTTCGGTCATACCGATCTGATGCACCATCTGCAGCTTGGCGAAGCTGACGTTCATCTTGTCGATGACCGACACCAGATAGGTGATCAGGATCAGCGGCATGATGCGCCACCACACACGCCGGATCAGGCGTTCATCGTGCGTCACGGCCTGGCTGACGGGCGTGGCAACTGAAATCTCCATCTCTCCTCCAACGTGGCGGACCGGTTGGTGGCGCGTGAGACGCGCGGCGCCGGCTTTTATCTGTCTGTGAGCGACCTCTGAGCGAGGCCGGACTCACGGTGAGCAATGCTATGTCTCGCCGACGCCGCGATTCAAGTACGAATCCGGAAGATTTCGCGTGTCGGAATCCATGCTGAACCAGCCATTTTTTTAGGGCGACGTGGCATCTCGTGGTTTTCGTTCTGCGGAAAGTCTCGGAAACGCGCTTGGTACGGCGCGTATCGCATGGAACCATACGAGGCGTCGAACGTGATAGCCGCCAACAGCGTGCGCTCGCCGACTTTGAAAATCCGAAAAACTGAAAGTCCGTGACGCAACGCGAACGGGCTAAGACACGGAGAGGAGACCCCGATGAAAAAAACATTGTCCCTGATGGCAGCCTGCGGTATCGCTTGCACGGCACACGCGCAAAGCAGCGTGACGCTTTACGGCATCGTCGATGCCGGTTTTCGCTACAACAGCAATGCGGGCGGCAAGTCCCAATTCGCGATTGCCGGCGGCAATGAGAGCGCATCGCGCTTTGGTATGACAGGCAGTGAAGATCTGGGAGGCGGCTACAAGACCGTCTTTACTCTGGAAAGCGGCTTCACCACCACGACTGGCGCCATGCAAGCGGGGCTGATGTTCGGTCGTCAGGCCTTCGTCGGCGTCGCCACACCTTACGGAACGGTGACGCTAGGCCGTCAATACCTGACGCTTTCGACTTATCTGGGCCCGTTCTCCTCCGGCAGCGATTGGGCCGCGCGCGGCGCGGGTTGGGGTTACCATCCGGGCGGCCTCGACGACGTCGACGGCACCGAGCGCGCCAACAATGCGATCAAGTATGTGAGCCCCCGCTATCGCGGATTGCAGTTTGGCGCGACATACAGCCTCGGCGGCATCGCGGGCAACGCGACGCAGAACCAGATGATTTCCGCGGGCGTCGACTACGGCAATGGGCCGTTCAAGTTCGCAGCGGCCTATCTGTACGTGAAGAATCCGAACTACTCGCTGTTCGGCAACAACGCGACCAGCAGCACGACTGGCAACAACTTCTCGAGCCCGATCTTCAGCGGCTATGCGACGGCTGCGTCGCAACAGGTCGTGGGGGCGGGCGCCTCGTATGCGATCGGTTCGTTCACGGTCGGCGGCATCTATACGAACACGAAATTCTTCAACATCGGTGGCACGCCGGTCGCGGGCGCCAAACCGCCGCTGGGTGAAATCGGCGCGACCGCCACGTTCAACACGGGCGAAGCGAATCTGAAATACAGTATGACGCCATCGCTGCAGTTCGGCGTCGCCTACACGTACACGCGCGCAAGTTCGTATAACGGCGAGAGCGGCGCGAGCTATCAGCAATGGAATCTCGGCGCTGACTATTCGCTTTCGAAGCGAACCGACCTTTATTTCGTCGTGCTGCGCGAGACTGCGGGTGGTTTCGATTCGACGGGACAACGCGCCGTGGCCGCGTTGACCTCCGCGACGCCGTCGGCGACCGATACGCAGAACGCCGTGCTTCTCGGCATCCGCCATCTTTTCTAGCCGCGACGCGCCGCGCCGCTGGCCGATCGCCCTATCGCGATGCTGGCGGCTAGCGCTGTGCGCCTTTTAGCAACCCAAACCTCCTTGGAGGAGACATGCCTTCCCAGCAAGATCCGACGAATTCTCCTGCCGGTCAAGCCGTCAAACTGTTCGACTCGCACGCGCATCTCGTGGCCGACGACCAGACGCGCTATCCGCGCAATCCGATGAAGCGCTCGCCCAATGCGCCGCCACGCCTGCCCGGCGTGATCGGCCTGCCGGGCGGCAAGCATGGCCCCAATCCGGTCAATGAAGTGCCGGACGTCGCGCGCATGCTGCAGTGGATGCAGGAAGAACGCGTCGAGGGCGCGGTCGCGGTGCAAAAACGCATGACTTACCGCTTCGACAACAGCTACATCCTCGATTCGTCGGACGCTTATCCCGACACGTTTTCCGCCGTCGTCATTCTCGATGCGGAAGACGAAGGTACGCCAGCGCTGGTGCGCTCGTATATCGAGAATCACGGCCTCGCGGGCGTGCGCCTGTTCGGCGGACGCGAAGCCGACGGCACCATGCCGTGGCTGAATTCGCCGCGTGCGCTAGAGACGTGGGCCGTGGCGAACGAATACGGCATCGTGATGGATCTGGAAGTGCTGGCGATCGGCGGCGGCGGTCCGTCGGTGCCGGCGATCATCGAATTGGCGCGGCGCTTCCCGAACTTGCGTGTCGTGCTCGATCACATGCTCGAACCTGAAGTCGAGGACGACAACTACGGTTTCGACGCGCGCTTCGTGCCGCTCGCCGCTGAGCCCAACATCTTCTTCAAGTTCACCTCGATCAACCTCGACATCTACCGTGAGACGGATACCCCGGCGCGTGACGTGCTGCGCGAGGCAGTCGATATGTTCGGCGCCGATCGCATCATGTGGGGCTCCGATATCGGCACCTCGTCGGGCACGTACAAGGATATGGTGCAGCGCATGCTCGACGCGACGACGCTGCTGACCGACGTGGAGCGCCACGCCGTCCTCTACGAGACGGGCAAGACGGTATTCGTGAAAGGCGGCGCGCGCCGCTGAGCAATCCGAGTCGTACAAGGAGATAACGATGTTTCTAGACCCCGCGACCACGCCGGACTTCAAGCGCACGCTGTTCAATGCGATCGTCGCTCCCCGCCCGATTGGCTGGATCAGCACGATGAACAGCAAAGGGCAGATCAATCTCGCGCCGTTTTCGCATTTCAATCTTGTCTCGACTGCGCCACCGGTGGTGATCTTTTCGTGCAACGCGCCGGCCGACCGGCACGAGAAGGACACCATCACCAATGTGCGTGAGACGGGTGAGTTCGTCACGAATCTCGTGACATGGGATTTGCGCAACCAGATGAATCTCAGTTCGATCGACGCGCCTTACGGCACCGACGAGTTCGAACTGGCTGGACTCGAGAAAGCACCGAGCGTGATGGTGAAGCCACCTCGCGTGGCGGCGTCGCCCGCCAGCATGGAGTGCCGGCTGCTGCGCATCGTCGACATCGAGCCGACTGGGCCCGGTGAGACGGCTAGCAATGTGGTGTTCGGGCGCGTCGTCGGTGTGCATCTGGACGATCGATTCATCGACGCGGACGGGCGTTTCGATACGGCCCGCACCGAACCGTTGACCCGCCTCGACGGCAACCGCTACGCCACCGTCGGCCGTATGGACGTGCTGGGCCGCCCGAGCCCGCGGCGCGACTGATCCCCCAATACAGAAGGAACCGAACATGACGACTACAACCGATACCAGCGTGCGGGAAACCGCCGTCTACGACCTTGCGCCAGGCACCGTGGCGCGCGGCCAGAACTTCTTCGTGCAATGGCTGCAAGGCGATGGCAAGACCTTCGAAGCACGCAGCACGCACGAGATGCTGTTGCTCTTGCCCGACGAAACCGGCGCTGAAGTGCGCACCGGACAAGGCGCCGTGCAGTCCGTGCCGGGCCGCAGTGTCTGCGTGTTGCCCGCGGGCGACGTCTCGATGAAGCCGAACGATGGTGGCCGCGCCGTGCTGATCGCGTCGTCACGCGCCGATCTCACGCCCGGCACCGCGCTCAACGAACAGGACTATGCGTCGGCTGATCCGCGCATCGTCGGCAGCGATGCCGGTTATCGACGCACACGCGCGAACGGCGAACTGCAGGTGATCAGCATCGACAACATCCAGCCGCCCGCCGACAAGCCGCGTCTAAAGATGCTGCAATCCGACACGCTCAGTATTAACTGGGTCGAGTATCAGGATGCGCGGGACCGCTCGCAGCTCAGCCCGCATAGTCACGCGAGTTTCGAGCAGGGGTCGCTCGCGATCGATGGACATTTCATTCATCACCTGCGCGTGCAATGGGGCGCCGATGCGAACCAATGGCGCGACGATCAGCATCTTGAGGCCGGTCCGGCATCGATGATCTCGGTTCCGGTTCATCTGATCCACACCACTGAAGGCGTCGGCACTGGCCGCCATCTTTTGATCGACGTGTTCTCGCCGCCGCGCACGGACTTCATCGACAAGGGATGGGTCGCCAATTCGGCTGACTACATGCGTGGCTGAACGTTAGCGAGAACCGGAATGTTCGCGAGAACCGGAATGTTCGCCATCAAGGCCTGCCTGCGCCGCACGCAAACGGGCGAGCGCAAATACCGTCTGCATGAGGGGCACAGCAACGTCGAGCCGTGCCGCGCACTCCAGCGGGGCGCCGAGAATCGCGTCGAGTTCGACGCGGCGCCCCGCTTCGAGATCCTGCAACATCGAGGTCTTGATCGCGCCGAGCTGGCGCGTCTGGGCGATGCGTTGCGCAATGTCGATCTCGAGCGCGAGACCGGCACGCCGGCCGAGCGCGAGGCATTCTGCCATCAGGCTTTCGAAAATGGCGCGCGTACCGGGATCGTCGACAAGACGGTCGGTACTCGCCTGCGTGATGAGGCTCAACGGATTGGCGCAGACGTTGCCGAGCAGCTTGAGCCACAGGTCGCGGCGCACGTCGTCGCTGGCGGTGGTCGGCAGGCCGGCGGCCGTCAGCAATTGCGCCCAGTCGTGCGCCCTCGCGCTGATGCCGCCGCACGGCTCGCCGATCACGATCTTGCCGCCGCTGTGGTGATGGACCACGCCGGACGCGGGCGAACTGCACGACGCCATCACGCTGCCGCCGAGTACGTGCTCGAACGGCAGTGCGCGTTCGATGTCACCCTGCGGGTCGACGCTCGCGAGGCGCAATCCTTCGAGCGGATTTCCAGGGGCGAGAAAGTACCACCACGGCAAACCGTTTCCCACTGGCAGCACGACGGTTTCTCGGCCGACGAGCGGCGTGAGCGACGCGGCGAGGGCGGGCAGCGCGTGCGATTTCAGCGCAATGATCACCAGATCCTGTGGACCCATGTTCGCGCAACTTGCCTGAGCATTGAGCGCGATGGTGCGCTCAGCTTCGCCGGGACACGTATAGCGCAGTCCGGAAGTGGCAAGCGCATCCAGCGTGGCGCCGCGTGCGAGTACCGATACGCGATGCCCGGCGAGCGCGAGGCGAGCGGCGAAGTGGCCGCCTATCGCACCCGCGCCGATGATGCCGATGCGTTGCGTGTGCGTGTGGAAATCGTTCATGGTGAATTCGGTGTCATCGAAGGGATCCATTTATTGTCGCCGCTGCGCGTTGTTCATCCAGTACTTTCTGCCTGCTTTTCTCCTGCCGGAATCTTGCGCGAGCGGGCGAACCCTTGGTTCACGGCGGCTGCCCGACAGGAAGGCAGACTCCGTTCCATCTTCAGGAATCTCAACGATGCCGATCAACAGCACAACGCTTAAACGAGTCACCGCGCAACTTTACGAACGCTCGTTGAAAGCGATTCCGGACGACACGCGCGCGTTTTTGCAGCGAGCGTCTGGCGCCGAGTCGAATCCGACCGGCAAGGCGACGCTCACGATCATGCTCGAAAGCGCCGACGGTGCACAACGTAACGGCACGCTGGTCTGTAGCGACGTGGGCATTCCGACTTACAGCATCAAGATCGGCACACGCGTTCAGTTCGAGGGACCGGTGCGTGCCGCCATTCGCGAAGGCTTTGCGGAACTGGCGGCGAACATCTCGCCGCCGATTCTCAAGATGGTCACGAATCCGCTGACGCACGAGCGCAGCTATGCGGGCAAGGACATGCCGATCGTGAGCTTTGACGTGATCGACGACGCCGATTATGTGGACATCGTCTGCGCGCCGAAAGCCATGGGCACGGGTCGCTGGGAAGCCATCGATGCGTTCGTGTATCCGACTCTGGAACAGATCGAACGCTTCGTGCTCGACACCATGCTGCGCGCCGGATCGCAGCCTTGCCTGCCGCTCGTGATTGGCGTTGGTATTGGCGGCACGTTCGACTACGCGGCCCGCCTCGCGAAAGAACAGATGCTGCGGCCGTTCGGTCAGACTAATCCGGAGCCCATACTTGAGCGCATGGAGAAGCGCCTGCTTGACGCCGTCAACGCGATGGGCTTCGGGCCGATGGGAACGGGCGGCGACACGACGGCGATGGCCGTGCATGTCGACTACGCCGCGAGTCACGGTTTCGTGCCGGTTGCGGTGTGCTTCAACTGCTGGATCAATCGGCGCACCGCGGCACGTATTCACGGCGATGGCCGCGTCAAATTCATGGAGTGCTAACGATGAGCCAGATTCACGATTTGTGTTTGCCGCTCACGCGCGAGAGCGTTCTCGATCTGAAACTCGGCGACATGGTGCGGCTATCGGGTGAGATCACCGTCAGCATCGGCTTGCCGACGCATCGCCGGCTCGCCGAGGCTGTGGAGCAGGAGGCACCGCTGCCGGTCGACCTGCGCGACGGCGCGTTTTTCCATTTGAGCACCTACGTCGATGAAACGGCGGACGGCCCCGTGCCGCTTTATCTGAACCCGAGCACCAGCACGCGATACAACCCATGGATGCCCGCGCTGATTCGGGGCCTCGGCGTGCGCCTCGTGGGCGGCAAGGGCGGGCTCGACGAAGCAAGCGCAGCGGCGTTGCGCGAGTGCGGTTGCGTGTATCTATCGTTTCTGGGCGGCGGCGCGCATCTGCTGTCGGCCTCGCTGCGCCGGGTTGTCGCGATGAACTGGACCGAGTACATCTCGCAGTTTCGCTTGCTCACGCTCGAAGTCGAGCAGCTCGGACCCGCGACCGTGGCGATCGACGCGCATGGCAATAGCCTTTATACGCAATTGCACGAACGCGCTGTGGCGCGGATGCCGGGGATCTTGCGTGACCTTGGCACGTAACTGAGTGGCGATGCGATTGGATGTTCGCGCCGGGGACTGATGCGGTGAGAATCGGTTCGGATTGAGTGGGTGGTCAGTCGGTACATAGGCGGCGGTCGATGTCGCCACTGCCGAGGACGAACCGATGGCTGGCGTGCTGACGACCGTCTGTGCGTTGCGGCTACCCTCGTCCTATTACTCCTTATCCCTTCGGCCAAATCAAACATTTAGCCTACAAGGTTGAAGGCAACCCGCGTGGGCTGCTTTATAATTACCAAGTCGTCGGGAAACACTCGACGGCCAGGTTTAGCAGCCTGTCGCTTGAAACCGCACACCCGCTCACGCGGGGCGTGCGTCTACCTCTGCACGTCTATATATCAATGGGCGGGCCGTGGTGGGGAGCCGCAAGGCTCGCCGGTTTGTTTCAAGCCCGGTCTGCTAACCCGCTTCGTGCCCGCTCACCCCTTCCCAAGCGAGTGTCGGGCGATCCGAGAAGTAACAGGGAGATCGCACCATGAGCAAGTCCACCAAAAATCAACCCGCTTCACGTCCGTCTGTCGACGCACTCCAGTACGACAAACTCGCCCTGTCGGCATTCGATTTATGCGACCGGCACCTGGGTCAACTGGATACTTTGATCACGCTTGCGTCCTCAATATGTAGGAATCCTTCCGTCACGCTGGAAGAAAGACGACGTCGTCAGACGCTGCTTGAATTGCTGGTGGACACGGCGGAGCAGTATCAGCAGGAACTCGAATGCGACCGCGAGCTATACAAGGTGATTGCGCTCGATGCGAAGGGTGTTCCGCAAAGCCGCATCACGGCACGTCATGCAGCGAACTTGCTTGCAGAAGAAGTATTGCAGCGGGCAGGAGAAACCGTAGCCGCTGCTAACGCGCCGCAGCGTAACAGCCCGTCATCGGAAAGCACTGCGGAATTGAAGGCCAACAACGCTGCGCAGCAACCGGTTACCGCGCCAAACTAGGCGATCGGGAAAAAAACGGCGAGCGGTAGGGTGGTGCGTCCGAATCTTTCGGAGATTCTTGCACTGAGACGGTTTTCGTCCGTCTCAGTGCGGC
>NZ_JAQQDU010000117.1:0-24310 GCF_046027825.1 Paraburkholderia sediminicola
CCGCACAGTCGCGGTAGTGGTGCATCTGGAATCCGAGCCCTCGCACATGCGGCCCTGGTGACAAGGGAGTCATACTTCCGGCGGCGCTGCGCGCGCCGAAGCGTACTTCCTAAACCTGCCCACTGTGTTTTCGTGCTTGCGCTTCATTGCGCGTCTCGCCGAGGCGAAGCCGACGGCACCCACCGCGCCAAACCGAAGCCCGGGGTTTCCCATGCAGACCCATCCGCGACGCACGCAGTGCGGAGTGGGAGCTAATGACACCTTTGTCACTGACGTCGAATGCGCGGGGGCACGGATTCCAGATGCACCACTACCGCGACTGTGCGGGGGACCCGCTTAAGAATTGGCGGTGTGAGCCGCTTTCTTTTGCCTACTTTCTTTGCGGCCGGCAAAGAAAAGTAGGTGCCCGCCCCGCACAGGGGCGACGCTAATAAACCAATAACAATTCAAGGAAAGGCCAACGCCGTAAGGACACAGCCAAAAAGCGCCGCGCAGGCAACCAGATCAAGGAAAGGCCAACGCCGTAGGCAAACAGACGAACGAGCGCCGCACAGGCAAACAATCCAGGCAAACCCCAACGCCGTAGGCAAAGAGCCAAAAACCGCCCCCGTATGCCTATCAAAAAAGCGACTCAAAACTTGCTAAATCGCGCCAGCGCTCGCACCGCGCCCTACACCTTACAAAACCATACCCCCCACAAAACCAAGCCCTACAAGCGCCCAGCCATAGAAAATGGCCAATTGCTGCATTGCAGCACAATCTCACCCTCTCTTTGAGAAATTAATTTCCACTTGCGAGACTCCGCGCCATGCCGGATGAGTCGGGCAGCCACAACCCGACCCCATCCGTGACATCCTCAATAAATCCTGGATGGAGACACGCGTGTTCCTTTACGGCTTTGGTCCGGTGTTGCTGGCCGGCACGATCCAGACGATCGAGCTGTCCGTCCTGTCGCTCGCAGCCGCAGTGCTGCTCGGCCTCGCGGGCGCGGCGGCGAAACTCTCCTTCAACCGCCCGCTGCGGGCAATCGCAACCGGCTATACCACCCTGATCCGCTCAGTACCCGACCTCGTGCTGATGCTGCTGCTGTTCTACAGCATCCAGATCGCGGTCAACAATCTCACCGACGCACTCAATCTGCCGCAGTTCGATATCGATCCGTTCGTGGCAGGCGTGCTGACGCTCGGCTTCATCTACGGCGCCTACTTCACCGAAACCTTCCGTGGCGCGTTTCTCGCCGTGCCGCGCGGTCAACTCGAAGCAGGCAGCGCCTACGGCATGAGCGGTGCGCGCGTGTTCAGGCGCATCCTGTTTCCGCAGATGATGCGCTTCGCGCTGCCGGGCATCGGCAACAACTGGCAGGTGCTGGTCAAGGCCACCGCGCTGGTGTCGATCATCGGTCTCGCCGATGTCGTCAAAGCCGCGCAGGACGCCGGCAAGAGCACCTTCAACATGTTCTTCTTCATTCTGATCGCCGCGCTGATCTATCTGGCGATCACCACCGTATCGAACCTCGTGCTGATCTGGATGGAAAAGCGCTATTCGATCGGCGTGCGCCACGCGGAGCTCTAATCGACCATGATCGACATTCTCAATCAATTCTGGCGCGCATTCCTGTACTGGGACGGTCAGCGTATGTCCGGTCTGGCCGTCACGCTGTGGCTGCTGGTGGCGTCGATTGGGATCGGCTTCTTTACGTCGATTCCGCTGGCGGTGGCGCGCGTATCCAAGAAGCGCTGGCTGTCGACACCGGTGCGTCTCTACACCTACGTGTTTCGCGGCACGCCGCTGTACGTGCAACTGCTGTTGATCTACACCGGCATGTACAGCCTGGAATTCGTGCGCTCGCATGAATTGCTCGACGCGTTTTTCCGCAGCGGCTTTCACTGCGCGATTCTCGCCTTCGCACTGAACACCTGCGCGTACACCACCGAGATTTTCGCCGGCGCGATCCGTTCGACGTCGCACGGTGAAGTGGAAGCGGCCCGCGCCTACGGCATGAGCTGGTTCACGATGTACCGCCGCATTGTGATACCGTCCGCGCTGCGCCGGGCGCTGCCGTTGTACAGTAACGAAGTGATCCTGATGCTGCACGCCACCACGGTCGCGTTCACGGCCACGGTGCCGGACATCCTGAAGGTGGCGCGCGATGCGAATTCCGCCACGTATCAGTCGTTCGATGCGTTCGGCCTCGCGGCGCTGATTTACCTGGTGGTATCGTTCGCGCTGGTGGCCTTGTTCCGCCGCGCCGAGCGTCACTGGCTGGGTTACCTGGCGGTGCGCACGCACTGAGCAGGCATGTTTCGATAGCGCGGCGCGGCTGGCTCGCGCCGTCACCAAGATTGATCCGTATTTTCAAAGGGAGAGCATCTTGCTCCACACGACTCAAACCGAAGCTTGCAAGCTCGCCGTTCAGGACATCCACAAGCGCTACGGCGACAATGAAGTGCTCAAAGGCGTCTCGCTCAATGCGAACAAGGGCGACGTGATCAGCATCATCGGCGCGAGCGGATCGGGCAAGAGCACCTTCCTGCGCTGCATCAATTTTCTTGAGCGGCCGAACGCAGGGCAGATCGTCGTCGACGGCGAAATGGTTAAAACCAAAACCGACCGCGCCGGCAATCTGGAAGTGGCCGATCACAAGCAACTGCAACGCATCCGCACGAAACTCGCGATGGTGTTCCAGCACTTCAACTTGTGGGCGCACATGAATGTGATCGAGAACATCATCGAAGCGCCGATTCACGTGCTCGGTATGTCGCGTCGCGAAGCCGAAGAACGCGCACGTGAATATCTCGAGAAGGTGGGTCTCGCGCCGCGTCTGGAAAAACAGTATCCGTCGCATCTGTCGGGCGGTCAGCAGCAGCGTGTCGCCATCGCACGTGCGCTGGCAATGAACCCCGACGTGATGCTGTTCGACGAGCCTACCTCCGCGCTCGATCCCGAACTGGTCGGCGAAGTGCTGAAGGTCATGCAGAAGCTCGCCGAAGAAGGCCGTACGATGATCGTTGTTACGCACGAAATGGGCTTCGCGCGCAACGTGTCGAATCACGTGATGTTCCTGCACCAGGGCCGCACCGAAGAAGAGGGCTTGCCCGCTGAAGTGTTGACCACGCCGCGCAGCGAACGGCTCAAGCAGTTCCTGTCCGGCAGCCTGAAGTAACGCGCGGCTCGCGTTTTTCTGATCAGTGATGGCTCGAACGTCCAATCCGGCTCGCACCACGCAGGTCGCAATCGTCGCCTTGCCGCCGGTGTCGATGTCGGGCGTCGGGCCGATTGTCGACGCGCTCAATCTCGCCAACGAAATTGACGGCCGGGCGCTGTACCGTGTGCAGGTCTGTTCGTGGGACGGCCGCGCGGTGCCCTTGTCGGGCGGCGCGCAATGGCCGGCCGATGCCGCCTTCGGCGATGCGATTTCGTGCGACTGGCTGATTATCGTCAGCGAACGGTTCCAGCAATTCGCGGACTACCGCCTCTTTCTCGCGAGCCTTTCGCGCGTCGGGCAGCGTACGCCGCTCGTCACCGGCATTCATCACGGCGTCTGGTGGCTGGCGATGGCGGGGCAGTTGTCCGGCTATCGTGTGAGCGTCAACTGGGAAACCTATCAGCAGTTCTCCGAGCAGTTCGAACGCTCGATCGTCACCCAGCAGATCTTCGAAATCGACCGTGATCGCGCTACCTGCGCGGGCGGTCAGGCAACCGTCGACTTCATGCTGGCGATGATCGGCCGCGATCACGGGCCGGAGTTGGCGGATCGGATTGCCGATACGCTGGGCGTCGGCGTGTTGCGCGCGGGCGAAGAGCGGCAGCGCATTCCGTT
Source organism: Paraburkholderia sediminicola (assembly GCF_046027825.1). Lineage (GTDB taxonomy): Bacteria > Pseudomonadota > Gammaproteobacteria > Burkholderiales > Burkholderiaceae > Paraburkholderia > Paraburkholderia sediminicola_D. The sequence continues at coordinate 3,821 of NZ_JAQQDU010000117.1, forward strand.
CGTGACGGCGCCAGGTGAGCGCCATCCGCGTCTGAACGATGCGCTGATGCTGATGGAAGCGAATATCGAAGACCCGCTCACGACCGATGAAATCGCGGGTCTTGTCGGTGTCTCGCGCCGTCAGCTCGAACGCCTGTTTCGTCAGTATCTCGGCTCGATGCCGTCCAAATACTATCTCGGCCTGCGGCTCTCGAAAGCGCGCACGCAATTGCAGCGCACCAGTAAATCGGTGGTGCAGATCAGTCTCGCGTGTGGTTTTTCGTCGGCGGCGCACTTTTCGAATGCTTACCGCGAACGCTTTGATGTCACACCGCGCGAGGATCGTCGTAACTGGATCGACAAGCAGACCGGCGCGACCGGCGCCGCGGCCAGCGAGCCGCGAGCGGGCGCGTTGATCGAACCGCCCGACCAGGCGGAATAAGTAGGCTGGAAAGGGAGGCCGGATAAGCAGGCCGCAGGCTGAACAAGCAGCGCAATGAACAGATCAACCGGCCGAACACGCGATACAAGCGGCCGGAAAGTGCCCTGTTTGCCACCCTCACGCCACTGATCCGCGCGGAAGCTCATAGAAAGCGTCGCGTATGCGCAAGACGTATCGCGTGCGGTTTCCTACACTACGTGTATTACCTCTCACCTGTAACGAGGATTTGCCATGAACGACCTGACTGTGACACGCCAGACCTTCGACGAAGTGATGGTGCCGGTGTTTTCGCCCGCCGCCTTCGTGCCGGATCGGGGTCTCGGCTCACGCGTTTGGGATACGGAAGGCCGCGACTACATCGACTTCGCCGGCGGCATCGCCGTCACCGCGCTCGGTCATGCACATCCTGAACTGCTGAAAGTCCTGCACGAGCAGGGCGGCAAGCTGTGGCACATCGGTAATGGTTATACCAACGAGCCGGTGCTGCGCCTCGCCAAACGTCTCGAAGATCTGACTTTCGCTGACCGCGCCTTCTTCGCCAATTCGGGCGCGGAAGCGAACGAAGCGGCATTGAAGCTGGCGCGCCGCGTCGCGTTCGAGCGTCATGGCGCCGATAAGGTCGAAATCATCTCATTCACGCAGTCGTTCCACGGCCGCACGTTCTTCACCGTGAGCGTCGGCGGCCAGCCGAAGTATTCGGAAGGCTTCGGCCCGGTGCCGGCCGGCATCATCCATCTGCCTTACAACGATATTGAAGCGGCGAAGCAGGCGATCGGCGCGAAGACGTGTGCGGTGATCGTCGAGCCGATTCAGGGCGAGGGCGGCGTAATTCCGGCCGATCCGGCGTTCCTGAAAGCGCTGCGCGAAGCCTGCGATCAGCACGGCGCACTGCTGATTTTTGACGAGGTACAAACGGGTGTGGGCCGCAGCGGTCATTTCTACGCGTACCAGGACACGGGCGTGACGCCGGACATCCTGACTACCGCGAAGGCGCTCGGCAACGGTTTCCCGATCGGCGCGATGCTGACCACCAACGAACTGGCTGCGCACTTCAAGGTCGGCGTGCATGGCACGACCTACGGCGGCAATCCGCTGGGCGCGGCAATCGCGGAAAAGGTGGTCGAGTTGATCAGCGATCCGAAGGTGCTCGAAGGTGTGCGTACGCGCAGCGAAGCATTGAAGGGTCAACTCGCGAAGCTGAACGAACGCTTTGGTCTGTTCAAGGAAGTGCGTGGCAAGGGTCTGTTGATCGGTGCTGAATTGACCGATGCGTTCAAGGGCCGCGCAAAAGATTTCGTCACGGCTGCGGGTCAGCACGGCGTGATCATGCTGATGGCCGGTCCGGACGTGCTGCGTTTCGTGCCGTCGCTGATCATGCCGCTCGACGATATGTACGAAGGCTTCGCCCGTCTGGCGAAGGCTATCGAAGAGATCGTCGGCGCGAAAGCCGAAACGGCGTCGCACTGATCGCTCGCACTGACAGCATTGATCATGCGTCACATTCAACAGGAACGATGATGCTCTTCGTACGCCCAAGCCGCCTCGCCGATCTTGATGCGCTAGAACATATGGCGCGCACCGCGCAACCGGTGCTGCATTCGCTGCCGCACGACCGGGGTGCGCTCGAAGCGCGCGTCGCGTTGTCGGAAGACTCGTTTCGCGCGGACGTCGATTTTCCGGGCGAGGAGTTCTATCTGTTCGTGCTCGAGGACGCGGAGAGCGGCAAGTTGATGGGCACGGCGAGCATCGTCGCCGCAGCCGGTTATTCGGACCCGTTCTACGCGTTTCGCAATGACGCGCTGATTCATGCGTCGCGTGAGTTGCACGTGAATCGCAAGATCCACGCGCTGACCATGTCGCATGAACTGACCGGCAAGAGCCGGCTGGCGGGCTTTTACATCGACCCGTCGCTGCGTGGCGATGCGGCCGCGCATCTGATGTCACGGGCGCGGATGATGTATATCGCGGCGAATCGCAAGCGCTTCACGTCCGAAGTGTTCTCGTTGCTGCTCGGCGTCACCGACGATTCCGGCGTGTCGCCGTTCTGGGAAGCAGTGGGGCGCAAGTTCTTCGGCCGCAATTTCGCCGACATCGAAATCGAATCAGGTGGCCGCAGCCGCACGTTTATCGCTGAAGTGATGCCGACCTATCCGATCTACGTGCCGTTGCTGCCGGAAGCGGCACAGCGCGTGCTCGGCGAACCGGATTCGAAGGCGCTGCTCGCCTATGAAATTCACCTCGAAGAAGGCTTTGAGACGGATCGGTTTATCGATATTTTCGACGCGGGCCCGGTGTTGACCGCCCAGGTCGATCGCAGCGCTTGCGTGACGCTTAATGAAACACGCGTGGTGCAGGAAGCCGGCGCGGCTGCCGACGCGTCGACCTATCTGATCGCGCATAACGGTGCGGACGGCGAGTTTCGCTGTGTGCTCGGTGCATTGTCGGGTGGTAAAGCAAGCGGTGCGTCGTTGTCGCATGCGGCGCGTGCCGCACTCGGCGTGCAGGAGGGCGACGCGGTACGCTGCGTGCCACTGCATCAGCCGCATCAGGAAGAATTGACGGGAGACGCACAATGATCGTCGTTCGCGTTGTGCAACGAGGCGATGTGGACGCGCTCATGCGACTCGCGCAGGAGACCGGTCCCGGTCTCACCACCTTCAAGCCGGATCGCGATGCGCTCGCGGCGCGCGTTGAGCGTGCCCGCCGCACGATGGAAGACAAGGCCGAGCCGCATGAGGCCGGTTACTTCTTCGTGATGGAAGATACCGACACCGGCGACGTAGCCGGTGTATGCGGCATCGAAACCGCGGTCGGCCTGCAGCAACCGTTCTACAACTACCGCGTGAGCACGGTCGTGCACGCGAGCCAGGACCTCGGAATCTGGACGCGCATGCGCGCACTGAACATTTCGCATGACCTGACGGGTTACGCCGAAGTGTGTTCGCTGTTCCTGAGCCCGCGTTACCGCACGAGCGGCGTCGGCGGTTTGCTGTCGCGTTCGCGCTTCATGTTTCTCGCGCAGTTCCGCGAGCGCTTTCCGCAGCGTCTGTGCGCGGAATTGCGCGGCCATTTCGATGCGGAAGGCACCTCGCCGTTCTGGCGCGCGGTCGGCTCGCATTTCTATCAGATCGATTTCAACGCGGCGGACTATTTGAGCTCGCACGGCCGCAAGGCGTTTCTCGCTGAGTTGATGCCGCGTTATCCGGTGTATGTCGAACTGTTGCCGGAAGAAGCGCAAGAATGCGTCGGCCTCACGCATAGCGACACGATTCCTGCGCGCCGCATGCTCGAATCCGAGGGGCTGCGCTACGAGAATCACGTCGATATTTTCGATGCGGGCCCGGTGCTCGAATGCCATATCGCCGACTTGCGTACCGTGCGCGAAAGCGTGCTGGTGCCGGTCGAGATCGCGAACGTGCCGGCGGGCGCGCCCCAGGATGCACCGCGTTCGCTGGTATCGAATACGTCGCTGGGCGATTTTCGGGTGGGCATGGCTGCGGGCGTGCCGCAAGACGGCGTGTTCCGCATGAGCGCCGCCGAGGCGACCGCACTTGACGTCAAGGCAGGTGACCCGGTACGGGTGCTGCCGCTGAAACACAAACAAGGATGATCATGAGCGAGCTTTTCATCGACGGCGAATGGGCCGCCGGCACAGGACCCGCATTTGCGTCGCGCAACCCGGGTACGGGCGCGACGGTTTGGGAAGGCAACAGCGCGTCGGCGGACGACGTCGATCGTGCGGTGCGCAGCGCACGCCGCGCCTTCGCGGCGTGGTCGGCATTGAGTCTCGACGAGCGTTGCGCCGTGGTGCGCCGCTTCGCAGCGCTCGTGACGGAACGCAAGGAAGCGCTCGCCGAAGCGATCGGCCGCGAGACTGGCAAGCCGCTGTGGGAAGCGCGCACTGAAGCGGCGTCGATGGCGGCGAAGGTCGAGATTTCGATTCAGGCATACAACGAACGCACCGGCGAAAAGCGTTCGCCGATGGCCGACGGCACGGCTGTCTTGCGGCATCGTCCGCATGGCGTGGTCGCCGTGTTCGGGCCGTATAACTTCCCGGGGCATTTGCCGAACGGGCATATCGTGCCGGCGCTGATCGCGGGTAACGCGGTGGTGTTCAAGCCGTCAGAACTGGCGCCGGGCGTGGCTGCGCTTACTGTGCAGATCTGGCGCGATGCGGGCTTGCCTGCCGGCGTGATGAATCTGGTGCAAGGCGAGAAAGAGACAGGCATTGCGCTTGCCAACCATCGCCAGATCGACGGCTTGTTCTTCACGGGTAGTTCGGATACCGGAACATTGCTGCACAAGCAATTCGGCGGTCGTCCGGAGATCGTCCTCGCGCTGGAGATGGGCGGCAACAATCCGCTCGTGATCGGACCGGTGGCCGATATCGACGCGGCCGTGCATCACACGATTCAGTCCGCGTTTCTGTCGGCAGGGCAGCGTTGCACATGCGCCCGACGTATTTTTGTACCGAACGACGCGTTCGGTGATCGCTTTGTAGAACGCCTGACCGAAGTGACTTCGCGTATCAGCGTCGGCGAATATAACGCCGATCCGCAGCCGTTCATGGGCGCGGTGATCTCGGCGCGTGCGGCTTCGCGTCTGGTCGCGGCACAAGAACGTCTGCTGGCCGATGGCGCGAAAGCACTGTTGAAGATGGAACAGCGCGATCCGGCACTCGGCTTTGTCACGCCCGCGATTCTCGACGTGACCGCCGTGAAGGACCTGCCGGACGAAGAGCATTTCGGACCGCTGGCGCAGATCATCCGCTATGGCACGTTCGACGAAGCGCTCGAGAAAGCCAACGATACCGAGTTCGGCCTCTCCGCCGGCCTGCTCGCCGACGACGAAGCACTGTGGACGCATTTCCAGCGCACCATCCGCGCGGGCATCGTCAACTGGAACCGTCCGACTAACGGTGCGTCGTCGGGCGCGCCGTTCGGTGGCCCGGGGCGTTCGGGCAATCACCGGCCGAGCGCGTTCTACGCGGCCGACTACTGCGCGTATCCGATGGCGTCCGTCGAAAGCGCGCAACTGCAAATGCCCGCGAGCGTCTCGCCGGGCCTTCAATTCTAAGGATCGACGATGCAAGCCACTGAAGCCAATTTCGACGGTCTCGTCGGCCCGACCCACAATTACGCAGGGCTCTCGTTCGGCAACGTCGCGTCGCAGAACAACGAGAAGTCGGTCGCCAACCCCAAAGCGGCCGCGAAGCAGGGCCTGCGCAAGATGAAGCAGTTGGCCGATCTCGGCTTTCATCAAGGCGTGTTGCCGCCGCAGGAACGTCCTTCGATGCGTCTCTTGCGCGAACTCGGCTTTTCGGGCGACGACGCGACGGTGATCGCACGCGTCGCCAAAGACGCGCCCGAGTTGCTGGCCGCGGCGAGTTCGGCTTCGGCGATGTGGACCGCGAATGCGGCGACGGTGAGTCCGTCGGCTGATACGCACGACGGCCGCGTGCATTTCACGCCGGCCAATCTGTGCAGCAAGCTGCATCGCGCGATCGAGCATGAATCGACGCGCCACACCTTGCGCGCTATTTTCAGCGACGCCGATCGTTTCGCGGTGCATGAAGCGCTGACTGGCACACCCGCACTCGGCGATGAAGGTGCGGCGAACCACACGCGTTTTTGCTCGGAATATGGCACACGTGGCGTCGAGTTCTTTGTGTACGGCCGTAGCGAATATCGCCGCGGACCGGAGCCGAAGCGTTTTCCGGCGCGTCAGACATTCGAAGCGAGCCGCGCGGTCGCGCATCGTCACGGTCTGAAAGAAGCGGCCACCGTATATGCGCAGCAGAACCCCGACGTGATCGACGCGGGCGTGTTCCATAACGACGTGATCGCGGTCGGCAATCGCAACACGCTGTTCTGCCATCAGCTTGCGTTTGTCGAACAGAAGGCGGTGTACGACGAACTGCGCACGAAACTCTCTGGGCTGAAGGCCGAGTTCAACGTGATCGAAGTACCCGACTCGCAAGTGAGCGTGTCCGACGCGGTCACATCGTATCTGTTCAACAGCCAGTTGCTGACGCGTCCGGACGGCAAGCAGGTGCTGGTGGTGCCGCAGGAATGCCGCGAGAACGAACGCGTGGGCGCCTATCTGGACGATTTGACCTCGCACACCGGTCCGATCGACGACGTGCTCGTCTTCGATCTGCGCGAAAGCATGAAGAACGGCGGTGGTCCGGCATGTTTGCGTCTGCGTGTGGTGCTGAACGATGCGGAGCGCGCGGCAGTGACGCCGGGCGTCTGGATCAACGACAGCTTGTTCGGCCGCCTCGATACGTGGATCGAAAAGCACTATCGCGACCGTCTCGCACCGTCCGATCTGACCGATCCGCAATTGCTCGCCGAGTCGCGCACCGCGCTCGACGAACTGACGCAGATTCTCGGTCTGGGCTCGCTGTATGACTTCCAGCGCTGAGCACGGCATGCCGGTTTCGATGCTCGACGATTTCCTCGCCTATACTCTGGCGGGGACGCAGCCTGGCGCGCAGGAAACGCAGGGTGAGTGTGCCAACAGCGGCGTGCGCTGGTCGTGGCTCGACGATGGCGTGCTGCTCATGGAGCCCGCGGTGCAGGATGGGCGCACGCGCAGTGTGCTCGTCTCTGCCGGGGTGCATGGCGATGAAACCGCACCAATTGAACTGCTGTCGTATCTCGTGCGCGATATCGCGCAAGGCGATGCCGCGCTGACGTGCCGTTTGCTGGTGATTCTCGGCAACGTCGACGCCATGCGCGACGCGTGCCGCTATCGCGACGACGATCTGAATCGCCTCTTCAGCGGACGGCACGAGCAGGTGCCGCATAGTCACGAAGCGCCACGCGCGGCGGCATTGGAGCGTGCGGCAACGCAGTTCTTCGCCGCTGCATCGCAAGAGCCGGGTGCCCGTTGGCACGTCGACATGCATACGGCGATCCGCCCCTCGGCTTTCGAGCAATTCGCCTTGTTGCCGCATACCGGCAAGCCGTTTTCGCGCGCAATGTTCGAGTGGTTCGGCGAAGCGCGCATCAGCGCGGTCCTGCTGCATACGACGAAGGGCAACACGTATTCGCACTTCACCGCGCAGGCATGTGGCGCCGAAGCGTGTACCCTCGAACTCGGCAAGGTACGCCCATTCGGTCAGAACGATCTGACGCGTTTCGCCGGCGCGGACATCGCGCTGCGCCGTCTGCTGGCCGGCACAAAGAGCGGCGACGTGTCCACGGCGATGCCGCGCGTGTTCACCGTGATCGACCAGCTCACCAAGCAAAGCGACGCATTCGAATTGCTGGTCGCGGCGGATGTGCCGAATTTCACGCCCTTTGTGAAGGACACCGTGCTCGCACGCGACGGCGACTATCGCTACACCGTGCGTCACGATGAGGAACGCCTCGTGTTTCCGAATGCAACGGTCAAGCCAGGCTTGCGCGCGGGTTTGCTGGTGATCGAGACGACGCAGGACACGTTGTCCAGCCTCGTTTAGACACGTCGTTGCCGAGCAGAACGTTGCGCGCCTTTGCGCGCAACGTCTCATACCCTACCGCTTACGCTGCTTGCGCCGCGTTCGCTCTGATCAGTCCTTCCGCCACCATCGCCTCACGCACCTTCGGCCGCGCTGCCACGCGCGCCAGATACGCGCCGAGGTTCGGATATGGGCTCAGATCCACCGACAGCATCCGCGCCCAACTCAACACTGTGAACGCATACGCATCGGCGACTGAGTACTGTCCGCCGAGATAGTCGCGCGACGTAAGCACACCGTCGAGTTCGCTGAAGCGCGCGGCGAGTTTCGTGCGGCATTCGAGCTTCGTCGATTCGGCTGTTTCCTGATGCCAGAGCCACGGGCTGAAGGTCTTGTGCAATTCCGTGCTGATATAGGTGAGCCATGCGACCGCTTCGAGCCGTTGCGGCGTTCCGGAGGGCGGTAACAGGGCGCGCTCCGGCGCAAGATCGGCGATGTATTGCAACAGCGCGGCGCCCTCGGTGTGACGTGAACCATCGGCGAATTCGACGAGCGGCACATAGCCGCGCGGCGAGATCGCATAGTAATCGTCGCCGTTGGCGAGCTGATGCGTTTGCAGGTTGACCTTGATGGTTTCGAAGTCGAGCCCGGCTTCGCGCAACGCAATGTGAACGGCCAGCGAGCAGGCGCCCGGCGAGTAATAGAGTTTCATGGTGTCACCGCTATAAACGAGAGTGAAGTCCCGGCAGGTGCCGGTGGCAAGGCTCGTCGGCCGACAAGTCGATGTGGTAAAAGTAGCGCGGATCGCATTCAGAATAAACAGGCGGCTTGCCATACCATGCGTGCAAAAACGCAATACGAACTGACTTCAGCGGATACCCAGACCATTCTTGCGCTGGTGCGCGCCGGCACGCTGGCGGAGGCCGCGCAGCGCCTGGGTATCGACGCCTCGACGATTTTTCGCTCCGTGCAGCGGATCGAACGCGGGCTCGGACAGCGTTTGTTCGAGCGTTCGCGTAGCGGTTATCGGGCGACTCCGCTCGGTGCTCAACTGGCGCGGCACGCCGAGCGCATCGAAAGCGAATTGGCGGCCGCGCGCTCCACTGTACAGGCGAGCAGTGACCGCGTGAGCGGCAGTGTTCACGTGACGACCACCGATACCGTGCTCTACGGCCTCCTGCTGCCCGCGCTGCATGATTTCGCGGCATTGCATCCGGCGTTGTCGTTCGAGTTGACCGCCACTAACAGCCTCGCGAGCCTGACCAAGCGCGACGCCGATATCGCGGTGCGCGCCACGCGCCGTGCGCCGGATCATCTGGTCGGCAAACATGTGGGCCCGCTGCGCATCGCCGTGTTTGCCGCGAAGGGGAGCGGTATCCAGGCCAGCGATCCCGATGCGTTGTCGCGCTGCGATTGGGCGGCGCCGGACAGTTCGCTCGGCGATCATCCGTCGGTGCTGTGGCGCAAGCGCCATTGCCCGACGGTCGAGCCGCGGTACAAAACCAATAGCGTGATGGCGGTGTTCGAGTTGGTGGCGCGCGGTTTCGGCGTCGGCATCTTGCCGACTTTCCTCGCGCGCGGCCGCGACGATCTCGTGCAATTAACGCCGCCGCTCGACGAAGCGGAGTCGCAGGTCTGGGTGCTGGCGCATCCGGAGTCGCGTCATCTGCCGCATGTCGCGGCGGTCTACACGCATCTGTCGCAGCGCCTCGGCAGCGATTTCGCGGCCGGCGACGGCGCGCTCTAACGTGCATCAGAGCGCGTCCAGGCTTGCCTGAGCGCGACACAAAGTTGCACCTTCAAGCGCGCGTGATCCGGTTCACCCAACGGGCCGGGCAACGGGGCGTCCACGGGGCCGCCTACAGGACCGCAATTCGGAAGCCTGTACAATCGCGCCCTCGCGGCTGTTGCGCTGCACCACACCGGCCGCACGAGTTTGAATCGCATTTTTGGCGCGGCAATCATGCTCGCCCGGATTCGGCTCCGTCTTATTCAATACCGTAGAGGAACACCCGTAATGAAGATGAATTGGCGAAACATGGCCGCGCTCGCGCTGTTCGCGACGGCAACGGTAGCGGCCGGCTCCGCATCGGCAGCGGATATCAAGGAAGTGCGCTTCGGCGTCGAGGCGTCGTATGCGCCGTTCGAATCGAAGTCGCCGTCGGGCGAGCTGCAAGGTTTCGATATCGACATCGGCAATGCCGTGTGCGCGAAGCTGAAGGCGAAATGCGTGTGGGTCGAGAATTCGTTCGACGGCCTGATTCCGGCGTTGCAAGCGCGCAAGTTCAACGCGATCAACTCGGACATGACGATCACGGAACAGCGCCGCGAGGCCATCGATTTCACCGATCCGATCTACACGATCCCGAATCAGATGATCGCGAAGAAGGGCAGCGGTCTGCTGCCGACACCGGCTTCGCTCAAGGGTAAGCATGTCGGCGTGCTGCAAGGAACGATTCAGGAAACCTATGCGAAGGCGCGCTGGGCCCCGGCCGGCGTCGACGTCGTGCCGTATCAGACGCAGGACCAAATCTATGCCGACCTCGCATCGGGCCGTCTGGATGCCGCGTTCCAGGACGCGGAAGCGGCTTCGAAGGGCTTTCTGACGAAGCCGCAAGGCGCAGGCTTCGAATTCGCGGGTCCGGCTGTGACCGACGAGAAGCTGCTCGGCGCAGGCGTGGGCTTCGGTATCCGCAAGGGTGACAAGGCGTTGAAGGACGCGTTGAACCAGGCGCTCAAGGAACTGAAGGCCGACGGTACGATCGACCGCTTCGCCGCGAAGTACTTCAACGTGAAGGTCGTGTTGAAGTAAGGCGTTGTGTCTTGCCTGATGGGTTTTGCTTGATGCAAACGGCCGCTGATGCGGCCGTTTGCATTTTGGGCGGCGCTTGAAGCGTCTTCCGCCGGACGCGTGTCTTGCAGCATGGCTTCATGCGCGTCGTGCACTTGATGCACGCTGCATCACGACTGTCGATCAGCGAACGTTGGCCTCGGGCTGATCGAGATAATCGAATACCACCTCACCCAGTCCGAGCGTCAGATCGGCCATCAGATGCCGTGCCTCGACGATTTCGAGCACCGCCAATTCCGCGACCGGCGCTAGCGCATGGTGTGCCAGTTCAAGCGAGGCGGGACCCGTCCATGCACCTTTGAGGGTGATGTCCTGCAGGTAGTAGCGCACCAGCTCGCAAATGCGCGGTGTGCCGTCCACGTGCGGAATCACCTTGAGAAGGAAGTTCGGCGTTTCGAGGCGTTTCTGTTGCTGCGCGAGGTCCAGTTGCCGATGTTTGTAGCCCATCGTGCCGGTGGCGATGCGCACTGGGCCGTAATCGAGCGTGCCGACGAGTGTATCCGTATGCACTTCGAGCACCGGCGAGGCGAGCTTCTTCGGAAAACCCCACAGCTCACGGCCGCCGGCGATTGGCGGATGGTCGTCCAGATACATAGCGAGTGTGTAGCCGCCCGCGACGCCGTTGTACGACACCGGGATCACCTGACCGCTTTCCGTGTAGTCGCCGAAGCCGGTCGAATCCGGCATGCGAATGAATTCGTAATGTACGAGCGGCTCGCCGATCTGCAGCGGCTCGGGTACCACGGCGCGCAGTTTGTCGGGATCGGTACGGTAGGTGATGATCAGGAATTCCCGATCGATGAAACGATACGGGCCCATTGGAAACGCCGGGCTCGTGATCGGCATCGCGAAGGCATTTGACAGCACGCTTTTGACGTCCATGATTTTCCTTGGTGGTTAAAGGTCGGTGGTGGAACGCTTTTGCACTGCACAAGAGTATCGTCGATTCTTTCCTTGTCTTCAGCGAGACGGGTAACCAATTATTTCGAGATATTGCGGCGTTGACATGTCCGCGCGCAGCGGCCTGCGCTAAAATCGCCTGGCGCATCGCAGGCGCCACGGGCCTCAGGGCCCCGAACGCCTGTTATCGGTGCAGCGAAAACCAAAATACAGCGGGAAGCGCCAGGGCGGCGCTTAGCGGGGGAGCAGAATGACCACCATCGCAATCGAGAATCCCAGCCAGACAGGTGCTGCGGACGATGCGCAACTGAACGCCAGCTTCGCGCGTCAGCCGATTCTGAATCGGGACGGCATGTTGTGCGGCTATGAGATTAAAGTGCGCGCGCCGGAATTGCCCGCGGGCGCTGAACCTGACGCGGCCTCGGCTGCGGGGCCTGCTCCTGATTCGCCAGCGGATACGGACGCGTTGCCGGGCCGTGCGCCCGATCCCGCGCAACGGGTGGTGCGAGCCATTGTTCGTGGCTTGATCCAGAGCAATGTACGCGGCGCGCTCACCGGGCATCCGGCTTACGTCGACGTAAGCCGCGAGATGCTGTTCGACGACTCGATCCAGCATTTGCCGGCTGACCGTTTCATGCTCGAACTGTCACCTTCGATCGAAGTCGACGAGGCGTTGATTGCACGGATCGTTCAGTTGCACGGGCGGCGCTATCGCTTCGTGCTCGACGAGGTGACGCAGCCCAACGAGACGTTCGCCAAACTGTTGCCGTATGCGGAAGTCGTCAAGATCGATTTCATGCATGCGCCTCGCGCGCTGTTGCACAAGCTGACGAGCGTGCTCAAGTCAGCAGGCAAGCTGTTGATTGCGCTGGGTATCGATGCCCAGGCCGATTTCGAAATGGCGCATGAACTTGGCTTCGACCGCTTTCAGGGCTACTTCTTCGCGCGTCCGCAGACTTCGATGACGCGGCATGTCAGCGCGCCGCGCCATGCCTTGCTGAACCTGCTGCAACTGCTGGCGGGCGAGCCGACGGTCGCACAACTCGAAGCCGAACTGAAGCTCAATCCGGTGCTGGTGATGCATCTGATGAAGCTCGCGAATTCGAGCGGCCTCGCTGTGGGTCATAAGGTCAGTACGCTGCGCGAAGCGATCAATGCGACCGGCACCAACCGGATTGCCCGCTGGACGCAACTGTTGCTCTACGCAGATGGCCGCAAGGTTGCGCTGGAAGACGATCCATTGTTGCAACTTGCGGCGACCCGGGCACGTTTCATGGAACTGGCGATCGAGCGTCTGCCCGAAGCGGGGCGCGACGAAGCCGATGCGGCGTTTCTGACCGGCGTGTTTTCGTTTGTCGACGCGGTGTTTGGTGGTTCGCTCGAAAGCACGTTGAATGTGCTGACGCTGTCACGGCCGATTCAGGCGGGCATCTTGCATCGACAGGGCGTGTTGGGCTTGCTGCTGACGGTGGTTGAAGCGTTGGAGCGCGGTGCGTGGGATGAGATCAACAGCCTTTGTGCGCGCCTGCAGCCGTTGACGGTGGAAGAGATCGCGCTGCTTGGATTGGCGGCGGGGGCTTGGGCCGGCGTCGCGGATCGGAGTGCGGAGGGGTTGGAGCGGATTGAGGATTGAGGGGCGGGTTTGAGGTTTGAATCAGAGGCCGGCATGCTGGGCATGCCGGCCTTTGCACATCTGGGATTAATGACTTAGGGCAAATACAAAACCGGTGAGAGTGAAGCACCGTGATCAACGATCACGCCACGTCTTCACATCATCTCCATTTCCTGCATCTGCCCCAGGCCGAAAAAACGTCCTAACTCCTTTGCCAGTTCATTTAACGCGCTCATTTCCTTCTGCGATATCCGGCGTGGCTCTTGCGTATGAGACCAGTCGCCGTATAACAGCGCCACCGTATGATCGGTTTCATCGACGACCGGCAGTAGCACGAAGGCGCGGGCATCGTCGAACGAACGTCGGAACCATTCCGGTAATCGCGCAACCATCTTCGGGTCGCGTGCATTCTCAATGAAGATGCCGACCGAGTTCGCGATCGCGAGATGAAACACGTCGGGCTCGAACGCGGTGTTGAACGACAATCTGGGAAGCGCCGCGTCGATCTTCGGACCGAGCCCAAGGCGCGCCTTGAACGTGCCGTTGCTGTGCTTGACGAACACCACCGTGCGCGCAAAACCGAGCGCGGCCAGCACGGTTTCCGCGGCCAGCGCCAGCGCCGGTGCGAGTGCGCTGCCGTTGGGCAGGCCGCGCAGATCGCCCACCCCCGCCGCGATGCGCGCTTCCGGATTGAGCGCCTCGCGGGCGATCGCATCCGCATTGGCGCGCAACTCGACGATCTCAGCCATCACGCCGTCGCCGCCTTCTTCGCGGGCAAGCGCGACGCTCATCTGATGCAGCACGTCCGGATCGGTATTCAGCGCGTGGCTGTATTCGTGCGCCAGTTCGGCGATGCGTTCTTCGCGCTCCCAGTCCGGCATGTTCTGCTGGGTCAGCACGTCCGCAACCGCCGTCGAATAGTTGGTGATGGCGCGCAGCCACTGTACCTGGCGCGGCTGCTCGACATCCAGTGGGTCGAACTCGCCCATGCCGGAACGAATCATGTCCGGCAAGCGCCAACGCACCGCCGCTTCGGCGCCGATTTCGTCGAATGTGACGCCGAGCACCAGCACGCAGGCATCGGCTTCGAGTGTGCCGTCTTCGATATGCCGGCGGATCTGATCCCATTCGGCGTCGAGATAGAACACCACCAGCAGCTTGCCGATCTGCCGCATCAGCGTGCAGACCACGGCTTCTTCGCCGGCACGCAGATCGCCGCGTTCGGTCAGCTTGCGCGCGACGCAGCCCGACAGCAGCGTGCGGTTCAATTCGAGTTTCGCGTCAATGCGGCGCGGCGCGCTGTGATGAAAGTGATCGACGATTTTGAGGCCGACCACCAGATGGCCGACCGCGTCCATGCCGAGCACCATCAGCGCGCGCGACACGGTGGTGATGTTGCCGCCGAACGCCATGTACATGGCCGAGTTGGCCAGCCGCAGGACTTTTTGCGTCAAGGCGAAATCCGACAACACGACCTGCACGAGGCCGGTGAAGTCGAGATCGTCGTTGTTCATCGCCGCCATGGTGGTGCGCAGCGACTGCGACAGCATCGGGAAATCGCCGCGCTCGCTCATTCGCGTCCAGAGCCGGTCGAGCACCGCCGCCTTTACCATGTGAGTCCCGCCAAAGCCATACATGTTCCAATGAGTGCCACACCGGCGTCAGGCCGGCATCTTGCGCTGCGCACGAGGTTTGCCTGCATCGCTATGCAATGTGCAGGTGAAGCGTGCGCGCTTCGAAACGTTGCGCGAGTTCGTCGGAAGGCAACGCCTTGCAGACGAGCCATCCCTGAATGTGGTCGCATCCCATCTCGGTGAGCAGGGTGCGTTGCGCTTCTGTTTCGACGCCCTCGGCAACCAGTTCGAGGTCGAGTGTTTGTGCGAGTCCGACGACCGCGCTAACGATTGCCTGATCGTTCCGGGAGGTTAGCAGATTCTCGACAAAACTCCTGTCGATCTTGAGCTTGGCCAAGGGGAATCGCTGCAGGTAAGCCAGACTCGAATAGCCGGTGCCGAAATCGTCGACGGCAAAGCGGATGCCCATCGCCGTCAATTCTTCGAGCAAACCCTTGGCGTGTGCCGGGTCGTGCATCAGCAGACTTTCGGTGATTTCGAACACGAGGCGGCGCGGATCGATGCCCGTCAATTCGATCGCTTCGCGCACGGAGTCCTTGAAACGCGGGTCGCGGAACTGCTGCGGCGACACGTTGACGGCGACGTATTGCAACGAGATGCCCTGCGCGTCCCACTGGATCAATTGCATGCAGGCGACCTTCAACACCCAGTTGCCGAGGAAGTTGATCAGGCCGATCGACTCCGCGAGCGGAATGAACATCGAAGGGGGCACGAGGCCGTGCACCGGATGCGACCAGCGGATCAAGGCTTCGACGCCGACAACCCCGTGCGTGCGGCTGCTCGTGATCGGCTGGAAGTGTAACGAGAACTCGCCGTTGCGCACGCCGTCGTAGAGGTCGGCCTCCAGCTTCAGGCGCTCGGCGTCGGCGGGATTGTCGTCCGGTACGTAGAAAGCGAGCGTGTTGCCGCCGGCCGCCTTGGCCTGCAGCAGGGCATGATCGGCCCAGCGCAACAGGTGGGTGTCGTGGGCGGCGTTGTCGTTGACGTGGCGCACGTCGGGATAGAGCGCGATGCCGATGCTCGCCGACAGATGCACCTGCTGGCCGCTGAAGACATACGGCTGCTGGATTGCGGTCAGCAGGCGGCGCGCCAGCGCTTCGGCCGCGGCGGCCGCGTCGGTGCGGCTCGCGGCCGGCTTCACGAGGATCGCGAACTCGTCGCTGGCGATACGCGCCACCGTCTCGCTCGGGCTCGTCATATTCAATAGGCGCCGCGCGGTGTCGCGCAACATCTCGTCGCCGGCATCGTAGCCGAGCGCGCGGTTCACGCGC
Organism: Paraburkholderia sediminicola; assembly: GCF_046027825.1. GTDB lineage: Bacteria > Pseudomonadota > Gammaproteobacteria > Burkholderiales > Burkholderiaceae > Paraburkholderia > Paraburkholderia sediminicola_D. Next base: position 19,957 of record NZ_JAQQDU010000117.1, read on the forward strand.
TGATAGTCGTCGAGGTCGAGCAGCAGCAGGGCGGCCGGCGTGCCGTGGGCGTCGGCTTGCCGTTGCGCGTCGAGCAGCGCGGGGATCAGCGCTAGCTGATTGGCCAGGCTGGTCAGGCGGTCCAGATGGAGCGCCTGGGTCAGGCGTTCCTCGGTGGCGCGCCAGGCCGACACGTCGAAGCCGGCGATCGCATAGCCGTCGATGCCGTCGTGGCTGCTGCGCACCACGCGCAACTCGACGGTGATCGGGTAAGTCAGCGACTTGATGAGGCCGAGCGTGGCCTTCTCGACGTTGCCCGTGGCGGTGGCGCGCGTCAGCAGCGCGGCGAGGCGCGGCACGTCGGCGGGCGCCACGAGATCGTGCAGGGTGATGGTCTCGAGATACTCGCGGTGATAGCCGATGAAGCGCAGGCTGGCGTCGGAAACATAAAGGAAGCGCAGTTCCTGATCGACGTGCGCCAGCAGGTCGACGGCGCCGACCACCTGTTCCAGTTGCGCAGTGCGGCTTGCGCCCGGCTGCGGTGCGCCGTGGCCGCGACGGCCGAACGCGCGAAACCGGTCGATGACCGTGCGCAAGGAGCCCCGGCGGGGCGCGGTGATCCTGTTCGCTTCCATGTTTGTCGCTGGCAACCTGTATTCGTCTGCAGGCGGGGCGGCTCTCCGCCCGCCGTATCTGGGCGGTTAAGCGGTATCAGGCCGCCCCATCAGAACAAGATAACGACCGGCGCGGGGAAATCTTTAGCGCCTGCTGCAAAAAACAAATGGTAAGGGAAGGGCTGCGGGGCCCGGCGTCGTCGCGGGAGCGATTCGGTTAAAGTGCAACGGCTTCGCATCCGTTAATAGGTCAAACCCGTTGTGCAGTGCCGGCTATGACGTCGCTGCATAGCGTTCCGAACACTTGCACCGATGATCCATGTCTGAACGTCACTTTGTCAGGGCCACCCCCCGGCACGTCGAGGTGCTTGAGCAATGTGCCGAAGTCGCCGACCCGGCGTCCGGGGCACAGTTCGTCTATCTGGGCCGCCAGCCGATTCTCGATCGAGACGGCGCGCTCAATGCTTACGAATTACTGTTTCGAGCCAGCGCGCATAACTATGCTGAGGTCAGCGATGACGCTCAGGCCACGGCGCAGGTCGTGGCCCGCGCGATTGGCGGGATTGGCGTGGCCGCGGTGCTGGGCCAGCACCGCGGCTTCGTCAATATTGACCGCGCGCTGCTCTTTAACGACATCGTCCATCTGATGCCCCCCGAGCGCTTCGTGCTCGAGATCCTCGAAACCGTCAAGTTCGATGCGCTTCTGGCCCGCCGGCTGACGGAGTTGCGCCGTGCCGGGTTCCAGGTGGCACTCGACGATGTCAGTGAACTGTCGGACGAACTGCTCGCCGCGCTGCCGCACGCCGACATCGTCAAGATCGACTTTCTGCAGACCGAGCGGTCCGCGCTGGCCAAACTCGCGTCGACGGTACGCAGCCATGGCAAGACACTGATCGCGGAGAAGGTCGAGACGCGCGCCGATTTTGCGCTGGCTCGTGACCTCGGCTTCGACCTGTTCCAGGGGTATTTCTTCGCGCGGCCGCAGGTGCTGGCCGCGCCGCGCAACCGCTCGCCGCGCCCCGGCCTGCTGCGTTTGCTGGCGCTGTTGTCGCGCGATGGCGGCATTGCCGAACTCGAGGCGGAACTCAAGCTGAACCCCAGCGTGGTGGTGCAATTGCTGCGCCTCGTCAATTCGAGCGCCTTCGGGCTGGGACGTAATATCGCGTCGCTGCGCGAGGCCATCATCGCCACCGGTACCCGGCAGATCGCGCGCTGGGCGCAACTGCTGCTGTACGCGGACAGCGGCGAACTGCCGTGGCGCGCCGATCCGCTGGTGCAACTGGCCGGCACGCGCTCGCGCTTCATGGAGTTGGCGGCCGGCTGGCTACGCCCGTCCGATGACGAATTTGCCGATGCCGCTTTCATGACCGGCATTTTCTCTCTGGTCCACGTGGTGGTCGACAGCACGCCGGCGGCCGTCCTCGAGAAACTCGGCCTTGCGCCGCAGATCCGCGAAGCGATCGTGACGCGTAGCGGCGCGCTCGGCACCTTGCTGCGGATTGCCGAAGCGGCCGGCGAGGGCGCCGATGCCGCCTCGATCGCAGCGGGACCCGATGCGCCGTCCGGCTTCGTGGCGCTGACGCCCGAGGTGCTGGCGGAGCTGAATCTGTCCGCTGCGGCGTGGTTTGGCGCGCATATCGAAGAAGCGGCCGCTTGAGGCCTGAGCGGCGCTGCGGTGCCCGGTGCCGGGCGATTATTGCGTCGTGCGGCTGCGCTGCGGGCGTGGGCTCATGGATGTATTCTTTCCGCATGCATCCTTTAGGCGGGTGCTTACGTACCTTGTCTGTACGTGATCCAATGGCGTGTCGAGGTTGCCGGCGTTCTGCTGAACGCCCCGACCTTCAGCTGATTGCGCCAACAGGGCGCATTAACGTTTCGAGGGACTGTTGATGAAAAGGAAGCTCATACCGGTGGTGCTGGCAGCCGTCTTGTCGGTGGGATTCGCGATGCATTCGCTGACGGCCTCGGCCACGCTCAATCCGGGCGATGTCGCGCCGCCGTTCACGGCGCAGGCTTCGCTGGGCGGCAAGACCTACACGTATTCGCTTACCGACGAGTTGAAGAAAGGGCCGGTGGTGCTGTATTTCTATCCGGCGGCCTTCACGAAAGGCTGCACGATCGAAGCCCACGAGTTTGCCGACGCTGTTGACGAGTACAAGAAATATGGCGCGACGGTGATTGGCGTGTCGCACGACAACATCGACACCTTGACGAAGTTTTCGGTGAGCGAATGCCGCAGCAAGTTCCCGGTCGCGGCCGATCCTGACGCGAAGGTGATCGGCGCCTATGACGCCGGCATGCCGATGCATAACTCGATGGCCAATCGCGTGTCATACGTGATCGCGCCGGACGGCAAGATTATCTATGAGTACACGAGCCTGTCGCCGGAGAAGCACGTGGAGAACACGCTGAAGGCGGTGAAGGATTGGGCGGCGGCGCATAAGCAGCCGTAACGATTCGGCAGGCGCGGCGGCGCGTTTTTCGCAATGGTTTTTTGCCGTGGGGGTTGGGCTGCGCCGTGCTACGCTGATTTTTTGTTTAGCGAGTTTGCGATGCCGATTGTTGTTGCGTTGATTGCGCTGATCGCGTTGGTGTATGGCGCAGTGCGGGCGTTTTATGCCTTGCAGGCGGCTTTTGGCTTGGCCGTTGCTGTTGGGGTTGCCGTTGTTGTTGTTTTGCTTTTGATTGCTGCGGTTGTCTATTGGTGGCGGCGTCGGAAGGCGGTCGCTGCCAATATTCGCGACGGCGATTGGACTCATGAGGTTAAAGGGACCTGGGGGTCGGTGCGGCTTGCTGCCGGTAAACGGCTATGTGAGATTCGCCTTGGCGGCGAGCAGGGGGATTATATTTTTGCCGATCTGCTTGGGGCTGAAGTGCAGGGCCATGATGCTCAGTGGCAGGTTGCTTTGAAAGTCAAAGACGCTAAGCGTCAGGGGTGGGTTTTGCCCATGCTGGGCGAGCGGCAGGCTAAACAGTGGGTGCGGATTTTTTTGCTTGCTGTTGAGCAGAAGCTTTAGGGGTTCTTTTTGCCTGTTCCGGCGGGGGGCCTTCGCGGCGCTTTGTTTCTGTGTGCCTGTGGTGTGGGCCTTTCCTTGAATTCTTATTGGTTTATTAGCGTCGCCCCTGTGCGGGGCGGGCACCTACTTTTCTTTGCATGCCGCAAAGAAAAGTAGGCAAAAGAAAGTGGCTCGAAGCCCCTGCTAAGCGGGTCCCCCGCGCAGTCGCGGTAGTGGTGCATCTGGAATCTGTGTCCTCGCACATTCGACCCTGGTGACAAAGCAGTCATACTTCCGGCGGCGCTGCGCGCGCCGAACGGTACTTCTTAAGACCGCCCGCTGCGATTCAGCTCTTGCGCTTTGCTCAGGTCCTTGGCTCATCATGCCACTGCCACTGCCACTGCCACTGCCACTGCCACTGCCACTGCCACTGCCACTGCCACTGCCACTGCGAGTGCGAGTGCGAGTGCGACGCACCGGTGTTTCATTCTGCCGGCGTTTTCGCGGGCTCATTCGTTTGGGGAAGTTGTTTTTTGGATACCTTGGCGCTTCGCCGAGGCGATGCCGATGGCCCCACAGCCCGCAAGCGAAGCCTCTGGTTTCCCATGCAGACCCATCCGCGACGCACGTAGTGCGGAGTGGGAGCTGATGACACCTTTGTCACTAGCGCTGAATGTGCGAGGGCACGGATTCCAGATGCACCACTACCGCGACTGCGAGGGGGACCCGCTTAGCAGGGGGTTCGAGCCTCTTTCTTTGCTTATC
>NZ_JAQQDU010000118.1:0-24183 GCF_046027825.1 Paraburkholderia sediminicola
GCAACACTAATAGACCACTAAGAATTCAAGGAAAGGCCAAAAAGCCAGATCAAGGAAAGCCCAACGCCGTAGGCATAAAGACAACAAGCGCCGCGCTACTCCCCTGCATCATTACTCGCGACCTTCGAGCAGATCCGCCATATCGTCAGCATGCTCCTCTTCGACCGCGAGAATGTCTTCGAACATCCGGCGAGTCGTCACGTCCTTCTCGCCAAGATAGCGCACGATCTCGCGATACGTATCGATCGCAATACGCTCGGCGATCAGATTCTCGCGAATCATATCCGTCAGGTCGCCACCCTCCTTATATTCCGAATGCGAGCGCGTCTTCAGACCGTCCGGTGCAAAATCCGGCTCGCCGCCAAGCTGCACGATGCGCTCGGCGATAAGGTCGGCGTGCTCCTGCTCCTGCGTCGCATGCTCCGCGAATTCGGCAGCCACGGCCTCGGAGTTGATACCCTTGGCCATGAAATGATGCCGTTTATAGCGCAGCACACAGACGATTTCAGTGGCCAGCGAATCGTTGAGCAGTTTCAGCACCGTCTCACGGTCTGCACCGTAGCTTTGCGTGACCGCACCGTCCGACATGTGCTTGCGCGCGTCTTCGCGGATTTTTTTGATGTCCATGACGAACGTATCGCTGGATTGAGATGCCGCGCCGTGGGCGCCAGGGGACTTCGACATTGAATTTCTCCTTTATCCGGTGTTGGGGGAACTGCATACCCCGCACAAATCGCGCCTGATACGCCAGTTCAAGGACGTGGTATTCGTCTACGTTCGGAATACGCCGAGCAGCAGTGTGACCACGAACACGACCAGGAAGATATAGAACAGGATCTTCGCGATCTCCGCCGCACCCGCTGCGATACCGGTAAAACCGAACACGGCGGCAATAATCGCAATCACGAAAAAGACGATGGCATAGTGAAGCATGGCGATTCTCCTTCCTGTTGGTATCGGTTGAAGCAAACCTACAAACATAGCGGCAATCCACTCATCTCGATCGCCGCTATGTCCTCCCTGAGACTGTCGCTTATTGTTTATGTCTCGCGCGCTGTGCACGCATGCTGGTTCGCGAGCTTATTGGCCCGTCAGTGTGTTCGACAACTCAATGCTCGGCGTGCTGGTGTTGCCGTTCTGCGCGACCAGCAGATGGATCTGGCCCGGCACGAGCTGGCTCAGCGCACCGCCGATCGGCACTGACGTCACCAGCCAGTCGGCATTGTTCGACAGCGAGAAAGATGGCGACTGGAAGATTGGCGTCTTACTGCCCGCCACCGTCGCAATCAGCACATATTGGCCGCCGGACACGTAGATCGAATCCTGGCCGCTTGCCGGCACCGCGTTCTTGAACGACACGCCCGCCATCGTCGGGCTGACGTTGGTGATGTCGGTGCTGGTTGCCTGGACCAGATACAGGTCGAGGTTGGTCGCGTTGGCCGATGCGTTGAAGCCACGCAGGCGCGCGCTGTTGGACAGCAGCCCCTTATCGAATGGGTCGTCGATCAGGCCGATATCCGGCGCCGTCAGGCCCGGCAAAGCCAGCACCGTGTATTCGTGGCCCTTCGCAACGTCGGGGAAGGTACCGCTCGCCAGCGCAGTCGTCGTGCCGGTGGCGGAGTACGCAACCGTAGTCGACCCTGTGTTGATGTTGGTGAAGTTCGTCACACCCTTATAGCTGATGTTCGTCTGCCCCGAAGGCGCGGTGCCGTTCACGAGGAAGTCGACGGCCGGGCCGCTGGGAATCGCGTGGATGAAATGGATCTCCGGATTCGTCAGCCCGAGTTCCTTGCCTACGTCGCTGGAGCCGCCGCCACCGCACGCGCTTAAAACGGATGTAATCGCAACCACAGCCGCCATCGTTCGAATCGTTTTCATTGTGCTCATCCTTATCGTTTTGGGGCCCACGACCCGTTAATTTGCGGGCGCTCCGCTTCGTACGCCGCGCCCCCTGGAAACCAGGTTCGCGGATCATTGGAACGGTTCCAGGCAGGCTCTCCGAAATGAAGTGCCCTCTCCTATCCCTGCTACTCATCGCGCTTGTTCTTGTCGGCAGCGCGGTCCGTGTCGATGGACGCTGGCATTCAGCAATGCGTGTGCCGCGGGGTTCCAGATGACTGATGGCACCTGAAGAATGGCTTACGGAGCAATGAGTTGCGCGGATTAGAATTTTTCCTCGGCGGGTTGGCCCAATGACCGGTGTATTGTTCGTGCGCAACCCACACTTACACGGTCCCTCGCATGTCTTACCCACACTTACTCGCTGAACTCGACCTCGGCTTTACCCGCTTGCGCAACCGCGTGGTGATGGGTTCGATGCACACCGGCATGGAGGACCGTTTCTGGAATTACCCGAAACTGGCCGCGTATTTCCGTGAACGCGCGAAAGGCGGCGTCGGGCTGATCGTCACGGGCGGGATCTCGCCGAACCGGCAGGGCTGGCTGCTGCCCTTCGGCGGCACGCTGAACTCGGTGTTCGATCTGCGCAATCACCGCTTGCTGACCGAGGCGGTACACGCTGAAGGCGGCAAGATCGCGCTGCAGATCCTGCATGCGGGCCGCTATGGGTACCAGCCGTTCGTCGTTTCAGCGTCAGCGCTCAAATCGCCGATCTCGAAGTTCAAACCGCGCGCGCTCACCGAAGCCGGCATTGCCCGCACCGTGCGCGACTATGCACGCTGTGCGCGCCTCGCCCAACGCGCCGGTTATGACGGTATCGAGATCATGGGCAGCGAAGGCTATCTGCTCAACCAGTTCCTATGTCCACGCACGAACCAGCGCACCGACCGCTACGGCGGCAGCATCGAGAACCGCATGCGACTCGCGCGCGAGATTGTCGAGCGCGTGCGTGCGGCGTGCGGCGAACGCTTTATCGTGGTGTACCGGCTCTCGCTGATCGACCTGGTCGAAGGCGGCAACACCTGGGAAGAAACCGTACAGGTCGCCCAGGCGCTCGAAGCCGCCGGCGTCACGATGTTCAACACGGGAATCGGCTGGCACGAAGCGCGAGTGCCGACCATCGTGACCTCGGTGCCGCGTGCAGCTTTCGCCGCGCTCAGCGCGCGGCTGAAGGCTGCGGTGAACGTGCCGGTGATCGTGTCGAACCGTATCAACACGCCTGAGGTCGCTGAAGAACTACTTGCTCAGGGGGCGGGTGACCTGGTTTCGATGGCGAGGCCCCTCCTCGCCGACCCTGAGTTCGTGGTAAAGACCGCCGAGGGACGCGCGCACGAAATCAACACCTGTATCGCCTGCAATCAGGCCTGCCTCGATCACACGTTCAAGAACCAGCGCGCGAGTTGCCTTGTCAATCCACGCGCGGGACGCGAGACCGAGCTGGTCTACCGACCGGTCCCGGGTCCGCAGGCAGCACGTTCGGTGGCAGTGGTCGGCGCGGGTCCGGCAGGACTTTCCGCGGCGACGGTGGCGGCGTCGCGCGGGCACCGCGTAACGTTATTCGACGCGAGCGCAACGATCGGCGGTCAGTTCAATCTGGCGATGCGCGTGCCGGGTAAAGAAGAATTCAGCGAAACCATCCGCTATTTTCAGAGCCAGTTGCAGCGGCATCGCGTCGACGTGCGACTGGATACGCGCGTCGATCCGGCGCTGCTCGCGGCAGGCGGTTTCGACGATGTGATCATCGCTACGGGCATCGTGCCACGGAGCCCGGCGATTGCCGGCATCGACGGACCTAACGTGCTGTCTTATGTGGACGTATTGCGCGGTGCGCCGGTGGGACGCCGCGTCGCGGTGATCGGTGCGGGTGGGATCGGCTTCGATGTCAGCGAGTTTCTGCTGCATCGTTCTGGCGAGCCTCTGCCAATGCCGCGCGAAGCATGGCTCGACGAATGGGGGGTCGATCTCACGGTGCGGGAACGCGGCGGTTTGAAACCGCCGGCGCCGGTGCAGCCGTTCCGCGAGATCTGGTTGCTGCAGCGTAAGGCGGGCAGGCTCGGCATGGGGCTCGGCAAGACGTCTGGCTGGGTGCATCGCGCAACGCTGGCCAGGAACGGTGTGAAGATGCTCGGCGGCGTGTCCTACCTGGAGATCTGCGCGCGCGGTTTGAAGATTGCGCGTGACGGTGCCGAAGACTGGCTCGAAGTGGACACGATTGTCGTGTGCGCGGGTCAGGAATCGTTGCGCAATCTGGTTCCGGAGACGGCGGCACGATCCGCGGATAGGTCAAACAGCGCGAATGGGACTGGCAGCGCGAACAGCGTTAAAGGCGCGAATGGTGCGAACGGTCCGCGCTATCACGTGATCGGCGGCGCAAAGGTGGCGACCGAACTCGATGCGAAACGCGCGATTCGCGAGGGTGCGGAGGTGGCGGCGGCGCTCTGAAGCGGCCGCCCTCCTCAGGCGAGGCCCTTCTTCCGGTAATCGAACCAGAACGACAGGCCCACGCTGGCCAGAATTACGATCGTCGCGATCACCGTCGAATGGGTGACCGGCTCGCCGAGCAACAACGCACCGAGCGCCACCGCGACGACCGGATTCACGTACATGCAGCTGCTGGCGATGATCGGACTCGTATGCCGGATCAAAAAGCCGTACGCGACATAGGCGGCCATCGTCCCGATCAGCATCAGGTAGACGAAGGCCAGCACCGGCAGAAAATGCACCTCCATCATCCGCTCGCCCGTCACCAGGGCGACCATTGTCGACATCGCGCCGCCGAGGCCGATTTGCAACGACGTCGACAGGAACAGGTCCGACGGCAGCTTCAGCCGCCCGGCCAGGTGCGCGCCGCCGGCCCAGAAAAGCGCACCGCACAGGATCGCCAGGCTGCCGCCCGCGGAGCCCGGCGCGCTGTCCCCGTAACTCAGGATCGCGATGCCCACCAACCCGAGGCCGACCGCAAACCACTCGCCTCGGCCAATCTTGCGCCCCGCCACCGCCGCGATCACCGTCGCGAACAGCGGCACGGTCGCGACCATCACGGCCGCGGTGCCGGTGCCGACGGTGCGCATGCCGTAGGCCAGCATGCCGCTCGACAAGCCGACCAGCATCGTGCCGACAATACCGGCATTGCGGATTTCAGTCACGCTCGGCCAGACCGGCTTGCGGCGCGCTGCAAAAATGAAAAGCCCTATCCCGGCAAACAGATTGCGCAGCCCTGAAAGCAGCAAGGGCGGAAACGAGCCGAGGGCGACGTGCACGGCGAGATAGGTCGAGCCCCACACGAGATAGACGACGGCGAGCGCGAGCGCGATCTGTCCGTTGCGGGACTGCGGCAAACGGATCGGAAAACCACGCGGGAATCCACGCGGAAAGCGGCTGGGAAGTTGCGGCGCCATATGTTCAACCCGCCCATGCCGCTCGAGGTGCTGCGCCCCCGCTGAAAACCCTGTATCGGGATGGCGGACACCGCATCGGCGATGCGGTCGGACGGGCGAGGCTGGCGGACATGTCGGTGGAACGGAAGGACGAAAGATGGCCAATGGGGCCACAACGCCGCGGCGGTCGATAAAAATCGATCTGCGGCTGACACGCGCCAAAGGTTCGGCGCGCATCGCATTATGCAGTAAGCACCCACCGTGCAGACTGAAAGAATCGTAACTTTTTGCGTGCCTGCAACAAAAAAGCCGGGGACGATTCCCCGGCTTTGGACTCGCCCGTGACACCGGCGCTGCAACTATGCAACCGGCATCATCGGCGACGCTCAGTTGGCCATCGCGCCCGAGGCTTCGTGCTTCATGCCCATCGCGTCGTTACCCTTTTTCATCGTGTCTTTCTTCATCGTGTCCTTTTTCATGCTGTCCTTCGACATGGTGTCTTTGGACATTGAATCCTTCGACATCGTGTCCTTGGACATTGCATCGTTGGACATTGCGCCGCTTGCCTGCGCGAACGCGGCGCCGCCGCTGGTCAGGAGGGCGACGGCCATTGCTGCGATTGCGAACTTTTTCATGGGATGACTCCGTTTCGTTATGGATGAATCTGAAACCGGCTTCCTGGTGGCGCCGGGGTGTTTCCGAAGCTTCTGCCGCCCGGGGTCGCGCGTCCGTCTTTGCACGCGCCGACCCGCGCGCGTCAGGAGCCTCCGAACCAGTTGTAGCCCTGGTCGACCCAATAGCCGCCGGGGAACGTGTTGGTGACGAACATCTCGACGATGTGCTTTGGATTCTTGTAGCCGAGCTTCGTGGGCATGCGCAACTTCATCGGGAAGCCGTATTTCGCGGGCAGACGCTCGCCGTCGTATTCGAAGGTCAGGAGCGTTTGCGGATGCAGCGCGGTCGGCATGTCGATGCTTTCGTAGTAGTCGTCGGCGCATTTGAAGCCGACGTACTTCGCGCTCGTGTCCGCGCCGATGCGTCGCAGAAAATCGGCAAACGGCGTGCCGCCCCAACGGCCGATCGCGCTCCACCCTTCCACGCAGATATGCCGCGTGATCTGCTCGGCATGCGGCAGCGCGTACAACTCGGGCAAGGTCCAGACACGCTGACCGGTGACGAGGCCGCTGATCTTCAGCTTGTAGTCGGAAGCGTCGACATCAGGGACGTCTTCGATACCGTAAAACGCGTTGAACGGGAATGGCCGGGTAATCTGCGCTTCGGTGTAGGTAGGCGCGAGTTGCTTCGGATCGAACAGGGCGGCTTGCGCGCGGTCATTCAGGCGCGACACGGCCGTCAGGAATGCGTTGACCGAATCGTTGTCGGTGAGCGAGCAGCCCGTTAGCATCGACAGGCCGCCGAGCGTCAGAAGCCGCTTGCCGAACAGGCGGCGCGATGGCATCGCGAGTTCACGCCGGGCGTCGATCATGATCGATTCGCGGTCGAGTTTGTTGTCGAGCGCAGGGGCGAACGTTCGATCGGGTTTGGAAGCGGGTTTGATCATGATTCGATGTCCTTAATCTTTGCGTATCCGTGTGTCCATGTGCGCGTGCAGGTTGGCATCAGCGCCTTAGCGTCCGCGCAGCATCGCCAGCAGCGAGCGCGGCACGAGCGCTACCATCACCAGATGCACGGCGATGAACGCTGCCATCAGCGACATGGCGCAAAAATGGACGATGCGCGCGTTGTCATAGCCGCCCATCAGTTCGCGCAGCAGCGGAAACTGCACCGATTTCCAGATCGCGAGGCCCGAGAGCACCAGCACAATCAGATCGCAGACGACAAACAGATAAGCGAATTTCTGCACCGCGTTGTAGACGCGCAGATCGGCATGCGAGAGCTTGCCGGTCAGCGCGGCGATGAAGTCGTGCAGCACGGCGCGCGGCGAGACTGGCAGGAACTTGCGCACGAAACGTCCGCTGACCAGATTCAGCGCGAGATACAGCAGGCCGTTGAAGACCAGCAGCCACATCGCCGCGAAGTGCCATTGCAGCGCACCGCCGAGCCAGCCGCCTAACGTGATTGCCGTGGGGAACATAAAACCTTTGAAGATCGGCGATGCGTCATAAATGCGCCAGCCGGACAGCATCATCAGGATGGCCGCGAGCGCGTTGAGCCAATGCGTGATGCGCACCCATACCGGGTGAATCGTGCCGCTCGTCGGCGTGGCGGGCGGGGCCGTTTTGCTGAGAGCATGAGGCGTTGCCATGTGAATCTCCGGTGAAATGGGGGGTATCGCGGGGTCGTCGCGCGATCAGTTGCAGGCAGCCAGTTCGCCGACTTGCAACACGTCGCCGGTCGCGGCGTTTTCAACGAAAGCGACGACGCCGAAGTTGTCAGCCGGCGCGTTGGGATCGGCATCGTCGATGCGGATATCGCGGCGGATCTGCGCGTTACCGGCAACGAGCGGCACGGGGCCGATCCATTGCCGCACGACGCGTTCGTGATGCAGCGTAGCGCCGCTGTTCTCCCCGGACCTGACCTGCGAGTTCAACGCGTTCTGGTAGACGGCGACATAGGCATTCAGTTGACCCGTTGTGTCCGCTGCCTTGCTGGTGAATTGCGCGTCGACATTGAAGGCGCCCTTCGCCTGGGGTTTCAGTTCGAGCGCCACGTTCGCCTGCGCCGGTTCGGCAATGACCTTGCCGATGCGGCTCTGGAAGCTGTCGCGTTGCGACCAGCTACGCAGTTCGCGGCCGGATACGAAGACCTCGGGCGTGTAGATGGTGTGGCCACCAGCGAGGTCAGTGAGGGTTTGCTGACGTTCCGTAAAGCGATGCTGCGAGAAACGGTCGGTCCAGCCGAGGCTATTCCAGTAATCCACGTGCAGGGCCAATGGCACGACGCTTTGCGTTGCGCCGCTGTTTTTCCACTGGCTCAGCCAGTTGTCGGCCGGCGGGCAACTACTGCAGCCTTCGCTGCTGTAGAGCTCCACCAGCGCTACGCGGTGGGATGGGCTGTGCGACGCGCATACCGCACCGGCCGCGGTTGCGAGCCCGCTGGCTGAGAGGGTTGTCAGCGCAACAGCTAGCGCGATTGCGCGGGTGACATGCCGGTTAGTCCGGCGGGTTCGTGCGGTTTGCATGACGTGCTCCATCAGGATCTGCACGTTTGTCGAACCACGAGACCGGTTATGACAGCCGGTTCTGATTTTTATTTTGGTTTGGGTGGTTCGCCTGCGGTCGCGACCGTTCCATGATGTCGAGGCCTGCGGGGCGCCTGTGGGTGAACTGCCCGCCGGCGTCCCACGGACGGTACTTCAATCGTAGCTAACGACAACGATCACCAGGGTATCCTGCGCGGCATTCCTGGACGCCAGCGACAACGCGCCGCCATCGCGGCCAACCCGGTAGCGCCCGTCACTGGCGGCACGAGACACATGGCCACTGCCGTCGACAAAGCGCTCGGCCAACGCATCACGCGTCTTCGCGCCGTTGATCACCTGAAGCGCGACATTGGCACCCGCGACCACGCCCGGCTCAGTACTGAAGGTCAGCGTGACCGCCGAACCCGCCGCTGCGAGTCGGCCGCCGGCAGCATTGACACGTGCGCCGGCCTGAGCAGGAGCCGGGGCCGCCGACACCGCCAACTGTGGCGCCACGATCATGCCCGAGAAAGTGATCGTTCCACCGCTCGCGGCCATCGCCGACATCGGCGCCGCAACCAGCGCTGCCATCGCCGCTAGCGCGCCAAGCGCCCCAAACCGCCCTATTTCCGTTTTCATCAGCCCATCTCCTCAAGCCGTCTCAGATCGCACCGCGCTATTGACGCGCTGCCCACCGCCGGCCGCTCGACCGGGCAGCGCTCGCCTCTACAGGCGGATTAACGGCAACGCTGCAGCGGCCTTGAAGGCTCCGATGCGATATAGATACGCCGCACCGCATGGGCACGGCCTCGCCCGGCGGCGATTAAAGAGACGCCCCGACCGTGCTAACATTCACCTTTCGATTGCGTCGATTAAGCTTTCTTTCCGGCGCTCATCCCAACACTTCTCGCTAACTGCCGGCTACCCCGATGCGCTTTCCGTTCTCCCGTGCCCTCACCCGCTTGCGCCCCCGCCGCGCAACCGGTTGCGCGCGCGCGGACATGGCGACGCACCACGCCAGCCAGCCGTCCCGAACGCTCCCGCTTCTCGCCGCCCGGCGCCCGAACTAACGCAGGTCCCCTCCATCGCCGGGGCCGCGTCGTCGGGCTCCGGGCTGATCTCATCCGCACGCAGTCCCCTTACATGCAGATCGAAATGGAGAACCCGTCATGAAAAAGACGAAACCCTGTTACCTCACCGAACTCGACGTCGCCCGTCTTGAAAAGCACGCAGCCGCGCCTGGCGCCGACGCCAAATTGCAAGACATGCTCGACGGCGTCCTCGAACGCGCCGTAATCGTCGAATCGCGCGACATCCCCGCGAACATTGTTACGATGAATTCGCAAGCCACGCTGATCGACGAAACCAGCGGCGAACCGATGACCTGGACGGTTGTCTATCCGCCCAACGCGGACTTCGCACAAGGCCGCCTGAACGTGTTTTCGCCGCTCGGTCTTGCGCTGCTCGGCGCGAAACGCGGCGAACGCATCCGCTTCACGCCGCCGAGCGGCACGGAGAAAGTCCTGAAGCTCGAAAAGATCCTGTTTCAGCCCGAAGCCGCCGACGATTTCACGCTGTAAGCAAAACACTTTCGCGACGCAGAACTGCTGCGCCGCATCATCCCCGGCAGCCCTATCACAATAAGAATAGTGCGTGGCTGACCGGCGTTATCTCCGACATCTGACTTTTTCAAGACGGGTTGCCAAGCACCGCCCGGGCGGTGTATTGTGTGCGCTGCTAACGCGGGGGTCCTGCGTCGCACGGAGGTTGGAGGTCCGTGTTGCGTGGGTGAGAAATACCCTTTGAACCTGATCTGGATAATGCCAGCGCAGGGAAGCGTACGGATTTCGCACCTGGTCTACCGTTTCATCTCTCGCGAATCCGACAACTTCCGTCTCGTCTCCTGCTTAGCGGCCCCACAGTGCTTTGCATCAGGAGATATGCATGAACGCCAACCCGAAGTTTCTTTCCGCCGACGCCCACGTCGATGCCGCCGCCGTCGCGCCGCTGCCGAATTCCCGCAAGGTCTACGTGACCGGCTCGCGCCCCGATATTCGCGTGCCGATGCGCGAAGTTTCCCAGGCCGATACGCCGGATAGCTTTGGCGGCGAGAAGAATCCGCCGGTCTTCATCTACGATACGTCGGGCCCCTACTCCGATCCGGAAGCCAAAATCGATATCCGCGCAGGCCTGCCCGCGCTGCGTCAAGCCTGGATCGAAGAGCGCGGCGACACCGAAGCGCTGACGGGTCTGTCGAGCGACTTCAGCCGCGAACGCGCCGCCGATACCGCGACCGCCGAGCTGCGCTTCCAGGGCCTGCACCGCACGCCGCGCCGCGCAGTCGCCGGCAAGAACGTCTCGCAGATGCACTACGCGCGTAAAGGCATCATCACGCCGGAAATGGAATACATCGCGATTCGCGAGAATCAGCAACGTGCCGAGTATCTGGAAACCCTGAAGACGAGCGGTCCGAACGGCGAAAAACTCGCTGCGATGATGGGCCGCCAGCATCCGGGTCAAGCGTTCGGCGCGAGCGCATTCGGTCCCGACGGTCTGAAGGAAATCACCGCGGAATTCGTGCGCGAAGAAGTCGCCCGCGGCCGCGCGATCATCCCGAACAACATCAACCACCCGGAAAGCGAGCCGATGATCATCGGCCGTAACTTCCTCGTGAAGGTGAACGCGAACATCGGCAATTCGGCGGTCACCTCGTCGATTGGCGAAGAAGTCGACAAGATGACGTGGGCGATCCGCTGGGGCGGCGACACGGTGATGGATCTGTCCACCGGCAAGCACATTCACGAAACGCGTGAGTGGATCATCCGCAACAGCCCGGTGCCGATCGGCACGGTGCCGATCTATCAGGCGCTCGAAAAGGTCAACGGCAAGGCCGAAGACCTGACGTGGGAAATCTTCCGCGACACGCTGATCGAACAGGCCGAGCAAGGCGTCGACTACTTCACGATTCACGCGGGCGTGCGTCTGCAATACGTGCCGCTGACGGCCAAGCGCATGACGGGTATCGTCTCGCGCGGCGGCTCGATCATGGCGAAGTGGTGCCTGGCTCACCACAAGGAAAGCTTCCTGTACGAGCACTTCGAAGACATCTGCGAAATCATGAAGGCGTATGACGTGGCCTTCTCGCTCGGCGACGGCCTGCGTCCTGGCTCGATCTACGACGCCAACGACGAAGCGCAACTGGGCGAACTGAAGACGCTCGGCGAGCTCACGCAGATCGCGTGGAAGCATGACGTGCAGACGATGATCGAAGGCCCGGGCCACGTACCGATGCAGTTGATCAAGGAAAACATGGACCTGCAACTGGAATGGTGTGACGAAGCACCGTTCTACACACTGGGACCGTTGACCACCGATATCGCGCCGGGCTACGACCACATCACGTCGGGCATTGGCGCTGCGATGATCGGCTGGTTCGGCACGGCCATGCTCTGCTACGTCACGCCGAAGGAACACTTGGGTCTGCCGAACAAGGACGACGTCAAGACCGGCATCATCACGTACAAGCTCGCCGCGCACGCCGCCGATCTGGCGAAGGGCCATCCGGGCGCGCAGGTGCGTGACAATGCGCTGTCGAAGGCGCGTTTCGAATTCCGTTGGGAAGACCAGTTCAATCTCGGTCTCGACCCGGACAAGGCGCGCGAATTCCACGACGAAACGCTGCCGAAGGATTCGGCCAAGGTTGCGCACTTCTGTTCGATGTGCGGCCCGCACTTCTGCTCGATGAAGATCACGCAGGACGTGCGTGAATTCGCCGCGCAACAAGGCCTCTCCGACGACGACGCGCTGAAGAAGGGCATGGAAGTGAAGTCGATCGAGTTCATGAAGAAGGGCGCTGAGATTTACCAGCGACAGTAAGGCACGGATCGGCACGGATCGCGGGCGCATCGGTACGCGCCCGCCATTCGAACCTCCGCATCACGGCATTGCAGCATCGAAGCCCGCCACTGGCGGGCTTTTGCGTTTCTGCGCGGGCGGGCACGATGACCAGAACGGCCCAGTCACGCCGGGAAACGCGCTGCAATGACGTGAAATAAGCCGTTACGGTTTTGAAATCCTGCTGGTGCTACGGGGGCGTAAGCTCAAGCCATAACGCCCCGGATGGCGGCGTCCGTTTCAAACAGGAGCGCGTCATGAAGTCCCGCATCATCAACACGGTTAGCATGATCGGCAAGCGACTGCCGCGCCGCTTCCCACGCAGTTCACAAACGGGGCTGGCGCTCACCGGCGCGGTCTGCATGCTGACGTTGTCCGGCTGCTATTACCCCTACGGTTATTATCCGGGCGGCTACTATCCGTATTACGCCACGGTCCCCGCGGGCGCGACCCAACAGGACGTGCAGGTCGGGCCGCCCGATTCACAGGCGGCCCAGCTGACACAGCAGCAATATTCAGCGCAGCGGGCCCAGAACGCCCAGCAGAACCCGCTGCCCGCTTATACGGTTGCAGCCGCGCCGCCGCCCCCGCCCGTCTACGTTGCGCCCGCCTATCCCGCCTACTATGCGCCGTACCCCGCTTATCCGGCCTACTATGGCTACCCAGGCTGGTACGGGCCATCAGTCTCGATCGGCTTCGGTTTCGGCGGTTATTGGGGCGGCGGCCACGGCGGCTATTGGGGTGGCCACGGTCACTGGCACTGAGTCTCGCAGCCGAATTTCGCTGCCGAACGTCGCTGACCTGCTTTGACCGTCCCGTGCCCGCAGCGACCCAGGCACTGGACGGACCCCGGCCGCACACCGTGCGCCCCCGTGTTGCCGGAAAATCGGCATGCCAGCCGGCACTCGCCATGTCACGCCGGACCGGCCCCACGCGCATCATGCCGCGACGATCCCGGCACGCAGGACACAGCGTCCACTTCTCCCTCCGCCCGTACTTTCCCTTCTTGACGTGCCTCAATCTGGCCCTATGCTTGGGAAAGTCACACGCAGTACTTGTTTAAATAAGCGACCCGGCGCGTCCTGCACGCGCCGCCGGCGCCCATCCGTCCTGCCAGAGCGACGCGCCCGTCGTGCGTAGTCCCGCGTCGGGTTTAAACAACAACGAAGGAGACGTGATGTTTCACCAACTACTCACTCCGGTCGGCAATTCGCTATTGCTCTCGTTCCTCGTCGCCGCCTTACCGATCATCACTGTGTTGCTATTGCTCGGCTGGGCGCGCCGGCCCGCCTGGCAGGCCTCGCTCGCGGGCCTGATCGTCGGGCTGATCGTGGCGATCTTCGTCTGGCAGTTCCCGGTCGGGCTCGCGGCCGCTTCCGTGGCCAATGGTGCGGTGTTTGCCTGCTGGCCGGTAATGTGGATCGTGTTCGCAGCGATTCTGCTTTACAACATCTCGCAGCGCTCGGGTCGCTTCGCGGCCTTCCGCATGTGGATGATCGATAACCTGCCGAACGACCGCCGCGTCGTGCTGGTGGTGATCGGCTTTTCGTTCGGCGCGCTGCTTGAAGGGATTTCCGGCTTCGGCACGCCGGTTGCAATCACCAGTTCGTTACTGATCCTGCTCGGTTTTCCCACCCTCGAAGCGCTCACCTTCACCCTGATCTTCAACACCGCGCCGGTTGCCTTCGGCGCGCTCGGCGTGCCGATCACGGTGCTCGGCGCGGTCACGCATCTGCCTGCCGATTCGCTTGCCAAGATGGTCGGCCGCCAGTTGCCGTTCTTCGCCTTCCTGCTGCCTTTCTATGTGATCGGTGTCTATGCGGGCTTTCGTAACATGCTGCGCGTGTGGCCGGTCCTGCTGGTGTCAGGTGCGAGCTTCGCGCTGACACAGTTCGTCGCGTCGAATTACGTGAACTACAGCCTGACCGACGTGTTGTCGTCGATGGTGTCGCTGATTCTCACCATCGCGTTCCTGCGCGTATGGAGGCCCGCCGTCGATCCAAAGTTCGCGATCAACATCGATCGCGTGGGCGAGGTGCGCGGCAAGATCAGTGGCGACCAGGGCTGGTATCCGTGGATCATCGTCTCGGCAGTGGTGATCGTCTGGACCATCGCCAAGATCTTCCTGATCGGCGACGTCAAGGTACCGTGGCCGGGCCTCGACAAGGCCGTGTTCATCACCCTGTACAACACGCCTTACGGCGCGGTGTGGGACTTCCAGCCGCTCGCCACCGGCACGGCGATTCTCGTGGCCGCCATCATTACGTCGTTCGTGACGGGTCTCGGGATCAGCGAATTTGGCAAGGCCATTGCCGACACGTGGGTCCAGACGCGCATCGCCATTCTGACGGTGGCGACTATCGTTGCGCTCGCCTATCTGATGAACTACTCCGGGCTCACCTATACGCTTGGGCTCGGCGCTGCCTCGGTCGGACCGTTCTTTCCGCTGGTGTCGGCGTTCCTCGGCTGGGTCGCGGTGTTCCTGTCCGGCAGCGACACCTCGGGTAACGCGCTGTTCGGCAACCTGCAGGTGGTGGCGGCCCATCAACTCAACCTGAACCCGATCCTGATGGCGGCGACCAATTCGTCGGGCGGCGTGATGGGCAAGATGATCTCGCCGCAAAACATCTCGACCGGCGTGGCGACAACCGAACTCAAAGGCAAGGAAGGCGTCGTGTTCGCCAAGACCTTCAAGCATTCGATTCTGTTGACGGTGATACTCGGCGTGCTGGTCTGGCTGCAGCAGAACTTCCTGCAAGGGATGATTCCGCACTGAGGTGTGCCTCGCCCGTCGGCGTCATTGCGCGCGCTTGCCAGTTCCTTGAAGCGATAGCTTGCGCGATGGGTCCGATCAGCAAGTTGACATCTGCATGGGTAAATCGGCGGGCGTGCTCTTTCGGGCACGCCCGCTTTTTTTGACGGCATGCATTCGACCCGCCCGAGGCAGCGTGAGCGGTCGGTGCTGATGATGCTGACGGCGCTGCAGCTCAAGTCGCCGCAACTGGTGCGCTGCCGCAATATAATTCACGCCCGACAATCGCTCACCACGCCGGGCCTGCCCTCGCCTCTCCATCAAGTCAATTTCATCGCAATTTTTCTCACATCAGCGTGAGAATTGCTCGCTTTGCGACCCGCTCGAGTGAGCTTACGATAAGAACGATCAGACGCCCGTCATCCCCCGACTCTTGCCGTTTCATTCCAACGTGAAACGTTTCGCGCGATCGCGCTGCTACGATGCGCGTGCGTCTCGACTCAACCGCGCGCGGCGCCACGACAATGAATCCCAAAAACCTGTTGCAATTGCTGATCCTGGCCGCCCTATGGGGCGCCTCGTTTCTGTTTATCCGCGTCGGCGTGGCCGACTTCGGCGTCGCGCCGCTCATGGCGTTGCGGGTCGGCATCGGCGCGATCTTCCTCGCAGTCGTGCTAGTCGCGCGGCGGCCGCTGCGGCAGTCCGCGACGATCCTGCGCACGCGTGCCTTTCCGCTGCTGGTGGTCGGCATCCTGAACTCAGCGGCACCGTTCTGCCTGTTCGCGTATGCCGAACTGACGCTGTCGGCGGGTGTGACATCCGTGATCAACGCGACCACGCCGCTGTGGGGCGCACTTGTCGGCTTTCTATGGCTGCGCGACCGCCTGATCGCGCTGCGCACGGTCGGTCTCGTGATCGGCTTTCTCGGCGTCCTGATGCTGGTATGGGATCAGATCGCCACACCGAACGGCTCGGCAGCCACACCGTTGAGCACGGCGCTCGCGGCCGCTGCCGCGCTCGGCGCCACGCTGCTTTATGGCATAGCGGCCAATTACACGAAGCGCCACCTGACCGGTGTCGACGCCCTGACCGTCGCGACTGGAACGATGACCGGCGCCACGATCGTGCTGCTGCCGCTCGCCGCCATCTACTGGCCAACGGCGCCGATCTCGCTGCACGCGTGGGGCGCGGTCATCGCGCTGGGTGTCGCGTGTACTGGCGTCGCGTACATGCTGTTCTTCCATCTGATCGCGGTGGTGGGGCCGGCACGCGCGATCACGGTGACCTTCGTGATCCCGATCTTCGGCATTCTGTGGGGCGCGTTGTTTCTCGGTGAAAGCGTGTCGCCGGGCATGCTGGAAGGCTGTGGCGTGATTCTCGTCGGCACCGCGCTGGCCACCGGTGTGGTCAAACGCCTGCCTTGGGTCGGGCCGCGTCGCGCCGATACCTGAAACCGCCTCGCCCGATACGTTTGGCGCAACGGGTTCTCGCTCTGGCGAGCATCGCGCCGACACCGGCACACCGCTTTGCGCGACGCTTCCGTTAGCGTCGCCGCTTTCCCATCCTGCACCGCTTGCCGCGTCCGCGGCCTGGCCGCTCATTCCGAATACCCAAAAAAATAGCCCGCACTCCGTTGGAGTGCGGGCGAAACCGTCGCCCTACGAGGATAGGCGACGGGGCCACCGAGGCCGCGCGCCACGCGCGCAGGCCATCATCGGGCTGAGCACCGGTTTGTCCGCCGGTGCTGAATAGGTCTGGGAACCGCAGATTGGAAACTCGTCGCGAACTCACGTCGGATGTTACGAATCCGGCCCCATGAGTCTTTAAAAGCAGCTTGCGTGCCAGTTATGCAAATTCATCAAAAATTGTTTTCAAGCTATTGATTGTTATTGTAATTTTTTGCGACGAAAGGATATTGACAGGATCGACAGAACGGGGTTTGCGAGTTACGTCACCGGGGTAACGTCACGTTACATGCGGCCGCACAGTGGCGGCCGCGCAGTTCTGCTTCAAGCGTTTGAAGCGGCTCAACCATTAGCGCACCGGCCATTTCGTGCGTTGCGAAGCCGTATGCCTGACCCGCAGACCTGTCGGCCGCCGCGTCTCGCGCGGCGCCAAAGCTGCGCCGCATACGAGCGCCAGGACGAGCAAGCTCGCCGCCCACATCCAGTAAGGAATCACGTCGAACATAGCCATCTCCCGTTGAGCGCCGGTTCATACCGGTGTTTCAGACAGAAAGCAAAACACGTGCGCGCCATGACGGCGGTCTAACGGCTCGCGATGTGGGAGATGGAACGTGGACATAAAAAAACCCGCCCGGGTTGTATGCCGGGCGGGTTTTCAGACAGCGTTTGCTGCGTGCTACGACTTCCTTCAGTGCAACTGGTCGACCATCAGGCTCATGATCTGCTTGGCCTGCGGGCTCTGATCGATCGCGCCCTTGTCGTCGACCACGGCCACACGGGTCTGGTCAGGCGTTACCGCGCGCACGTTCACGAGATACTGCTTGGCGATCTTTTCCTTCTTGCCGTGAAACACCTGGCTCCAGAAGCCCTGCTCCGCCGACGTCAAATCCTTCGGATCGACGTAGCGCACGAAGTACAGACCGCGGCTCGCATCGCGATCGTCAACGGTGAAGTTGCTGCGGTCGAGCGCAACGCCCACGCGCACCCACGCACGGTCATACGGCTCGCCGAGGGTGAGTTCGGTGGACGAGAACTGTGCCGCCGTGCTGTTCGCCGCGTCGTCCGGCATGGGCGGTTGCGCCGCCAGCGCCACGTTTTGCGCCGCCGTGGCCGCAGCCGCCGACTTCGCGCCTGCCGTAGCCGCGTTCGGTGCCGTTTGCGCACCCGCCGGCGAGAGCTCGGCGCTTTGCGCGTCGGCCGGTTTGGTACGCGAATCGGCCAGTGCCAGCGCGGCCATCAGCCGCTTCAGATATTCCTGTTCGAGGCCCGGATCGTTCGGCTTGGCTTCCCACTTGGTCGAATCGTTGTTCGTACCGGTGATCGCCTCGCGCATCCCCTTCTGGCTGATGAACACGTAGGTGCCGCCGTTCGGCGCCGCTTCGAGACGCGTGCGGTACTTGTTGCGCTCCGAGCTCACGTAGCTGTTGCCCATCGCCTTGGACAACGTGTCGCGGATCAGGCCTTCGTTGATCTGCGCGTGGGTTTCGTTCCAGTCCGTTTCCATCACGCCCTTGTCGCGCTGGTCGACCACCAGCAGGAAACCCTGTTCCTGCCAGAAGCGGCGGATCTGCGCCCATGCCTGGTCGGGCGCCTTGTTGTCGATCACCAGCCAGCTTTCCGTACCGTCGCGCTGGATATGCATGCCGTTGACCGGCGGAACCACGGTCAGGGTGTTGCCGGCCGGGGCTTGCGCCTGGACCTGCTTGAGCGTGGACAGCGAGGTTTCGCCGCCTTGCGGGGGTAACGAACGCTGATCGGACGTCTCATCGATCATGTTCGGCGGTACAGCAAGTGACACTTGCTTCGATTTCGAGTCGCTTTTGTAATCGATTTTGGTCGGCGACGAAGTGCCGCAGCCGGCGACCAGACCGCCTGCCATCAGCATTACTGCAAACCGCTTGGTAAGACGAAGATCAGTCATGTTCGGGGAATCCTTCCGCTACGCCACGGCAAGTTTCCGTGGATCAACCCAACATTTTACCGATCCCGGCGGGACATGTGCAAAAACTGGGGTTTGCTCGTGAATTGAGCAGCGAGTGGCCGGCAAGAACGTGGGTGGCACCGGCCGGCGCGGAGGTCGCTGAATCGCCCCGATCCGGGGACCCGCCGGTGCAGAAAAGAGCTCGGCTTCTCCGTAGCGCCCCCCTCTCCCCATCGCAAATTTAACAGTTCACAACACTTCCCAATCGACCGTCAGGTATGTCCTACTTCATTGTCAGACCCTTGTTTTAAAAGAGACTTTCCAACCTTGTCACACGTTCTTTTTGAGATTACCTAAAGCGCCGAGCGTCGCTCCTGGCAACGATCAGGAAACCTGAGTGTTATCTTGAATTGGACATCTCAATAAAGCTTGAGCGTTCCAACAGCGAGACAGGTTGCCATGCCAAATCCTTCTTTTTTTCGGCTCTCGCCACCTCGGCAATGGTGGTTGCCGTGCTGTGCGCCAGCACCGACGCGCGCGCCGAATTGGGGGGCACGATGCCCGCCCGGGCGAATTCGACGGGCGCCGCGTCCCAAACCCTGCTGAACGGCGCCTTACGCCTGCGCACGCTGACCGATGCGGGCAACACGACCATCAACGAGTACGCGACGAATACCGGCCAGATCATCGCTTACACATCGCAAGGCCCGACCATGCCGGATCTGCGTGCATTGCTCGGAAAGTACGCCGATTCCTACAGGACAGGCGCCGCCGCTTCGGCACCGAACGGCAATCTGCACGCCTCGCGGGTAATTCGCCCGGACGTGATCGTGGAATCCGGCGGCCCGATGCGCGGCTACGCAGGACGCGCCTGGCTGCCCGCAGCCTTGCCGTCCGGCGTCACGGCCGACGATTTCCACTGACGCCACGCGCACGCTATCAAGAAAGCGCCTCGACGATCGATTGCCGACAACACCCATGACCCTCTCCTCTCATCTCCGCGCCCTGCTTCTCTTCTGCGCGGCGCTCGCCGGTTGTGGCGGCGGTGGCGGCTCTTCACAAACAGAAGCTGCCAGCGCGGCCAGCAGCCCGAGTGCCGCGAGCTCACCTGGCACCAGCACGCCCTCCGGGGGCGCAGTCTCCAGCACGTCCACGTCCGTGCCACAGTCGACCACGCCGAATGTTCAGCCGATCACCGTCACCACCGCGCCGGGCCTGACGCGCAACATGCTGACGACGAGCGTCACCGTCTGCCAGCCCGGCACCAGCAACTGCGCGACGATCGACAATATTCAGGTCGACACCGGCTCGCACGGCCTGCGGATTCTCGCGTCCGCGCTGCCGGCCAGCGTCACGCTGGCGGCGGTGGGTTCGGGCAGCGGGGTCACCGGCGAGTGCGCGGTATTCGGCGGCGGCTATGCGTGGGGTGCGGTGCGCAGCGCGGATGTACGCATGGCCGGTCAGTTGGCCTCGGCCATTCCGATCCAGTTGATCTCCGACCCCTCCCTGCCCACTGTGCCCACCGACTGCGCGGGCTCGGGCCCAGCGATGCTGACCGTCTCGAGCCTGCGCGCCAATGGCATTCTCGGCGTCGGCCTGTTCGCGGCCGACTGCGGCAGCGGCTGCGTCAATGCCGCGCTGCCGCGCTGGTACTACAGTTGCGACGCCAGCGGCAACTGCGTTGCCAGCACGCAAGCGCTTGTGCAGCAGGTGACCAATCCGGTCAGCAGCTTCGCGCTCGACAACAACGGCGTGGTGATCGACCTGCCGGCGATCGCCGATGCCGGCGCGGCCAGCGTCTCGGGTTCACTGATCTTCGGCATCGGCACCCAGGCGAACAACACGCTGGGCAGCGCAAGCGTGCTCAGGGCGAATTCGCAGACGGGGTATGTGGTCACCAGCAGCGCCGGCCAGACTTATTCGACGAGCTACGTGGACAGCGGCTCGAACGCACTCTTCTTCAGTAATAGTCAGTTGCCGCAATGCGGTTACTGGTACTGCCCGAGCTCGACGCAAACAGCGAGCGCCTCGATCGTGGGTATCGATGGCGCGTCGAACACGGTGTCGTTTTCGATCGGCAATTCGGCCGCGCTGTTCGCGTCATCGAATAATGCTTTCGACAATCTGGCCGGCATTGCGAGCAACAGCTTCGGCTGGGGTCTGCCGTTCTTTTTCGGACGACGGATTTATACAGCGATCGCATATACAGCGATCGCATCGCGCGCAACGTCGGCCGGGCCGGGTCCGTATTACGCGTTCTGAGCGTCGCACAACAGGATCCGCCTTCCGATAGACCGTGCTGTAAGACGGCTTCGGCTACGCCGTCGATGAAGTCGGGCGGAACGTCTTCGACCGCTTCATCGAACTGGAGCAGCCTGACTACATCGGCGAGTGCCTGAGAACGATTCGCGACTACGCCGCGTATCTGGCGCGCGTCAATCAATCCGATCTGTTCCTCAGTCCGTTTCCGTTCGGCAATACCAACGGTATCGTCGATGCGTTGACGCTCGGTTTGCCCGGCGTCTGCAAACGAGGGCCGGAGGTATTCGAGCAGATCGACGGTGCGCTGTTCGAGCGCGTGGGCATGCCGTCGTGGATCACCACGGAGAGCGTCGAAGCCTACATCGCCGCGGCCGTGCGCATGATCGACCAGCACGACGAGCGCACGGCGCTGCGGCAGCACCTGATCGATACGCAGGCCGTGCAACGCTGCTTCGAAGGGCGGCCGCACGCGTTCGGCGAATCCGTGCTGGAGCTGATCCACAAAAACAAAAGCCGCCTCGCGGACGGGGCGGCTTGAGATTCATCTTGCGCTAACCGGATCATGCCGTGTTAGTTGAGCACAGCATGAGGTGACCGGAGGGCGTTAGCCCGCGGCAACAGCCGCAACAGAAATGGCTACTCGATGGCTGTGCCGGCCCCATCTGCCGGCTTGACGAGCTTTGCCGGCGCCAACCAGCTAAATACGCTCAGCGCGGAGCCGTGGAATGTGCACTCGGCGGCAGCCGCAGTGCTGGTCTTCTTCGGCTTGGCCGGTTTGAGCGAGGTTGCAGCGACCTCCGACGCAGCCAGGCTCGCCGAAGCGGCCGTAGCACCTGAAGCCACGCCAGCCGTCACGCCGGAGGCAGCCGCAGCCTCCGAGGCTGAGGAAGCCACCGACACAGCGGATGCCGCACGCGCGCCCGAGGCCGGGTGCGGCGCATTGGCCAGTTTCGCGGCGGAAGCTGCCGCGGATGCCGCGGATGCCGCCGAGGCAGCCGCGACCTCCGACGCCGTCATTACATGCTCGATTGATCCTTCGACGACCACCCGCGAACCGTCGATACCGGCGCCCGTATGAGCGATCTTCAGCGTATCCGGCGACGTTTCAGCCAGCTTGCTTCGCATCAACTGCTCGCATGCATCCGAGTTCTTGTAGACGGCCGTGCAGGCCGCCAGCAGCGTGGCAGCGGCCGTGACGCAGGCGATAGAGAGAATGCGAATCTTCATTGATGTTCCGTTTTTCAAGCCGTCGGCAATTGTAGCTTACGGGCTGAGGGATCGGCACCGGCCCGGCAATCGGAACGGCACAGGCAAAAGACGGCGCGGCGCCGCACCTGAACATCCCGATTCGCCGGGTACACATACTGTGCAAAAGAAAAAGGCGGCTTGACCGCGACGCCTTGCATCGGCATCGTGTTGACCGGCCGCCATACCTTCGGCACGCTGCGGCCTCTTCAACGGGACCCGCTTGCTGGGTATGGATCCGTTTTCCCACTCTGCATTGACCGGCTTTCCCGCATGTTCAGCCTTGCCCTGCTCGCCGTCGCGGCTTACGCCGCCACCAATATCGACAACCTTTTCGTGCTGCTCGCCTTCCTTGCGGAAACCGGCGGCCAGCGACGTCGCGTGATCGCCGGGCAGTTTGCCGGTTCGCTGACCTTGATCGTGGGATCGATTCTGCTCGCCGCGTTGTTGACGCAACTCCCCACCGGTTATGCCGGTCTGCTCGGTATCTTGCCGATTGGCGTAGGCCTGAGCAAAGCGTGGACACGCTTTCGACCCGGCAACGCGGATCAGGAGAAAGAGGCTCAAGCCACCACGGCCACGCCGGCGACGGCCGGCACAGGCTCGTCATGGTGGACAGTCGCATGCGTGGCGGTCGCCAACGGCTCGGACAATCTCGCCGTCTACGTCCCCTTGTATGCGAGTCATTCGCACCGTGAGGGCATGTTCATTTCGCTGGTGTTCGTCGTGATGATCGGGCTCTGGTGCGCGGGCGCGGTGTGGCTGGTGGAGCATCCGTTGCTGGGCGCGCCGATCCGGCGCTACGGTACCGCGTTGCTGCCACTGATTCTGCTGGTGATTGGCGTCTCGGTGATCGTGCAGAACGATACGTTGCGGATCGTGTTCGGTATCTGAGCCGGACATGGAGCCGGCTGATCCGCTCGCCGGGTAACGGGGAGCGTGTGGGTGGTCGCGCCGGAGCGTGAAAGCCTGAACCGACACTCCCGCGCCACAGCAAATGCCGCAAGCGCATATCGTTATGTCGATTGGCGATTTCTTTCCAGGCAGATCGCACCCGATAATGGGTGCCATGAACACCCACCCCACTCCCCAGGCCCGCGCGCTGCGTTCCACGCTCGCGGCGCTGAGCGCGGCGCTGCTGCTGGCAGCCTGCGCCGCCCCGACGGCGTCGACCTCCACCGCGGCTGATTCTGCCTCGCTCGACGCCGCCATTTCAGGGTCGCAGCGCAGCGACAAGAACCGCGCGCGCGATGTTTACCGCCATCCGAAGGAAACGCTGCAGTTCTTCGGCGTGGCGTCGTCGCAAACCGTGCTGGAGATCGCGCCCGGTGGTGGCTGGTACACGGAAATACTCGCGCCCTATCTGCACGACCACGGCACGCTGTACGAAGCGCAATACGACAGCCCGGAGGCTGCGTCGGCGGCAGAGGAGCAGGCTGGCCGGGCGTCATTCGCACACAAGCTGGCGGCCACGCCAGCGGTCTACGGCAATGTGGTGGTCGGCACGCTGCGCGCGGGCCAGTTCAGCGGCTTTCCGGCCAATGGCAGCGTCGACCAGGTGCTGACTTTCCGCAATATCCACAACTGGATCAAGGACGGCCAGGTCGACGCGAACCTGCGCGCCTTCTACGCGGCACTTAAGCCGGGCGGCATCCTCGGTGTCGAGGAACATCGCGCGGCGCCGGGCACCTCCCTGCAACAGACCATCGACTCCGGCTATGTGACGGAAGCCTATGTCATCGAACACGCGCGTGCGGCAGGTTTCGAATTGGCTGGCCAAAGCGAGGTGAACAGCAATCCCCGCGACACGAAAGATTATCCCCATGGCGTCTGGTCGCTGCCGCCCACGTATGAAGGCCACGACGTCGATCGGGCGAAATACGCGGCGATCGGCGAATCGGATCGCATGACGTTGCGTTTCGTGAAACCCAGGTGACAGACGTGACCAGCTCGGATTTCAGCGCGCCCACGCCGGGATAAGCCCCCCAGCCGGCGCGCCCTTTGCC
>NZ_JAQQDU010000119.1:0-23289 GCF_046027825.1 Paraburkholderia sediminicola
ATCAAGGCGGGGTTTTTGCGTTTTCGGCGCAGAAAGCGGACACAAAAAAACAGGCACGGAACGGGGCTTCGCCTCCAGCTACGCTATCACGACTGCGATGGCATGCGCACGCCGGGACTTCGTCCGGGCGTCTGTCCGTCACAACGAGCGGATCGGAGAACATCACATGGCATTGCCCGATGCGGTCCCGGTTCTTCGGGTATCGCCCCTTCCCCACGCGAAGCGCGTTTGCGTAACCCGTCACTTCTTACCCATATCCGCGGCGTGCATGCGTGGGCTCCCCGTTCTCATTCCTCTCAGAACACGCTAACTCTGGTTTTGTTCGCTTAGCAGCAGCGGCAAAGGGCAGCTTTCCCACAGGCGAAAAACCTGCAACAAAAATAGCGTCACCACCTCGCGTCATTTCCTTCCTACGCATCGTTTCGTTGCATCACCTTGCCTTAACATCCGTCTCAAAATACTGTATAAATATACAGTGAAAACTCATCGCCTCATGCTTGCCCGATGCCGGGCGGGGCGGAGCATTCCCTATTGAACGAGCGTGTCTATGGCAGCAGCGATTCACCTGGCGACGACAGCACTGTCGTCGCAATTGCGGCGTCAGGTGTGGCAGGGCAATGAGCTTGCCGAGGCGGACTCGCGGGTGATTTCCAGTGGCTATGCCGCGCTGGATCAACTGCTGCCCGGACAGGGCTGGTCGGCCGGCGGTTTGACGGAGTTATTGATTGAGCATGGAGGGGTCGGCGAACTGCGCCTGTTAGCCCGCGCGCTTCGGCATCTTACGACGCAAGCCGAACGGCACGTCATGTTCGTGGCGCCCCCTTACCAGCCCTGTGCTTCGGCGCTGAGGGCTTGGGGTATCGATGTCGAGCGCGTCTTATGGGTGCGCTCGAGTGAAGACCAGTCCCTGTGGGCCGCTGCTCAGGCGTTGAAGCAGGATGGCATCGGCGCAGTGCTGGTATGGCTGCCGAATGCGCGCCCCGATAAGGTTCGGCGTCTGCAGGTGGCGGCTCAGGAGTCAGCATCGCTGGCATTTTTGATCCGGCCTGTCGAGGCAGCCACCCAATCTTCGCCGGCGCCGTTGCGAATGATCTGCGAGCCGTTCTTACCGGCCAATGCGCAGACGATCAACCGTCGTCAATGGTTGCAGGAGATTGGCATCTCGATCGACATCTTCAAGCGCCGCGGCCCGCCGCCAGCGGAGCCCCTGCGTCTCATTTTGCCGTTACAAAGCGTCTTGCTGCCGGAAAGCGGGATTGGCAGCAATCAAGGACGAGAGATCAAACATGTTGTGGATCGCAGTCACATTGCCACTCTTGTCGCTGGAAGCGGTGAAGCCGCTCGAACCGCTCCCGGATGGTTCGCCCGCGAAGCTGAACCGGTGTGAGTCCGGCGATGCGGCAAGCCAGCTTCGAGGTGCCGAAAACGTCACCGAGGTGCGCTGCTATGCGCTGGCCGATCACGCGCACATCCTGATGCCGGATTTCGACGCATTGCGTGCTGGGGTGCATGCGGGGCATTCGCGCTCATACGCATTGGCTTTGGCTCCCGGTCTCAAGATGCTTGCTGCAGACGCAGTCCGCGAAACCCAGGCGTTCGAAGCGATGGCGCTCGCTTTGCTGACGTACACACCGAAGGTGTCGCTCGCGCACGCGCACACCTTGTTGCTGGAAGTCGGCTCCGGTTTGCGGTTGTTTGGCGGCTTGCGCACGTTGTTGTCGCGGGTATCCGCGACGGTGGCTGAATTCGGCTATACGGCGCGCATCGCGTGCGCACCGACAGCCTGGGGCGCGTGGCTGCTGGCGCAGGCGCATGCTGATCGGCAGGGGCATCGTTGGCATGTGATAAAGGAAACGTCGCTTGCGCGGGTCCTCGACCGCGTATCTGTGTCGTTGCTGCCGGTTGCGCAGGCGCATCGCGATGCGTTTGCGCATGTCGGTTGCACGACGCTGGCCGATTTGCGTCAGCTGCCACGCTCGGGTGTCGTGCGGCGTTTCGGCAGCGGTATTCTGGATTTGCTGGCGCAAGCATATGGCATGCGTCCGGACCCGCGCGAATCGTTTCGGGCGCCAGCGTCGTTTCATGCTCAGTTGGAGTTGCCGTCGCGGGTCGATAACGCCGATGCTCTACTGTTCGCCGCGCGTCGGCTGATCGTGCAACTGGCCGGATGGTTGAGCGCGCATCACGCAGCGCTCAGTGGTTATACGTTGTTGCTCGAACATGAATTGGCATCCCGTCATGCGCCGAAGACATCGAGTCTGAAGGTCGTGTGGGCCATACCGTCGCGCGATGCCGAGCATCTGATCTGGCTGTTGCGTGAGAAGTTGAATCAGACGGTTCTGGTGGCGCCCGTGATCGAGTTGAAGCTGATCGCGGATGAGATCGGCGAGTATGCAGGGCGGTCGGACACCTTGTTTCCAATGCCTGAATCAGACGGAGATTCGATCGCGCGTCTGCTCGAACGCTTGAGCGCGCGTTTGGGGCCGGAGAACGTGCTGCAGATGTCGATACAAGACGATCATCGGCCTGAGCGGGCAATGCGCGTCGAGGCCTACCAGGCGCAAGCGTTTTCGCGCAAGAAGCGTTTGTCTGTGAAAGCCAGGACAAAAATTAAAGCGGATAAAACCTGGCTGACCGATGAGTTGCAGCATGCTGCATTGGACAATGTGCACGCAGACGGCGGTGTGGCGGCACAGGCGAAGGCGACACAGGCCGAACAAGCCGAACAGGCAGAACGCACAGCACACCTGGTGCACCTATCCCGGCAGTCTGACAAAACAAGTGACGCTAAAAGCAGCCGCCTATTCGTCACACATCCGGCCGACGCCCAAGCCTCACTCGATCTGCCCGACAGTGCGTTGCCATCGCAGCCTCGTCCTGTCTGGATGCTCGACAAACCGCTGCGCCTGATGATGCGCGACCAGCGGCCGATCTATCGTCGGCCGCTGAAAATGCTCACGCGTACCGAACGGATTGAAGCAGGGTGGTGGGACGGTAATCGCGTCGAGCGGGATTACTACGTTGCGGCAGATGATCGTGGTCATATGTTCTGGGTGTATCGCGAACGTTTAAACGGCGAGTGGTATTTGCAGGGTTTGTTCGGTTGAGCATCATGGCAAATTCCAAGCCTTCATTCTTATTCGCGCAGGCGCTTGCGGCCCAATTACCGCCGTACGCGGAACTGCATTGTCTGACCAATTTCTCGTTTCTGTGCGGCGCTTCGCATCCGCATGAGTTGGTCGAGCAGGCGATGTCGCGCGGCTATAGCGCGCTCGCGATCACCGATGAATGCTCGCTGGCGGGCGTCGTGCGCGCACACACGGCGGTGAGAGAAATCAAACAGGAGCGGGACCGTCAACAAAAGGAGCGCGAAGACAAGGCGAAAGCCGCGCAAGCAGGAACATCTTTAGAAGAAGCAGCAAAGTTGACGGCCACAAAGCCAGCGGGCTCGCAACAGGGAGTCGCAGAGCAAGAAGCCTCACAACAGGAAGCCTCACAACAGGAAGCCTCACAACAGGAAACCGAAGAGCCAGAGGCACTAAAACCAATCCCTCACCTCATCATCGGCAGCGAACTCAATCTGACGAACGATGCAGGCGAACCGTTCTGCACACTGGTTGCGCTCGCAACCAACCGCAATGGCTACGGCAATCTTTCCGAGCTGATCACGCTAGCCCGCTCGCGTGCCGACAAGGGGAGCTATCGTCTCGGCCCGTCCGATTTCACCGATGCGTTGCCGCATCTCGAACATCTCAAGACCTTGCCCGATTGCGTCCTGATCCTCGTGCCGCAACGCACGGCGACGCTCTCGCACACGCTGCGCTGCGCGCATTGGCTCGCCTCATTGGCGCCGCAACGCTCATGGATCGCACTCGAACTCTGGCAAACCGGCAGCGACGATCTTCAGATTGACGCGTTGCGGATGATTTCAAAAGCGAGCGGGTTACCTCTGGTGGCGGCAGGTGGCGTCCTGATGCATGCGCGATCGCGCAAGCCATTGCAGGACACCCTGACCGCGATCGGGCTCGTCACACCGCTAGCGGCGTGTGGCCACGCGCTCGAGGCCAATGCCGAGCGGCATATGCGCACTCGCGTGCGGCTCGGCAAACTGTACCCGCGCGATACGCTCGAAGAAACACTGCGTATTGCAGCCCTATGCCGCTTCTCGCTCGACGAACTCAAGTACGAGTATCCGGAAGAACTGGTACCCGCCGGTGAATCTCCATCGAGCTATCTGCGCAAGCTGGTGATGGCCGGCGCAATGGAGCGCTGGCCGAACGGCATGGATCTGAAGCGAATCGCTCAGATCGAGAAAGAGCTGCTGCTGATCGCTGAGCTGAAATACGAAAAGTACTTCTTGACGGTGCACGATATCGTGAGCTTCGCACGCTCCAGAAACATTCTGTGCCAGGGCCGCGGATCGGCGGCAAATTCGATCGTGTGCTACTGCCTGCATGTGACGGAGATCGATCCAGTCCACATGAACATGCTGATCGAGCGGTTCATCTCGCGCGCGCGCAACGAACCGCCTGATATCGACGTCGATTTCGAGCATCAGCGCCGGGAAGAGGTGATTCAATATATCTACGGCAAGTACGGCCGTCATCGCGCTGCGCTCACTGCATCGCTGATCACGTATCACGCACGCAGTGCGCTGAAGGATGTCGGCAAGGCGTTGGGGCTCGAAGTGTCGCTGATCGAGCGGATCAGTAAATCGCAGCAATGGTGGGACGGCACGGATGCGGTCGCCAAATATCTGGCTGAAGCAGGCTTCGCTGCCAGCTCGCATATCACGCAGAATCTGATTCGTCTCACTAAGGAGTTGCGCAATTTTCCGCGCCATCTGTCGCAACACGTCGGCGGCTTTGTGATCGCGAAAGACAAGCTGTCGCGACTCGTGCCGATCGAAAACGCGACGATGAAAGACCGTAGCGTGATCGAATGGGACAAGGACGATATCGATGCGCTCAAACTATTGAAAGTCGACGTGCTGGCGCTCGGCATGTTGTCGGCGATCCGGCGCGCACTGGAATTCGTCGCATTGCGGCGCGGCTTTCCGACATTCAGGGTGCAGGATATTCCGCGCGAGGATCGAGCCGTCTACGAAATGTGCGGCCACGCCGATACGATCGGCGTATTCCAGATCGAATCACGTGCGCAGCAAAGCATGCTGCCGCGGCTGAAACCGAACAAGTACTACGATCTCGTGATTGAAGTCGCGATCGTGCGACCCGGACCGATTCAGGGCGGCATGGTGCATCCGTATTTGCGTCGTAAGCAGGGTATCGAGGCGGAGGACTACGCTAAAGATGAATTGCGGCCAGTGCTCGAACGCACGCTTGGCGTGCCGATTTTCCAGGAACAGGTGATGCACCTCGCGATGGTTGCGGCCGAATATTCCGGTGAGCAGGCCGACCAGTTGCGACGCGCGATGGCCGCGTGGCGGCGCACCGGTAATCTGGCGAAGTATCAGCAGGATCTGAGCGACCGCATGCTCAAGCGAGGCTATGAACCCGAGTTTATCGCGCGCATCTGCAAACAGATCGAAGGCTTCGGCGAATATGGTTTTCCGGAAAGTCACGCGGCAAGTTTCGCCTTGCTCGTCTATCTCAGCGCGTGGTTGAAACGTTATGAGCCGGCCGCTTTCCTGGCGGGTTTGCTGAACAGTCAGCCGTTGGGATTTTATTCGCCGTCGCAACTGGTGCAGGACGCGAAGCGTCACGGCGTCCAGGTATTACCGCCCGACGTGACCTTGAGCGATTGGGAATCGACCTTCGAAAGACGCGATCATGAAGGGCAGCGGATTTCATCGAGCGAGACCTGTTTGCATCGTCAGCAGGGCGTATTGTCCGCGCAGCAATTACGCGATTTGTCGCTGCGGCGCTTCACGGTGGCCCGGACGATCCGGCGCGCGGCAAAACAGTTGACCGCACGTGTATTCCAATCGTCGAAAACCTATGGTGCGCGCGGTCCGGCAGTGCGCATCGGCATGCATCTGATCAAAGGTCTCTCACAGGTGGCTGCCGAACGTATCATGGCGGCTCGCGGCGACGCGCAGTTTGCCGATGTCGACGACCTGACGCGTCGCGCGGCATTGACGCGGCGCGATCTCGAAGCGCTCGCCGCGGCGAACGCGCTGGTCAGCATCGCAGGTCATCGGCGCGAAGCGTGGTGGGCGGTGACCGCGCAGCACGCCGTGCCCAAGCTGCTGCGCGATGCGCCGATCGCCGAAGCGCCGTTGGCATTGCCGCAGGCAGCCGAAAGCCGCGAGATCGTCGACGATTACGCGAGCATTGGCCTCACGCTCAATCGTCATCCGCTCGCGCTATTGCGCGAACGCCTTGCCAAACAGCGTTTTCGCACGGCGGCCGAACTCGCCGCGTGTCAGCACGGCACGCTGGCGCGCGCCTGCGGCATCGTCACCGTGCGGCAGCGGCCGGGCACGGCAAACGGCACGGTGTTCGTTTCCATCGAAGACGAAACCGGTTCGATCAATGTGATTGTCTGGCCAGCCTTGGTGGAAAAGCAGCGCAAGGTGCTGCTGGGTTCATCGTTGCTGGCGGTGTACGGCGTCGTGCAGCGTGACGACGGTGTTTCTACTGGCGGAGACAGCGCCGGCAACGTGGTGAACGCAAATAAGGCGGGCAACGCGAAACAGAAACAGAAGGGCGAGGTGATCCATCTCGTCGCGCATCGACTCGAAGATCACAGTGAGTGGCTCGGCGAACTGGCCACGGCGAGCCGCGATTTTCATTGATGCCGATCTGCAGTGGCTTGACTCGCATGCCCGGGCGCCATACCGACATACCAGCGGCCTATGGACACAGAGGCAGTACCTGTCGCGACTAACTTTGGCGGCCGCCGCCAGGCAGGCGTGTCGTCGGACCGCGAAAACACGGGCGACACCTACCATGGTTAAACTCGCTGCCGGGCGCTACGCCGCCGTTTTGCCTCACCACGAAAACGCGCGAGTACGTGCCGTAGCGTGGTTAAGCTCACTGCCAGGCGGCTACGCCGGCATCTCGCCTCGCCACGGAAATTCGGCTAGCACTTGCCGGATCGCAACGTCGAACGGCGTGCGGCGGCCAATGCCGAGCGCCTCAAGCCGATCCGAAGCCAGGTGACAGTTATGCGGACGCGGCGTCGTGTCGGTGGGCGTGTGTTGTGGCGTCAGTCGCGCATCAAGTTGCAGCGCTTCTGCAAGCCGCACGGCGATTTCATACTTGTTCATCGGCTCATCGCCCGACCATTGCACAATGCCGCAGATCGCCTCGCCACGCGCATGCCGTTCGAGCATCTGCCGGATCACGAACGCGACGTCCGGCGTAAAGGTCGGGTAACGAATCGCCCATGCATCCATGACAGCGGCCTTGCCCTCGCGTGAAGCCGATGCGGCAATTGCCGGCACGAGACTCGTCACCGCCGATTCTGCCCAATCGATGATCGGCCCATATAGCAGCGGCAAACGCAGCACGCAGCCGAGATCGGTGGATTCCGTCAGCGCTCGCTCGCCTTCAAGTTTGCTGCGCCCATAGGCGTTGAGCGCCGCGGGCGCGGAATCGTGCTGATAGGGCGGGTGAGTGCCGTCGAACACGTAATCGGTTGAGATCGAGAGCGTCCATGCGCCACGCCGTTTTGCTGCCGCGGCCAGGGTGCGCACCGCATCGACGTTCAACGCCCGGACGAGCGCCGGATCGTGCTCGCATACATCCGGGCGGCGTTCCGCAGCGGCAATCACGAGCGCGTCCGGCGCTTCGCGCTCGATAAACTGCTCGACCGCCCGCGCATCGCGAATATCCAGCGCGACCGTGTTCGGACCCGGCCGGCTGAACGCCGTGGCGACAACTTGCCAGCCAGCCTGCTGTACCAGTTCGTCGACGAGCGCCCGGCCAAGCAGCCCGGACGCACCAATGACGGCAACTTTGAACATGACGGTCGCTCGCTTAGCCAGCCGAGCCGCTGGTCACGGCCGTAACCGTGTAGCCGGCTTCGTCGATCGCGGCCTTCAGCGTGTCAGCCGGTTGCGCGGATTCGACCGCCACTCGCCCGGATGCCAGGTCGACCTGCACCTGAGCGGCGCCATCGTGTTCACGGATCGCGTTCGTGACCGCAGCCACGCAATGCTGACAGCTCATGCCTTCTACCTGGAATTCTATCGTCATCGGGATTGCCTCGAAAAAATGAATATTGCGATGGTTGAATTATGCCTGCCGATTCGCGATTGAGTGGCTGACCTTCCCACCATGGGAAGGTGTACGATCGACGCACACAGTGAGGGAACAGTCATGAATATCGGTGAAGCGGCCCGCGCGTCGGGCGTCACGGCGAAGATGATTCGCTATTACGAAAGCGTGGACTTGTTGGCGGCGAAGGCGCGCACGAGCGCCGGCTACCGCGTATACGGGCCGCAAGAGGTTCATTCTCTGCGGTTCATCCGGCAGGCGCGCCGTCTTGGTTTTCTGGTCGAAGACATTCGCCGGTTGCTGGCGCTGTGGCACGACCGGTCTCGCGCCAGCGCCGAAGTGAAGGCGATTGCGCTGGAGCACGTCGCGGACCTCGATCGCCGCATCACCGAACTGACAGACATGCGCGACACATTGGCGCATCTGGCGGACCATTGCCACGGAGATGAGCGCCCGGATTGCCCGATTATCGAGCGGCTCGCCGACACTGATCTGGTGTCGGGGAAGGGTTGTCATCCGCTTTGAAGGCGGCGGGTGCAACCTGTAGCAGGATTTGTCGCAACCAAATGTCAAAAAAGCACCGAAATGGTGCTAAATAATTTGGGGTAGTATCGAACGTCTCGAAAGTGCCATCTTGAATTTAGATAAATCAAAGACTTAAGTGCACCATAGGCGTGCACCATTCCAAAACGGAATGCACGTCATGCGGGCATTTCACTAGCAAGGTTGCACCATAGGGTTATAATCCGGGTTAACCCTTTTGCGGGAAATCCCTGATGCAAAACTCACCGGGGATTCAATCTGATCCTTGGAGAACATCATGTTTGCATACGTACTTGAAAAGCTGAGCACCTGGTTTGAAACTGCAGAACGCAGCCGTCGTGAAGCCTATCTGGCGTCGTCGTCGGATATCGTTCAGCTCGAACAGCGCATCCGCTCGCTCGAAACCAACGGCTACTCGCTGTAAGTTTCAACTGCATCAAGTTTGACCCGGCAGCGCTTGTGCGCGGCCATTGCAGTAAAGTGTTGAGCCCCGTATAGACGGGGCTTTGTCACATCTGGACCGCGAGAATTTCCCGGCAAGTGGCCCTTCAAGGCGACTCATGGCGAATAACGACTAGCCTGACGGTTGCCGCCGCGGTAAGGTAAGGCGTTTTCTGCGCAACCCGGCATTCCCACACTCAACCGGTCCGCCCATGCTTCCTGTCCGTTCGCTCAAATCCGT
The DNA here is from genome assembly GCF_046027825.1 of Paraburkholderia sediminicola. GTDB lineage: Bacteria > Pseudomonadota > Gammaproteobacteria > Burkholderiales > Burkholderiaceae > Paraburkholderia > Paraburkholderia sediminicola_D. The sequence goes on from NZ_JAQQDU010000119.1 coordinate 9,409, forward strand.
CCTGGCCGCGGCCGTCGCAGCCTCGCTGACAATGGTTTTCGCAGTACCGGCGACCCTTGCCGCGTCGAGCAGCGACACTCGCAAGCCCGTGATACTCGACTCGCAGAGCGGGATAAACGACGGCCAGAGCGGCACCGTGCTGCAGACCGCGCCGCTCTCGCGGCAGCCGATCGTCGGGGCGCAGCCCATCGCGACGCCCACGGAGTTGGCGCCGAATTCATCTATACCAATCGTTGTCGCGCCTTACATCCCGTTGCCTGTTGGCGGTGGCACGCCGTCGCCACAACCGCAACCTCGCCCGGCGCCTCGCTCGCAATAAGCGTCTCCGGCGCGCTAGCTCCCGGCGCAAGCCAGCAATGCTGGCCGAGTGCCGTGATGGGTGCTTGCGCAAACTGCCACCGAGCTTGACCGCCGCGATACATGTGCGCGCGGGGTCAGCAACGCGTCTCAATCGCCGCGATATTCGACCTTGAACTGCGCCGCCTTGTCCTCGCCGAGCGCCTGAACCAGCCAGGGCATCTGGTCTTTCAGCGTTTTTGCGAGCGTATACGGCGGATTCAGGATGAACATGCCGCTGCCGAATAAGCCGAAGCCGTCGGTCGGCGGATTGCTGACAGTCAGGCTCACATGCAGCCAGTTGCGTTCCTGCAGCTTCTTCAACTGATCGGGAAAGCGCTGCGATTCAAGTCGTCTTACCTGCGGATACCAGACCGCGTAGGTGCCGGTCGGAAAGCGCTTCAGGCTTTCTTCCACGCAGCGCAGCGTGCGCGTGTAGTCGCGCTTGTCTTCGTACGACGGATCGAGCAGTACCAGCGCGCGGCGCGGCGCCGGAGGCAGCAACGCGAGGATGCCGTCAAAGCCGTCGCCCGCATAGAGCATTGCGCGGCGGCCTGCGTCGCGGAAGTTATGGCGCAGCACGTCGATTTCAGTGGTGTGCAGCTCGAACAGGCGCATGCGGTCCTGCTCGCGCATCTGCCGCCACGCGATATACGGCGAGCCCGGATAGAAGCGCAACTGGCCGTCCGGATTCAGCGCGCTCACTTCGTCGACGTAGTCGGCGAAGATCGACGGCAGATCGTTACGTTCCCATAGTTTGGCGATGCCGGTCTGGAACTCGCCGGTTTTGGTCGCGTAGCCTTCCTTCAGCGAATAGACGCCGGCGCCCGCGTGCGTGTCGATATACCAGTAGGCTTTGTCCTTCTGGCCGAGGTAGCGCAGTAGCTGCAACACGACGGCGTGTTTCAGAACGTCGGCGTGATTGCCTGCATGAAAGGCGTGGCGGTAGCTGAGCATGATGAGGAGACGCTGAAAGAGGGCGTGCCGGTCCAGGGCGGATTCGGCGATGCGAGTGCAATGCGGCAGCACAACTGAAGTGCAGCGCGGTCGCGTATTGTACGCGACGCCGCGTTGCACCCCGTAATGCGTTGCGCGTGACACGGCCCTGATGATGCGCGGGCCATGCTCCGCGGTCCGGTGAACGGCCGGTCAATCGTAGGCGTCGCCGATGATCTCCTCGATCCGCTGCTTGATCTCCGGCGTGATCTGCTCGGCCACATCGGCAGATTTCATATTCTCACCAATCTGTTCGACGCGCGACGCCCCAGTGATCACGGTGCTCACATTCGGGTTCTTCAGAATCCACGCAATCGCCAACTGACCGACCGTGCAGTCCAGCTCGTCGGCCACTTTGCCCAGCTCTCCGACCACATTGTTTTTGCCGGTATCGGTAACCTGCTTGCGCAGCCAGTCGTAGCCTTGCAGCTGTGCGCGGCTATCGGCCGGTACGCCGTCACGGTACTTGCCGGTGAGCAGGCCGGATGCGAGCGGGCTCCAGGTGGTGAGCCCAAGGCCGATATCCTCATAAAGCCGCTTGTATTCCTGTTCGACGCGCTTGCGGTGGAACAGGTTGTACTGCGGCTGCTCCATGACCGGCTTATGCAGATGATGCCGCTCAGCGAGCTCGTAAGCCGCGCGGATTTCATCGGCGCTCCATTCGGATGTGCCCCAGTACAGCGCCTTGCCGCGCGTGATCATGTCGCTCATGGCCCAGACGGTTTCTTCGACCGGCGTGTTCGGATCAGGACGATGACAGAACACCAGATCGACATAATCCAGTTGCAGGCGTTTGAGCGACAAGTCGATCGCGTTCAGCAAATATTTGCGGTTCAGCGTGTGGTACTGGTTCGGCGCTTCGTTGAGCCCCCAGAAGAACTTCGTCGATACCACATAGCTCACGCGCGGCCATGCCAGTTCCTTGAGTGCGTGGCCCATGATCTCTTCGGATTGGCCGGCGGCGTATACCTCCGCGTTGTCGAAGAAGTTGACACCCGCATCGCGCGCGGCCGCAAGCGACTCGCGCGCCGCACGATGATCCACCTGATTGCCGTACGTGACCCATGAGCCGATGGACAGTTCGCTGACTTGCAGGCCGGAACGGCCCAGACGTCGATAATTCATGCATTCCTCCTTGGTAGTGATGCCGCCGGAATCCCGCCGAAACGTCCAGTTTAAAGAGATAAGGCCCGATGTGCGTTTTACGGATGCAGTTCACGCGGTTCATGCACAATAGCAGCGTTGGCCGCAGTGCAGCATTCGGTCAAGCGGTCTATGCCGTTTGGCTGACTTCACGCCGCCCGCGGCCCGTGGTCTCATTGTTCATCAACAGCATGGAGGTTCTGGATGTCGTCACTGAACACGAATCTGAATGGCAAGGTCGCGGTGGTTACCGGCGCCGCGAGCGGCATCGGCAAGCAGATTGCGCTCACGCTATCCGCAGCGGGTGCGGCGGTCGCGATCGCCGATCTGAACCAGGACGGCGCGAACGCTGTCGCTGAAGAAATCAAGCAGGCCGGTGGCAAAGCAATCGGCGTGGCGATGGACGTCACGAACGAAGACGCCGTCAACCAGGGCATCGACAAAGTCGCCGCCGAGTTCGGCTCGATCGACATTCTGATTTCCAACGCCGGCATCCAGATCGTCAATCCGATCGAAAACTACTCGTTTTCCGACTGGAAGAAGATGCAGGCTATCCATGTGGACGGCGCCTTCCTGACCACCAAGGCCGCGCTCAAGCACATGTACAAAGACGATCGCGGCGGCATCGTGATCTACATGGGCTCGGTCCATTCGCACGAGGCGTCGCCGCTGAAGTCCGCATATGTCACAGCCAAACATGCGCTGCTGGGCCTCGCGCGCGTGCTGGCCAAGGAAGGCGCGAAACACAACGTGCGCTCGCATGTGGTGTGTCCGGGTTTTGTGCGTACGCCGCTGGTCGACAAGCAGATTCCCGAGCAGGCCAAAGAGCTCGGCATTAGCGAAGAAGACGTGATCAAGCGCGTGATGCTGGGCGGCACGGTCGACGGCATCTTCACCACGGTGGAGGACGTCGCGCAGACGGTGCTGTTCCTGTCCACGTTCCCGACTGCGGCGCTGACCGGCCAGTCCTTTATTGTGAGCCACGGCTGGTATATGCAATAAGGAGGCGTGCATGGCGCAACGCAATCTCAAGCGGGCGCGCGTCGGCGCGCCCGGCGGCGGGGACGGCGAGGGCGCCGGTCCGGCACCCGCCGCGCATCCCGGCCATCATCTGCATATCCCGAAGTACGAAACCGTCGCGTTGATGCTCCAAGGCGGCGGCGCGCTGGGCGCCTACCAGGCCGGCGTCTTTCAGGGGCTTTATGAAGCCGGCATCGAACCGAACTGGCTCGCCGGCATTTCGATCGGTGCGCTGAATACGGCCATCATCGCCGGCAATCCGCCGGAGAAACGCGTCGAACGGCTGCTGCAATTCTGGGAGACGATCTGCCAGCCGGCGTTCGGGCCACCGTTGCCGGCCTTTATCGAGCACGCGCTGTTCAATTCGAGTGAAGCCGTTCGCAAGGCCTTCACGGCGAGCCAGGCAATGGGGGCGATCGTGGAGGGGCAAAAGGGCTTCTTCGTGCCGCGTTTCCCGCCGCCGTTGCCCACCGTCTCCGGACCGCCGCAATTGGCGAGCTACTACGACACCACGCCGCTCAAGGCCACGCTGGAAGCGCTCTGTGATTTCGATCGCATTAATTCCGGCGAGATGCGTGTGTCGGTGGGGGCGGTGAATTGCGGTACAGGCAATTTCGCCTACTTCGATAACAAGCACACGAAACTGAGGCCCGAGCATTTCATGGCGTCAGGTGCGTTGCCGCCGGGTTTCGCGGCGGTCGAAATCGACGGCCAGTACTACTGGGACGGCGGCTTGATGTCGAACACGCCGCTCTACGAGGTGATTCAGACCACGCCGCGTCGCGATACGCTCGCGTTCCAGGTCGATCTGTGGAGCGCGATCGGGCCGGTGCCGGACAACATCACCGACGTTCAAGGGCGCATGAAAGACATCCAGTACTCGAGCCGCACGCGTCTCGTGACCGATATGCTGCAACGTTCGCAGCGTTTCCGGCATGTGCTGCGCGAGGTGCTCGATCGCGTGCCGGCCGACCAGCGCGACGACCCGTGGTGCAAGCTGGCGGATGATCTATCGTGTTCGAAGCGCTACAACGTGATCCATCTCATCTATCGGCAGAAGGAATACGAAGGGCATTTCAAAGACTTCCAGTTCGGCCTCTCTACAATGCGTGAACACTGGAACAGCGGTCTGGAAGATATCCGCCATTCGCTTGCGCAACCTGATTGGCTCGACATGCCCGATAACGACGCAGGGTTTGTCACGCACGATATCCATCGGGATGCGCGCTGAAACCGTAGTGCGCTTGCGTTGACTCAACCGTGAGCAGCAAATGAAAACGGCGCCCGAAAGGGCGCCGTTTCAGCAACGCGCGCTATGAGCGCAAAGAGCGCCCGCGCGCTGAAATACCTTACTTCAACACGTGAGCGATCGCGCTCGCCACCACGTCGAGGTTGCGCGTATTCAGCGCAGCCACGCAGATGCGGCCCGTGCTCACCGCGTAGATGCCGAACTCTTCACGCAGACGGTCCACTTGCGGTGCCGTCAGGCCCGAGTACGAGAACATGCCGCGTTGTGCGTTCACGAAGCTGAAATCGCGATCCACGCCGCTTGCCTTCAGACGTTCGACCAGGCCGTTGCGCATGGCGCGGATACGGTCGCGCATTTCGGCGAGTTCCGTTTCCCACGTGGCGCGCAATTCGGCCGACGCGAGCACTGCGGCGACCACCGCGCCGCCGTGCGTCGGCGGGTTCGAGTAGTTCGTGCGGATCACGCGCTTCAGTTGCGACAGCACGCGAGCAGATTCTTCCTTGCTTGCCGTGATGATCGACAGTGCGCCGATACGCTCGCCGTACAGCGAAAACGACTTCGAGAACGACGACGACACGAACACGTTCAGTTCCGATGCCGCGAACAGACGGACTGCTGCAGCGTCGGATTCGATGTTGTCGCCGAAACCCTGGTAGGCGATGTCGAGGAACGGCACCAGATTGCGCGCCTTGACGACTTCGACGATCTGCTTCCATTGGTCGACCGTCAGGTCGACGCCGGTCGGGTTGTGGCAGCACGCGTGCAGCACGACAACCGTGCCGGCGGCATAGCTGTTCAGCGCGCCCAGCATGCCTTCGAAGTTCACGCCGTGCGTGTGCGCGTCGTAGTACGGATAGTTCACGACTTCGAAGCCGGCGCTTTCGAACAGCGCGCGGTGGTTTTCCCAGCTCGGGTCGCTGATCGCGACCTTGGTGTTCGGGTTCAGGCGCTTCAGGAAGTCGGCGCCGATTTTCAGCGCGCCCGTGCCGCCCAGTGCTTGCGCCGTCACGACGCGGCCCGCGGCGATCAGCGGCGAGTCGTTGCCGAGCAGCAGTTTCTGCACGGCAGCGTCGTAGGCGGCGATGCCTTCGATCGGCAGATAGCCACGCGGCAGCGCGGCTTCGACGCGTGCCTTTTCCGCATCGCGCACGGCGCGCAGCAGCGGAATCTTGCCTTCTTCATTGAAGTACACGCCGACGCCAAGGTTGACCTTGGTGGTGCGCGCATCGGCGTTGAAGGCTTCGTTCAGGCCCAGAATCGGGTCGCGGGGAGCAAGTTCGACGGCGGAGAACAGAGACATGGTGGGTGGGCAGCAGTTGTGAAAAGAGGGCGGCTTCAAGCTCGGGCGGCCCGGCCAAAGACGTCTGACGGACGATTCAGACGGAGGGCGGGCATCGGCGAACGAGCGCAACTTGGCATTGTAGCGAATTCGCGGGCATTTTTTCGGCCAGCGACGACCGCGAGACCGAATTATTTGCTTGAAAAACAGGCACAAAGGCGCCATGTGGCTTGAGCGGACCTGCCCCGGAGCCCTCCGGAAACCTACGCAGACCCGCTCAGACCGCGTTTCCCGCAACCCGTTAGAATAGTCCTTTGCCCAAGGCCCGGTGCCGCCCCCCATGTCCGAACACCACCTGACTGAAGCCGACGAGACGCTCGACGAATCCAAATTCGTTACGTTCGAAGGCTCGCCGTTCCAGCTTTACCAGCCGTATCCACCTGCTGGCGACCAGCCGACGGCGATCGACACGCTTGTTGAAGGCATTGAGGACGGTTTGTCGTTCCAGACGCTGCTCGGCGTGACCGGCTCCGGCAAAACCTTCACGATGGCCAACACCATCGCGCGGCTTGGCCGGCCGGCGATCGTTTTCGCGCCGAACAAGACGCTCGCCGCGCAGCTCTATTCGGAGTTCCGCGAGTTCTTCCCGCGTAACGCGGTCGAGTATTTCGTTTCGTACTACGACTACTATCAGCCGGAAGCGTATGTGCCGCAGCGCGACCTGTTCATCGAGAAAGATTCGTCGATCAACGAGCATATCGAGCAGATGCGGCTGTCGGCCACCAAGAGCCTGATGGAGCGGCGCGACGTGATCATCGTCGGCACGGTGTCGGCGATTTACGGTATCGGCAATCCGTCCGAGTATCACAAGATGATTCTGACGCTTCGCACGGGCGACAAGCTCGGCCAGCGCGACATCATCGCCCGGCTGATTGCGATGCAGTACAACCGTAATGAAGCCGACTTCCAGCGCGGTTCGTTTCGCGTGCGCGGTGACACCATTGATATTTTCCCGGCTGAGCACGCCGAAATGGCGGTGCGTATCGAGTTGTTCGACGACGAGGTCGAGACGCTGCAACTGTTCGATCCGCTCACCGGCCGCGTGCGGCAGAAGATTTCGCGCTTCACCGTGTACCCGTCGTCGCACTATGTGACGCCGCGTGACACCGTGGTGCGGGCGGTCGAAACGATCAAGACCGAACTGCGCGACCGGCTCGAATTCTTCTACAGCAACGGAAAGCTCGTCGAAGCGCAGCGGCTCGAGCAGCGCACCCGCTTCGATCTTGAAATGCTGCAGGAATTGGGTTTCTGCAAGGGCATCGAGAACTACTCGCGGCACTTCTCGGGCGCCGCGCCCGGCGAGCCGCCACCGACGCTGGTCGACTATTTGCCGCCCGACGCGTTGATGCTGCTCGACGAGTCGCACGTGCTGATCGGCCAGTTGAACGGCATGTATAACGGCGACCGGGCACGTAAAGAGAATCTGGTCGATTACGGTTTTCGCCTGCCGTCAGCGCTCGACAATCGCCCGCTCAAGTTCAACGAGTTCGAGCGCAAGATGCGCCAGGTCGTGTTCGTGTCGGCCACGCCGGCGGACTACGAGAAAAAGACGGCAGGGCAGGTGGCCGAGCAGCTCGTGCGTCCAACCGGCCTCGTCGATCCGGAAATCGAGGTGCGTCCGGCGCGCACCCAGGTCGACGATGTGCTCGCCGAGATTAACGAGCGCGTCAAAGTCGGCGACCGCGTGCTGGTCACGGTGCTGACCAAGCGGATGGCCGAGCAGCTCACCGAGTTTCTGGCCGACCACGGCGTCAAGGTGCGTTACCTGCACAGCGACATCGATACGGTGGAGCGCGTGGAAATCATCCGCGACTTGCGACTGGGCACGTTCGATGTGCTGGTCGGGATCAACCTGCTGCGCGAGGGGCTGGATATTCCGGAAGTCTCGCTGGTCGCGATTCTCGACGCGGACAAGGAAGGCTTCCTGCGCGCCGAGCGCTCGCTGATCCAGACCATCGGCCGGGCGGCGCGTAACGTGAACGGCAAGGCGATTCTCTATGCGGACCGGGTGACCGACTCGATGCGCCGCGCCATCGACGAAACCGAGCGGCGGCGCGCCAAGCAGGTCGCCTACAACCTGGAGCACGGCATTACGCCGCGCGGCGTGGTCAAGCGGATCCGCGACATTATCGACGGCGTGTACAACGTCGACGATGCCCGTGCCGAGCTGAAGGAACAGCAGACTCGGGCGAAATTCGAGGACATGTCCGAGAAGCAGCTCGCCAAGGAACTCAAGCGCCTCGAAAAACAGATGATGGAGCACGCGAAGAATCTCGAGTTCGAAAAGGCCGCTCAGACTCGCGACCAACTGGCGCTGCTGCGGCAACGCGTATTCGGCGCGAACGTCGGCGACCACGTTCCCGGCGTCAACTAAACCCTCCCTCCTGCACAAGGCGCGGCAATGTGCCGCGTCTTGTCTTTCCTGCGCCTTACACCCCGCCAACACCTTCACCCGCGCTTTCCTTAAGGCAGCCTGAAGACCCCGCTGCCATAAGGCTTTGCGCGCGCCCGCATTTGTTCTCCCTACCAATCAGTGATAAACTCGACCAATATTGAGAATGGTTCGCATTAACGTTAGTAATGAAACTTACGATCCGCCGTGCCTGCTCAGGAGCGCCCGGATCGCGGCATAAAACGCATGCGCAACGCACTGTTCCAATGGGTTCGATTCCAGTCTGATAAAAACAAGGAGTTTCAATGCGGATTTCTTCATTTGTGCGCGGTGGCGCAGCAGCGGTGGCGGCAGTAGCGGCGCTTTCCGCAACGGCAGCGGAATACCCGATCGGCAAGCAGCAGATTCAGGGCGGCATGGAAATCGGCGCGGTCTACCTGCAGCCGATCACGATGGAACCCGAAGGCATGATGCGCAAGGCGTCGGACTCGGACATCCACCTGGAAGCCGACATTCACGCGGTCAAGAACAATCCGACCGGTTTCGCCGAAGGCGACTGGATGCCGTATCTGCAAGTTCGTTATGAGTTGACGAAAGCCGGTTCGAATCAGACCCAGAAGGGCGACATGATGGCGATGGTCGCGAACGACGGTCCGCATTACGGCGACAACGTCAAGCTGCAAGGCCCGGGCAAGTACCACCTGAAGATGATCGTCGAAGCGCCGATGCAAACCGGCCACATGGCGTTCGGCCGTCACGTCGACAAGGAAACCGGCGTGGGTCCGTGGTTCAAGCCGATCACGCTCGAATACGACTTCACCTACGCGGGTATCGGCAAGAAGGGCGGTTACTGATCACCGCAGACGCAGCTCATCACGGTTCGCCACGCGTCGCTTGTGGCCACGCGTGAGTGCCGGGCTGAATGACTGAATGCAGCAGGCGGCGCGCGGACAACGAAATCCGCCGCACCGCGTTTCCCGGAAAGGCTAATGAGAATTAACCGAAAGATCGCGATCCTCGCTATGACCACCATGCTGGCGGGCGCCGCGCACGCAGCGGATCTGCCGACCTTCAAGCTGGAAATGACCGACGGCAAGCTGAATCCGGCTCGCATCGAAGTACCGGCGGGGCAGCGTATCAAGATCGAAGTGCGCAATACCGGCAAGGGCGCGGCCGAGTTCGAAAGCGTGCAGTTGCGCAAAGAAAAGGTGTTGGCGCCGGGCGCGGAGTCGTTCGTCGTGATTGCGCCGCTGGAGCCGGGCGAATACAAGTTCTTCGACGATTTCCATCAGCAGGCGCAAGGCGTGATCGTCGCGAAGTAGCGGCTTGGGACGCGAGCGCATGCCTTGGGCAAACAGACGGGGCAAGCGTTCGCCGCAGTAGCAGAAGGGTAGAAGGGAGAGCTTGGATGGGTCAGATTCTATTCATCGTGTGGCGGGAAAGTGTCGAGGCGTTGCTGGTCGTCGGCATCCTGTACGCGTGGTTGAAAAATGGCGACGACGATGCGCGCCGCGGTTTGCCGTACCTGTGGGGTGGCGTCGCGGCCGGTGTGATCGCGGCGGTTGCGCTGGGCGCGGCGCTGGTCGGTTTCACCGAAGTGCTCTCCGGTGACGCGCAGGACTATTTTCAGACCGCCATGGTGCTGGTCGCGTGTGTGTTGATCGTGCAGATGGTGCTGTGGATGAAGCAGCACGGTCGCTCCCTCAAGGGCGACATGGAACAGTCGTTGCAAAAGAGCAAGCACGATTCGAACTGGTGGGGCGTTGCCTTGCTGGTCGCACTGGCGATCGCGCGCGAAGGTAGTGAAACGGTGATCTTCCTGTACGGTCTCGGCTTTGGCCAATCGGGTCACGTGGACGGCAGTCAGATGCTCGCGGTGTTGATCGGCCTCGGGCTCGCGTTCCTGACCTTCTACGTGCTGCAGTTGGGCGGCAAATACTTCTCGTGGCGGCTCTTCTTCCGCGTCACTGAAATCATGCTGTTGTTCCTCGGCGCGGGCCTGTTCCAGACCGGTGTCGATAAGCTGATCGACAAGGAAATCCTGCCGACGATCGTCGATCAGATGTGGAACTCGTCAGCAATCCTTGACGACTCTAGCACCTTCGGTTCGCTGGTCGCGACGCTCACCGGTTATCGTGCCCACCCGGCGCTGATGAATCTGATTGCGTACGCCGTGTATTGGGCGGTCGTTTATTTGCTGGTCCGCCGTGCGAATCGCAAGCCGGTGCAGCAAGCCGCAGGGCGCGCAGCATGAGCACCGTCATGACCCGCCCGGGCCGCCTTGCCGCGGCCGGGCAGTGGATGCAGCGTCACGGCGGCTTGATCCGCGGCATTCAGTGGGTCGTCGTGGCGGTGTACGCCTTCCTGATTCTCGTGCCGGCGGCGATGCCGCTGCCGGACGACACCGCGCATCTGTGGAATAACCTGACGCTCGCCGCGCAGTTTGTGTTCTGGGGCATCTGGTGGCCCTTCGTGCTGCTGTCGATGGTGATGCTCGGCCGTGTCTGGTGCGGCGTGTTGTGTCCAGAAGGCGCGCTCGCTGAATTCGCCAGCAAGTACGGCCGCGGCTGGGCGATTCCACGCTGGATGCGCTGGGGTGGCTGGCCGTTCGTCGCGTTCGGTATCACCACCATCTACGGTCAGATGGTCAGCGTCTACCAGTATCCGAAAGCGGTGCTGCTCGTGCTCGGCGGCTCGACCTTCGCGGCGATGATCATTGGCTTGCTATACGGGCGCGAGAAGCGTGTCTGGTGCAAGTATCTGTGCCCCGTCAACGGGGTTTTTTCGCTACTGGCGCGTCTCGCGCCGTTCCACTACAAAGTCGATGAAGATGCGTGGCGCCGTTCGTACAAGGACGGCGAACATGGGCATCGCGTGATTCCGATCAATTGCGCGCCGCTGGTGCCGTTGCGCAATATGAAGGGCGCATCGGACTGCCATATGTGCGGCCGTTGCAGCGGGCATCGCGACGCGATCGCGCTGACGTGGCGCGCGCCGTCGTCCGAAGTCGTGCAGCTCGGCGACAAGCAGGCGAACGTGTGGGATACCGCGTTGATCCTGTACGGCCTGCTCGGGATTGCGATCGGTGCGTTTCACTGGACCGCTTCGCGCTGGTTCATCGACCTGAAGATGTTCTTCGCCACGTGGCTGGTCGATCACGACATCACCTGGCCGCTCGACACCAACGCGCCGTGGTTCCTGTTCACGCATTACCCCGAGCAGAACGACGTGTTTTCGTGGCTCGACGGCACGATGGTGATCGCCTACATCCTCGCCACGGCGCTGGTGTACGGCACGGTGCTGCTGGTGCTGTTGATGGGCGCGACGCGCACGCTGGGGCGTTTCAACTTCGTGCGTCTGCATCATTTGACGCAAGGCCTGATCCCCATTGCCGGCGCGGGCGTGTTTCTCGGTTTGTCGGCAACTACGCTGTCGCTGCTGCGTGCGGAACATGTGTCGTTGTGGTGGGCGTCGGATATGCGCATTGCGATTCTGGCGATTGCCAACCTGTGGAGCGCCTGGCTCGCCTGGCTCGTCACACGTCGCTATAGCGCGCGCTTCGTTCAACGCGGCCTCGCGATGATGTGGTTCGTCGCGGCGCTGGCGGTGGTCGATAGCGCATGGTGGCTGATGTTCTGGGGCTGGGCGTCGAAGTAAGTCTTAACGCTGCAACGCGCGATCGACACCCGATCGGCGCCGTGCCAAACAAAAAGCCGTGGAGATGACACCATCCCACGGCTTTTAATTTACTTGTTTGCGACACACGTCGTTTCGTGTATCCGCATTGGGTGAGAACCAAAAAAAGCGGCCTGGCTTGCTGCGACGGCTGGCTTAGTGTCTGCACGAAGGGGTCTAGTTCTCACGTGCAAGCCGTCGTGGCTGGCTACTGCCTAACACCTCTCGAGGAGGTGGTCCCCACAATACCCGGTACGTCCTTCTATTCGTTTTCGCCTGTCACTTCGTCAGGATCAGCTTGCCCAGGCGCGTTGCTCGCAACTGGTAGGTCTCGCCGTTATGCAGGATGCTGACGTGGCTATGTCCTTGCAGCAGTGCGTCGCTGCGTACGACCCGATCCGCCGTGTCACCCGAACCGTTGGCGCGATCCGCAGTGGGCTTCGCGGCGGTTGCCGTCGCCGTCGATGTTTTCGGACGGCTGGTCAGCGCGGCCGTCGGGCGGCGCAGGCTGAGGGTGGAAGGGCGGTTGAGATCGGTCATTCGTTTTTGCTGTTGGTCGATTCGATGGATTAATTCTAAATGATAACCATTCCCATTTACAAGAAAGAGAAATTCATCGGATTCGACTTTCGATAGTTGAATGGTGGGGGAGTAAAGCGACAAGGGAAGGCAGGCCGCCTTCGACATGGCGGCCTCACGCAGCGCAACGGTGCGGGCGGAGCGCCCGCACGCGATTCAATGCAACGAACCGGGTTCCTGCTTGGCCTGCACGTACTGGCGAATCAGACGCACGGTATCGATATCGTTCTCGCGATATGCCGACTTCACGATTTCCTGCGTCGTCACAGCGTCCTGGTCGTTGGAGACGGGCAGGGTAGTCGTGTATTCGAAGCGCAGGAACAACTGCAGTTCGTCAGGCTGTTCGATCGTCATCGTCAGCGAGCCGCCGACATAATCCGCGGTCGGCAGAATGTCGTAGCGCACGCTCTGGCGATCCCGCAACGTGACGCGGTCGCGCACGGTGGCCTGGCCGTAGTGCAGTTCGCGCTCGAGCGTGTCGCCTTCGCGTGAAAGGATGGTGCAACTGTCGAGTCCGATCACGAACAGTTGCGGCTGTTCGGCGCGCAGCACGAGACCCTCCCACAACTGCTCGCGGGTCATCGAGTCGACAAACGGATTCAACGGATCGTTGATCTGGATAAGGTGTTCGAAATTCAAAACGACGGCTTCCTATGAAAGCGTTCTATAACGTTCAGCCCAATTGAGCCGGTTCCCGCCATTGTCGCGCTCAGCGAGCTATCGCGCCAACCTGCCGTCGCGTGAGGCCGTATGGCGTCACGCGACGGCTAGACCCGAACGTATCGTGATCGAATGCGTGAGGATCTTGTGAACCGGGCACGCATTGGCAATTTGCAAGAGCCGTTCCCGCTGCTCGTCGGACAGATCGCCTTCCAGCACGATCTTGCGGTCGATGGTCGAGCCCGCCTCGCCGGTTTCGATCGACAGCGTCACGCGCACGTCGGCGAGCGGCCAGCCCTTACGCTGAGCGTACATCTTCAGCGTGATCGACGTGCAGGCCCCGAGGCTCGACAGCAATAGCGCGACGGGCGCGGGCCCGCGATCGCCGCCGCCAAGCGACTCGGGTTCGTCGGCGAGCCACGCGTGCTTGCCGTCGTCGAAATGGACCTGGAAATTCGTCGAACCGATGTGGGCGGTGACGGTGGACTCTGC